>JADMIM010000019.1 GCA_015478585.1 Thermaceae bacterium | reverse complement strand
CAAGTTCCCGTTTTTATCAAAAGCCATAGCGCTTGGCCCGTCCAGCTTGCTGGGATCGCAGGTGCGACCATTGCCGAGAGTCAGGTCGGGGGCTACCGTACCGATTTGTCCGAGCTTGCTGGCGTTATAGCGGAATAGATGGCAGTAGTTGAAATCCGAAGCCTACAGGTTGCCGTCCTTATCGAAGACCAGGGCCTCGAGCCGTCCGATATCCCCGCCCGCGAAAGCGATTGCTGGGGGCTGACTGGTTCCCGAGGCCAGTTGGGCCTCTGCATAGCCGCCGATAGAGGTGGTAAAAGGAACCCACAGCTTGCCACTTCCGGGCAGTTGGGCATAACCGATGGTGGTGGTGGCAGCGGCTCCGGCATTTACCGTAGCGGTCGTGGGGTTGGCAGCAAAAATCGAATCTACATAGGTTCCAGGCTGGGTGATTGACGCTGGAGTGAGGGTGTAGCTGCCCGGAACCAGGGCGCTGAGGGTCTGACTGGCGCTGGGGTTTTTCTCCAGGGCTGAGCCGGAGAGCTGCTGGGCATTATCAAGTCCTGCTCCTACATTGCCATCATCAATCTCGATGCGGGCGAGGCAAGCGAGAGCCTCCGCTAGAAAGCGCGTTTCCCCCGTCGAGCTAGCGGCCTGCAGCGACTCTGTGGCATATTTGCGAGACAGAATCTTGGCATGAGGGGTTTTCCAGGTCGAGTAGAGGCCACCCAAATCCACATCGCATTCAATCAGACGAACGGGCATCTGCAAGTTTGGGAGAATTGCTCGAGCCTCCAGGAGCGCTTCTTCGGCCAGAGAATACTCACCCATGTCGGTTCGTACCCGGCCCAAGAGCATCTGAGTGCTGGCATAAGGTAAGGCCCCCCACTTCCCCAGCAATCTTGAGGGCTTCCTCCAGATCGAGCAGGGCTTGAGGGTATCGCCCTTGGTGCATCAACACCATCGCTCGGTTTTGTAAACCTGCACTTATATAACGTGGTGGGACATCAGTGGTCTTGCCTAGCTCGACCATCTCACTGTAATGCTGCTCGGCCCGAGCAAACTGCCCCAAATCCGACTGGCAGCTACCCAGAGCATTCAATAAGAGAAACTTCTGTACCGGGGTAACTTCAGCTTGAGCAAGACCCCGCAGTGCAGCCAATTGTGCTTCCTGGTATTTGCCCAGCGAATAAAGCGACCAGGCCACGTCGTCGCAAATGTCTGGACTACTGCTCGAGAAGAGTTCGGCGTGACCTTGCCACAGCTCGATAGCCGGGGCATATTCTCGGGTGGTTCGCAAAAAATGTAGGTGATGGATCAACCAAAGGTAAGCCTTGGCGCATCTCCTCAGAGATATTGGCCTGAGCCTGCTTCAGATCAGTCCAGCGCTTCTGATTGGCAAGAGTCCAGGTGAACAAATACTGGGCTTCTGGGTCGTCGGGTCTTAACTCTGCGGCGAGTTTCGCCATGCGCAGTAACTCCACGTCATCCCAACCCCTCAGTCTCTGGGCGGTCTGGAGGGCCAGTTTCCCTTGTTCTTCTCATTCGGCATATTCCACCGCCTGGGCCAAGAGGCGTGCTGCTTGTATTGAGTCCTTCAAGGAGTTTGCTGAACGGAGAAGCAACTCTAGGGATTCTTTGTTTGACGGTTTGGCATCCCTTACGAAGTCTGCTACAGCCATAGGATCGTCCTGGAATACTTGCAGGGCCCTTCTCGCCAAAGCTTGTCGTCGCTCGGGCCTCAAGGTTTTGAGCCGCACCTCGCGGAACAGTGGGTGGACGAACTCCCCAGACCGGACGAGGTTGTGCCGCTCGAGTAGGGTCTGAGCCTCCTCGAGTTGCGCTGGATAGAGGTCGGCAACCTCCGCCCAAATACGCTCGGGGATACTCAGGGGTAGCATGACGCGTGCTTCGAGAACCCGCCGTGCAACTTCATTTCCACTGGCCTCGAGGATTTGCCATTCGACTAGGGCCTCGATAAAAACCATGTTCGGGGTATTCGTGGGAACCGCTCTAGTCCAGTCTGCTGTGCCTGTTTCTAGGGGACGAGGGGCTTTTTCAACCCCTCATTGTGTTGGGTGTCATTTCGGTGGGTAGGCCCACTGGTAGCCACTGGCGGATGTTTTTCAAAATAACTCTTGAAAGTATCCTCGCTTCTGCCTTTAATCGTGTTTATTCATTTTTTGAAACAACACCCCCTGGAGAAACCCAGATAGTGATTAGGACAGGAGCATCGGTACGGTTTTAGTTATGGTGTTTGAAACCATGCTGTAGTTGCTTATTAATATAGATTAATAACGGGTATCTCCGGTCGCCCTGAATAGGGGATTGACGCGGGAGGAGGGAGATGCTAACCTCGTGTTGTTTCACAAACTAAACCAACTAAACGGAACCAAATAGTTATGCGACCCAAGTCTGCTAAAGGGGATCAAAGTGCGCTCCGGGCGCTCAATCGGCGAACTGTCCTGAACCTTGTCCGCAGGCTCGGGCCGGTAAGCCGCACTCAGCTCAGCGAACTCAGTGGGCTTAGTTCGGCGGCTATCACTGGAGTCACGGCGGAGCTTATTGCCGACCATCTTCTGGTCGAGCGCAGCGTGGGGGAGGCTGGCCCTGGTGGTGGCCGCCGTCCGGTGTTTCTGGATGTTGACTATGCCGCTCATCACGGGATCGGCATGAAAATCAACGACCAATACATAGACGCGGTACTGACAGATTTATCCACCCAGGTGATCGCACACCACTATGAAACCGTACAGGAAACCGCTCCCGAGCAAGTTGCCCGGCAGGTGACTCAGATTTGCCAGAAGCTCTTCAAGAGAGCGAAGGTGAAGCCCTCGAGCGTGATTGGGATGGGTCTGGGGTTCGCGGGGGTTGTGGACGGGGCGCAAGGGATATTGCTGCAAGCCTCGGGCTTCGACTGGCACAACGTGCCTATCGCCGATCTGGCTGCCAAGGCCACCGGACTGCCGACCTGGGTGGACAACGACGTAAATGCCTTCGCCGAGGCTGAGCGGCTGTTCGGGCACGGTAAACACGCCTCAAATTTTCTGGTTGTGGCTATCGGGCGTGGAGTCGGGGCGGCTTTGGTAGTGGGCGGAGCGGTGTACCGGGGTTGGGGCGGCGGGGCGGGCGAGTTCGGGCACAACCTGATCATCCCCGGCGGGCGCTTATGCAGTTGCGGACGGCGGGGCTGTCTGGAAGCCTACACCTCAGAGCTTGCCATCCTCGAGCAGTTCAGCGAACTGAGCCCCCAGTACCGAGACCTCAGCATGGACGACTTCATGGGGCTGGTCGAGGCCGGTAACCAGGATGCCAGGGGCATACTGGCCGAAGCTGGAGCAGTTTTGGGCCGACACCTGTCGTATCTGGTCAACACCCTGAACCCGGAGCTGATCGTCTTCGGGGGGGAAGGCTCACGCATGGGCGATTTTTTCTTCGACCCGCTGCTTCGCCGTATCAAATCCGATGCGTACTTAGGAATGGGCCAGAACCTCAACTTTGTCATTGTTCCTTGGCACGACAACGATTACACCCCCTGGGCCAGGGGTGCTGCCAGCCTCGCAGTTGAGCACACTTTCGGGACGGCGGCACTAGCCACCAGCCCGGCCTGAGCAAGAATCCGCCCTCGACCCTAAGCCCTCTGGACTATGAAGGAGAACCGTATGAACAAACGAGTTGGTATAGCAGCAGTTTTGGCGTTGTTGGGCCTGTCCGGGCTGTTTGCCCTAGCCCAAAACAACAAGATCACTTATTTAGCTAACGATGCGGATCCCACCTCTGGTCGTCACGGTCTTTTTGGGAGACTGGCTCAGGAATGCATTAAGCAAACCGGCGCTGGTATTACCTACGAAGCTCAAGGTATTCCACAAACCGATCTCAGGCAAAAATTGCAACTGCTGGCAGCGAGCAATAGCCTGCCTACGATTTTCCCAGTGGATGAGCCTTCCTTTGTGACTCAGCTTTATAAAAACGGTCAGGTTGCAGATTTAGAGGAGGTGTTCAAGAAACTAGGTATCCTCGATAAGGTAAGTCCGGCGGCTCTGGTGCTGCAAAAGAGCATCGGTGGAGGGAAATTTCTCTCGCTGCCTTTGGAACTCAATATCGAAGGCTTCTGGTACAACAAAAAACTCTTTGCTGCTCAAGGTCTCAATGTGCCCGTCACCTGGGATCAAATGATGGCGGCTGCCGAGAAGTTCAAAGCGGCGGGTATCCAGCCCTTTGCGGCTTCAGGTGATCAGAAGTGGCCCCTCACTCGTTTGATCAACGGCTATGTGGCCCGCAAGTACGGCCCCGACGTAATGGAACGGGTCGCTAGCGGCGAGCTGAAAGTTACTGACGCGGGCTTTGTAGAAGCTGCTAAGGCCATCCAGGACATGGGCAAGAAAGGCTACTTCGGTCAGGGTGTCAACACCGTGGATTACCAGACCGCCCTGGATACCTTCATGCAGGGTAAGGCGGCCATGTTCTACATGGGTAGCTGGGCTCTGCGCGATTTCAACGACCCCAAGAACAAGGTGGACATCAATAACGTGGGTTTCCTTAACTTCCCCGTTGTGCGCGGGGGTAAGGGCAGCATCAACGATTGGTCTATCAATACTGGTATCGGCGTGGTGCTCAACGCCAAATACGATACCGCCGCAGACCCCGTGTTGAAATGCGTGCTCAGCAACTGGGGAGATCGTGCCCTTGCCGAAATGGGTCAGATTTCGGGTTTCAAAGTGACCAAAACCCCAGCTAACTTGTCCCCCTTGACCAAGGCCACCCTTCAAAAATTGAACACTGCCAAGAGCGCCTACCTCTGGTTTGAAGGGAAGATGAGTGCTAAAGCGGCTGCGGTTGCAACCGATAACGTTCAGTTGTTGGTGACTGGCGACATGACCCCTGAGAACTACATGGCTGAGTTGCAAAAAGCCCTTCCGTAAGTAGGGTGTAGGGGAACGGGAAAGTCGAGCGTCGAAGGTTGGGGGCAAATCGTTCTTTACTCCAGAGCGGAAAGCACGATAGGCTCTAAGACCTTTCCTACACACGTCCCCCTGACCCCTTAACCCTTTTGGGAGAAACCATGCAAGGAACCTTGCGCGACTGGAGGGCGGTGTTGGTCTTTGTGGGGCCTGCACTGCTGCTCTACACTTTGATTCTGCTCATCCCGATCATCTGGTCGCTGGGATATACGCTGTTTTCGGGGTCGGTGATCACCGGCTTCAAGTTTGTCGGGCTGGGCAACTTTGTCCAGCTTACGCAGGATCAAAAATTTCAGAGTGCGCTGTGGTTCGGCACCAAGTATGCCCTGGTGGTCTCGAGCGGTCAGGTGGTACTGGGGTTGCTGCTGGCGCTTTTGTACGCATTCTATTTGCGCAAAACCTCGGTGCTGGTGCGGACGATCGTGTTCCTGCCGGCAGTGCTCCCCACGGTGGCGGTGGGGCAGATGTTCGCCAAGCTGTTTGCGATCGCTCCCCAATACGGCTTGGTCAATAGCCTCCTGCACAGAGTGGGCCTGGACTCATTGGTGCAGGCCTGGCTGGGGCAGGCAGGGACAGCTTTCTGGGTCATCGCGGCTATGGACATCTGGAAGGCCATGGGGTTCTACGCGGTGCTGCTTTATGCCGGTTTGGTAGAGATCCCCGAAGAGGTCTTGGAGGCCGCCCGTTTGGACGGGGCCAAAGGCTGGAACCTGGCCCGCTTCGTGGTGGTTCCGCTGATCTTTCCCATCATGATTTCCTCGCTGATTTTTAGCCTAAATGGAACTCTCAAAGTCTTCGATTCCATTATGGCCCTGACCGGCGGTGGCCCCGGAACTTCGACCATGCCGCTCACGCTCTATTTCCAAAAGGTGGCTTTTACCTACAGTGACTACGGCTACGGCAGTACGGTAGCACTGATGCTGGCCTTGCAGAGCTTGATTGTCACCTTGCTGATTTTCCGCCGTGCGCGCAAGGATGTGACCTAATGAACAAGACGGTTGCACCAAGTCGAGTGACGCAAAGCCCCAAAGCCTCGAGCAGGTTCTCCAAATGGCTTTCCAATTTACCCTTGACATTGTTGGTGCTGTTAATTGTGTTCCTGGCCCTTTATCCGGTGTTTTGGATCTATATGTCCAGCCTTAAGGGCAACCTCGAGTTCACCACCTATCAGATGTGGGCCTTGCCGCAGAGCCTGCACTGGGAAAACTACCTCCGGGCCTGGACCGAAGGCCACATGAGCACTTACTTCGTCAACAGCCTGTTGGCGGTGTTTCCCTCGCTCCTGATCGTGATCCTGCTGGGGGTTTCGACCGCCTTCGGGATCGAGATCATGCAGTGGCGCTACAAGGACACTACGGCCCTGCTTTTCCTGGTGGGGATCATGGTGCCGATCCAGGTCGTATTGCTGCCGCTGTTCACCACCTTCTATAAGCTCCACCTGTTGGACACGCGGCTTTCCTTGATACTGGTTTACGTCACCTTCGGACTGCCCCTCACGGTGTTCTTCCTGACCGGCTACTTCAAGACCTTCTCGAGGGAAATCATCGAAGCCGCCATCGTGGACGGGGCCAGCATCTATCAGGTGTTCTTCAAGGTGGCCCTCCCGATGGTAACCAATGCGGTGGTGACGGTGGCAGTGGTGCAGTTCTTCTTCATGTGGAACGACCTATTGGTTTCCCTTACCTTCATCAACAACCCCGACCTGCGCACGGTTCAGTCGGGATTGTTGAGCTTTGTGGGTCAGTACGGTCAGCGCGATTGGGGCCCGACTTTTGCCTCGGTGGCTTTGTCGGTGACACCCACTTTGATCGTCTACCTCGTGCTTAACCAGATGGTGATGAAGGGCATGGCTGCGGGCGCGGTCAAGGGTTAGACGACTGTCGAGAGTCAGGGGTCATGGCCCAAGTGCTTGGTCGAGAGAAAAGCTGTAAGGTGCGCGAGCGCATCAAACCGAGGGTGAGAACTTTGGGCGAATATCTGTAGCCGCAGACCCAAAACCCCCGCACAATTCACACGTCCCGAGCCGACCACAGCTTCATAAAAGGAATTTGAATGAAACCCGATCAAGTTCAAGACCTCGAGACCAACCCAACTCAAGCTGTATCTGTTGCTGAGCTTTCCTTAGAGCATCACCGTGAGTATCTAGGCATCGGTGAGCGCACTCCCCGGCTCTCTTGGATCGTGCAAACCGACCTACAAAACTGGCAGCAAGCAGCCTACGAAATTGAGGTCTCCAGAGCTGATGGAAGCTACACCAGCGAGCGGATGGACTCCACGCAGTCGGTATTGCAACCCTGGCCCTTCGCGCCGCTACGCTCTCGAGAGCGAGTGCGGCTGCGGGTGCGGGTCTGGGGCCAGGACGGGTCTGTGTCGGACTGGAGTATGCCTTTAGTAGTAGAGGCGGGTCTGCTCGAGTTTGCCGATTGGCAAGCACAGTTCGTCGGCCCGGCCTGGCCTGAAGACTCCAGCCAGCCCGAATCCAGCCCTTATCTTCGCCACGAGTTTGTTCTGGCTGGAGCGGTCAAAAAAGCCCGCCTGTACATGAGCGCTTTGGGAGTGTATGAGCCGTATCTCAACGGCAAGGTCGTCGGCGATCATGTGCTGGCTCCAGGTTGGACGAGCTATTCCCATCGTCTGCGCTATCAAACCTTCGACGTGACCGACTTGCTGCACCCAGGGCATAACGCTATCGGGGCCTTGCTTGGGGATGGCTGGTATCGCGGGCGCTTGGGGTTTGGCGGTGGGCAGCGCAACCTCTACGGTGACAAGCTGGCCTTGTTGACCCAGCTCGAGGTCGAGTATCAGGATGGCTCGACTCAAATCATCACCACCCATAAGCAGTGGAAAGCCCACCCCAGCCCCATCCTATCCAGCGGCATCTACGAGGGCGAAACCTACGATGCCCGGCTCGAGCAGCCCGGTTGGGTCGAGCCTGGTTTTGACGACACGGTCTGGTCTTCGGTGATGTTGGTGGAGCGAGACTTGGCCACCCTCTTGGCACCTGTGGGGCCACCGGTGCGCCACACTGAGACCATCCATCCGACCAAGATTTTTCGATCCCCCTCAAGAAAGACCTTGGTGGATTTCGGTCAGAACCTGGTGGGGCGTTTGCGCATCAGGGTGCGGGGCCAGGCGGGCCACAGCGTGACCCTGCGCCACGCTGAAGTGTTGGAGAACGGCGAACTTGGTACGCGGCCTCTGCGCCACGCTAGCGCTACCGACCGCTACACCTTACGAGGGGATGGGCTAGAAACCTGGGAGCCGCGCTTCACTTTCCACGGCTTTCGCTACGCTGAGGTCGAGAACTGGCCGGGTGAACTCAGCCAGGAAGACCTCGAGGCCGTTGTTATTCACTCCGACCTCGAGCGCACCGGCTGGTTCGAGTGCTCCGACCCCCTGATTAACCAACTGCACCAGAATGTGGTGTGGGGAATGCGCGGCAACTTTCTGGACATTCCCACCGACTGTCCCCAGCGCGACGAGCGGCTAGGATGGACCGGAGACATTCAAGTCTTCGCGCCTACAGCCACGTTTCTCTACGACTGTGCCGGGTTCCTGGCCTCCTGGCTGGCCGACCTGGTTGCCGAGCAGAACACCGAGGGCATCGTGCCCTTCATCGTGCCCAACGTGCTACCTACTGGGCACGTGCCGTCCGCCGCTTGGAGCGATGCGGCTACCGTGGTGCCCTGGGTTCTGTATGAGCGCTACAAGGACGAGGGAATCTTGGCAGCTCAGTACCAGAGCATGAAAGCCTGGGTAGATTACCTGGCTCGGCTGACCGGAGAGCACCGCTTATGGGACACAGGAATGCAGTTTGGCGACTGGCTAGACCCTACCGCACCGCCTGACCGACCCGGTGCTGCCAAAACCCATCCGGCCATAGTGGCAACGGCTTATTTTGCGCACTCGGCTGAGCTGTTGGGCAAAGCCGCTGGGGTGCTGGGCTACAGCCAGGATGAAACCAAATATCTCGCCCTGGCCGACGAGGTTCGCACCGCCTTTGCCCGCGAATACGTCACACCTAACGGGCGCATGATGAGCGATGCGCCAACCGCGTATGCACTGGCGCTCGAGTTTGCCCTCTTGCAACCTGCCCAGCGCCAACACGCGGGTGAGCGCTTGTTGGCATTGGTGCGCGAGAGCGGCTATCACATCAGCACCGGCTTTGTGGGAACCCCTTTAATCTGCGATGCGCTGTGCCATATCGGGGCTCCACAAGCGGCCTTCCGCCTCTTGACCCAGACCGAGTGCCCCTCCTGGCTATATCCGGTCACGATGGGGGCCACCACGGTTTGGGAGCGCTGGGACAGCATGTTGCCGGATGGCTCGATCAACCCTGGAGAGATGACTTCCTTTAACCACTATGCCCTCGGCGCGGTGGCCGATTGGCTGCACCGCTCGGTGGCTGGTCTGGCCCCATCGGAGCCGGGTTATCGCCGACTCCAGATTGCTCCCAACATCGGGGGTGGGTTGAGCCATGCCGGTGCCCGTCACAAGACTCCTTATGGTCTTGCTGAGGTCAGGTGGAAACTCGAGGGGGGTCAGCTCGAGCTAAACCTCACCGTTCCCCCCAACACCACCGCGCAGGTGCGACTTCCAGGGAGCCAGGAGATGTTTGAGGTGGGCTCGGGAAGCTATCGCTGGGTGCTTGAGCACTCGAATGAGGGCCGTACCAAGCCGCTTTCGCTCGAGAGCCTGTTGAGCGAGGTGGTGGACGACGAAAAGGCCTTCGCGCTGGTAGAGACAGTAATGCGGGAGCATGCCCCCAAAGCAGCCCACCTGCGTGAAGCCATTCTGAAGGGCGCGATGAACCGCAGACTCTATGACGCGGTCTCGATTTTGCCGCGCCCGAATGAGCTACGGGCGGCTTTGGAGCGGGTTTTCCAAGCCCTTGGGGAGAGGGTGTGAGGGGACGGCTACTGGGCGCAGTCTGAAGGTGTGCAGGAGTAAAAAGAATTCACCCCGACTGAAGGGAACAGGAGGGTTCCACGACGAGCTTGTTAAGCATCTCCACCATAGATTTGCGCTTTAGGGGGTTCCCCGAATCTGACGCTCGCGCTTTCAGGAACGGGCCTTTACCAAGTCATTGAACTGCGGATATAGCGCTAGTCAGATTTGGGGGTACTTATAAGCATCCCTAACACAAAAACCTCGAGGATAATGGACGCTTCTTCATGAAAACCGCTCTATATCTCGTCCTTTGCTAAATCGTTGAAGCGCACGTGCTGGGCGTGGAATTGCAGCTCGGCGGTTCCGGTGGGGCCGTTGCGCTGTTTGCCCACGATGATTTCGGCTACACCCGCTTTCTCCGAGTGGGGATTGTAGTAGTCATCGCGGTAGATGAACATCACCAAATCCGCGTCCTGCTCGATAGAACCCGACTCTCTTAGGTCGGAGAGCATAGGGCGCTTGTTGGGGCGAGCCTCCACCGCCCTCGAGAGCTGCGATAGCGCCACCACCGGCACGTTCAGCTCTCTGGCTAAACCCTTCAGTCCGCGCGAAATCTGGGCGATTTCCTGCTGGCGGTTCTCCCCGCCGTTTTTGCTGGTGCTGGGCCCTGACATGAGCTGCAAATAGTCAATCACCACCAGCCCTAGCTTGTGCTGGCTGTGCAAGCGGCGGGCTCTGGCCCGCAGTTCCATCAGGGTCATGTCAGAGGTGTCGTCAATCAGGATCGGAGCCTCGGCCAAGCGGCCTGCAACATCAGCCAGGCGGGAGAAATCACGGTCTATCAGTGAGCCCTGGCGCAGCCGATTCATGTCTACTCTGGCCTCCGAGCAAAGCATTCGGGTGACAAGCTGGATGGCGGGCATCTCGAGCGAGAAAATCGCCGTTGCTAGACTTTCCCGCAGGGCCACGTTTTGCGCGATGGTCAGGGCAAAGGCGGTTTTCCCCATCGAAGGGCGTGCGGCAATAATATTCAGCGAGCCTGCCGTGAGGCCCCCGATCATGCTATCCAACTCGCGGAAGCCACTGCGCACCCCATCCGGCTGGCCCTTGTTCTCGTGTAGCCATTCGATGTGCTCGAAGGTCTCGTGAACCAGCTCGCGCATGGCCTGAAACTCGGATTTAGCCCCCTGGGTCGAGATTTCCAGCACCATTCGTCCAGCGCTGTCGAGGATGTCCTCGAGGCTTCCCACCTCGTCGTAGGCCATGCGCATGGCCTCGCCAGTGGCCCCAATCAGCTTGCGCAGCGTCCACTTCTCGGCCACGATACGCCCGTAATACTCGGCATAGGCGGCGGTAGGGGTAGCTTCGGAAAGGCCCACCAGATAGGTGTATCCACCGACTTCCTCGAGTTCCCCCTTCTGCCGCAGTTCCTCTGAGAGCGTGACCAAATCTACCGGGTCGCGCCTCTGGCGCAGCAGGCTCATGGCCGTCCAAATTTTGCGGTGCGACTCCTTGTAAAAAGCTTCAGGAGCCAGAGCGCCCTCGAGCCTGTCCAGTACTTCACTATCGAGCAGTATCGAGCCCAGCACGCTGGCTTCGGCATCGAGGTTATGCGGTGGGATACGGCCTTCAATTTGGGTTGCTGCCATTGCGTTCACCCCGAGTTAGTGCTCAATAGTCTACCCAGTTCTCCGGTTGGTGTGAACTTGTAATGTGTGGAAAGCTCTGCTATATTGGCTTTCGCTCTCGAGCGGGCTACGTTCCGCGGTAGCTCAGTTGGTAGAGCGTCCGACTGTTAATCGGATGGTCGTAGGTTCGAGTCCTACCCGCGGAGCCAAGAGAAAACCTGGGGCTATATACCCCAGGTTTTCGTATAGCTTACACAAAGCGATTTCCAGGAACATCCCGTACATAGAATTACGACTGGTGCGGGATGATACGCTCCTTGAGTACCGGCATTGCCGGGGGCCCATGGCCCTTCACTGGAGTACCGGCATCGCTCAGGTTGGCGGCAGAGTTGTCGCGCGGTGGGCGAAGTCCCATATCTTATAGGCGAAGGCCACAACCGGATGCGTCCACCGGCCCATCACCGTACCCGCGCGGAGGGCCTCGAGCAAATCCTCTGGCCCGTTGATCGGCCTTTGTGGGGTCTGCACCCAGGCATCCCCCACCTGGGCCAGTGTATGGGCATCAGAGCCCGCGCTTTGGGGCAACTGATGCTGGTCAGCCCAACGCATAGCAACACGGTTCCAATGCGGTCGGGAGATGCGAGCGTTGAAGGTCTCGACAATGTCTATGTGGCTGCTCAGGTGCTCCAGCACTTGGGGTCGCAGCCGCCAGCGCTTGAGGGGGTCGAAGCCATGCGGCAGCAGCACCAGCCCACCCTGCGCTTTTATATGGGCTATGGTCTCTTTGGCGCTCAGCCCGGCGGGGATTTTCTCTTCTAAGAACAGGCCAATCAACTCACCCTCACTGCTAGAGATTTCTTCGCCGACAATTACCGTCAGCCCCGTTCCCTGGCATATCTCTTGTAGTTTTTTGGCCCCCCACACCTGGTTGTGATCGGTGATGGCTTGCACACTGATACCCCTGGTTTTGCAGCGCTGGACAAAGCTCGACAGGGGGGTACGGGAGTCGTGGGAGGCTTCGCTATGGCAGTGTAGGTCTATGCGCATCATCTCTGCCAGAGTGGGGGTAGCCCCGGACTGGGCGACTTCTCGAGGGGCTTCTGCGGGGTCGGGCCTAGGCGCTTGCATGGCTGCTTTTTAGTCAGGAGCGTAGAGGAAAAACCAATCTGTATTGTTCTACTCTTCGGTTGCAGTTTGTAGCCGAGCCTGAAAGTCAGACTTGGTCTCTTGCGCCAATGTGGGTAGCCAGATTTCAAGTGCTCCAGGCCAGATTTCAATCGCAATCTGACCGGACTGGTCGTGAGCATGTATCTCGGCATCGAGGTGGAAGGGTGAGCCGTCCCACTCCAGGCACACGGTTTTGCAACGCCGGATGGTTACGTTGGGCAGGTCTTCCAGTTTTTCTTGCAGCAGACCAGCAATATAGCCCATTACGTTCACCCGTGCGGTATCGGCCACCGTGACCACGTCCAGCAGTCCATCGCTGGGGTCGGCCTGGGGAGCCAAGCGAACCCGGTGGGAGAGGGCCGGGGTGTTCATCACCTCGAGCAGCAGCAGCGACTTCTCGAGGGCCTGGCCATCCAACCACATCCGCCAAGTCTGAGCTTGAAAGCCGGTGACAGTCTGTAAACCCGCCTGAATGCCCCGCAGGATGCTTTTTTCGCCCTCAGGATCGTAAGCCTGCAAGCCCGAGGCAAAAAGGCCACCACCTGCGGCCTCGAGGAAAAAATCCTCTCCCCAAGGGGCCTTGACTCGGCCTGCGTCCATGCGGGTTTTGTGGGGCTGTGCTAGACCCTCGAGGATTTTCTGCGGCGGCTGGCCCAATAATCCCAGCGCACCGGCTACGTTGTTGGCCGTGCCCAGGGGTACTACTGCCAGGGGAAGGCCCCGACCAGCGATACGTTGGGCCACCGCCCGCACCGTGCCATCCCCTCCAGCAGCGACCACAAGATCGGTAGCTGAGGCCAGCACCATGTCGAGGTTCGGGTTTTTCAGTAGGGGAATACCAGGCTTCGTAGCCCGCCGCTTTCAAGGTGAGCAGCAGATCGTTGGTGCTCTGGGTATTGGCCCCGCCTGCTTTGGGGTTATGAATCAAAGTCGCGCGCATACTCGATGCTACCGTGTCCCCGACCAACCTGAGACTCGAGCACCCCTCCTTTGTATTTCTGAGAAAGCTGCTTTTACAGCACCCGAATTGCCCGCAACAGAAAAATTAGCACGACAGCCCCCAGCACCCCCCACAGCAAGCCCAATAGGGTGAAACTGCCCGCAGCTGCTGCCCCTCCGATATGCAGCACATCTGCAAATAGCCAGCGCCCTAGCGCCGAGCCGACAATCCCGATGATGATGTTGGCGAGGGCTCCCTGGCGGGCATCGGTACCCATCATCAAGCTGGTTAACCAACCGATAAGCGCACCTACTAAAATCGCAACAATCCAGTCCACGGCTTTCTCCTTGTCAAGACTTCGGGGTTACGGTTGAATCCGCATTCCGAGAGCTACATTAGGCATAGCCTCTGAAAAAGAACTGTGGTTGTGCTGAATGTTCGCTGAACGCCCCTTGTGCAGTTTTGTATAAGCTACCCTGGAGATGACGTTGGTTTGATGGGATGTGCCCTTACTTTTGCCAACCGCTCTTGCTTATCGCGGTTTGCACCATTTTGCCGCTACTCATGGCGGCAAAATGAGCTTGGTGGGGTCTTTCTAACGGAGCGAACCGCCCTATTCTTTATGAAAACTGCTCTAGATATACTCAGCCGTTATTCAGCTTAATCACCAAAACTGTTCAGGGTTTGGGAGGTTTATGCAGCGCATCCTGGTTATAGATGACGACTCCAGCGTGCTTAGCTTTCTAAAACGAGGACTTTTGTATGAAGGCTATGCCGTAGATGTGGCGGATAGCGGCGAGGCTGGGCTGACCCAGGCCAGAGCCCGCTATCCCGACATCGTGATTCTGGACGTGATGATGCCGGGTATTGATGGCCTCGAGGTCTTGAGGCGTTTTCGTGCCGCTGATGAAAAACTTCCCATCATCATGCTTACTGCCCGCGATGCTCCCGAAGACCAGGTCAAGGGTCTCAATACCGGAGCCGACGATTACGTGACCAAGCCCATCAGCTTTGACGTGCTGATGGCGCGGGTGCGCAGCCTGTTGCGCCGCCACCAGGCCGAGGCCCCCAGTGTCTTGCACTTTGCCGACCTCGAGATGAACGTCGAGAGCTTCACGCTTAAGCGCGGTGGCCGCAAAGTGATCCTGACCAGCCTGGAGTTTCGCTTGTTGCAGACTTTTCTGGAAAATCCCGAGCGGGTCATGAACAAGCAACTGCTGCTGGATAAGGTCTGGGGAACAGACTTTTTTGGCGATGCCAACGTGGTAGAAGTCTATGTCAAGCAACTGCGGCAGAAGCTCGAGGCCGCTGGGGAGGCCCGGCTGATCCAGACCATTCGTGGGGCAGGATACGTGCTGCGCGAGCTCGAGCGGTTTTCATGAAAGGCTTTAGAGGGCTCTTCAAAATAAGCCAGCCGTGCTAGGGGCCTGCCCCTGGCAAAGCCCCATAATCTTGAAGGCGGGTATAACTGTGCTATTTACAGGGTAGGGCTTTGTGGTTGGCGATCAGATATTGCTCGAGGGTGGTCTGACCATCGGCAAAACTGAGGGTGAGGTTGTCCCCAATGACACAGTTTTTATTGGTGTCGTCGGTGGCCCCTTTGAAGTTGACGGTTTTGGTGCCTGAGCCATTGCCTATCTTGAGCACGCTGTCGGTGAAGCGAATGCCCGAGGGGTTGGTTTTGAACTGGTCGCCCCCGACGGTGAAATCCAGGGTGTATTTGCCGTTGCTGGTGAGGGCGGTGCCGCTCAGGCTGGTGGCGATAATCCCGCCGTACTGACCACAACTCCCCTGAAGAGCCTGACCGCTGGTGGTCAAGTTCCAGGTCGCGGTGATGGTTTCCCCGCCCGAGCTGGCGGCGATATCGCCCTGAGTGGTCAGGCCATTGCTGCTTAGGGTGGTTGCGAAGTTGTTGACCTTCAGCAGGCTCGAGCCGTCGGCTCGGTTGAGGCTGAGCACCAGCTTCTGGCTGTTTGGCACGTCAATTACGTAACTGTTGCTGACACAACTGCTCTGGGGATAGCTGACCCTGCGATCGAGGCTCATGAGTTTGTTACCGGCCAGCTTCAAATATCCCACCAGATGGGTCGGAACCTCGATGTTGGAGGTGGGGTCGGCGGCCAGATGGCCCTTCACCGTGGGGGAAGCCGGGCCAAGGCTCGAGCCGTCCCAGTTGAGGTAAATCTCGGCAATCTGAGCGCTCCCGGTTTTCCACTTGACATAGTAGTCGTTGTTGGCAGTCTGGGCGCAGTTCCCCGAGGTGCAGTCCCAGCTTCCTCTGGGCAGGGTACTGCTAACTTGAGCCGCTACACTCTGAGCCCCTATCAGCCCCGCGACCTGCCCGAAAAAATCAGGCAGGCCCAGAAAGCTGGGCAAGTTCAGGGTAAAAGGGGCTTGCAAGTTGGTCAGGTAGCTCGAGATTTCCTGGTTACTGCCATCTCGAACCTTGCTCGCGCTGGCATCGTGGCTCTGGCTGGCGGCGATCAGGTCGCTCTGATTGGCGGTAGGCCCGCCGGTAGTGCCGGAGCTGATTGTCGTTACCGCTACGGCATTGCTAGCAACAGAGGCATTGCCGGAGGGGTCTAGGGCTTTGACCGTAAAGCTATACGAGGTGTTGGGGGTCAGACCGACAACATTGGCGCTGAGCGTGCTGCCCAACACACTCGTAATCTTGCTGCCGTTGGCGTACACGTCGTAGAAAGCGATGGTTCCGCTGTTGTCACTGGCCGCACTCCAGCTCAGGGTAAGGCTGGTGGTGGTCACGCTGCTGGCTTGCAGATTGGTTGGAGCCGTGGGTGGGGTGGTGTCGCCGGTAGTTGCTGCGCTGGTGGCTATAGTCAAGGCCTCGCTGGGGTTGGAGATATTGCCGGAGGCATCTACGGCCCGCACGGTAAAGGTGTACTGGGTGTTGGGGGGCAGGCCGGTGATGGGGAGGGAAGTCTGGCTGGCGGGGGTAGTACCGATTTTGTTGCTGGTATCCACACCCTTATACACTGCATAAAACGCCACCCCCACGTTATCTATGGAGGCTGTCCAGCTCAAGATAAGGCTGTTGCTGGTGACACTGCTGGGTTTGACGCTCGAGGGAGCCGAGGGTGGGGTTTGGTCTACCGAGCTCCCGGCAGGTGATTTGCTGCACGCCAGCAGCGTTAGCGCCAAAAAAGCCAACAGATAGATACGGTTCATAGCAACAGACCTCGTGAGAAACCTTACCGGATACTCAGCTCTTGGAGGTAATCGTTCGGGTTAACCTGCCCTTAAGAAGTCTTTAATTTCGCTATCGCGATGTGCGCTATTTTTTGCCGCTAGAAGTAGCGGCAAAAAATGAGCTTGACACACTCTTTCTAACCGAGTGGAGAGCCCTATTCTTTCTGAAAACCGCTCTAGAAAGACAGGTTTTGCCGAAATCGGTTTTTGGTGTATCTAGAAAACCAAACACACCTAAAACTGTGTACTTTAGACTCGAGGCACAGTATACAAGGTGTTGGGTATCGGTATTTACACCCCTGCCCAGCCTGGCCCCGGCCCCCATACTCGAGACCACCCAGGAGGTATGACCATGAGCAAGCTCACCCCCGAAATGAAGCTCGAGGCCGATAAGCTGCACAAGGAATGGGAGTTGCACCCCCGTTGGAGGGGCATCCAGCGCGACTATAGCGCCGAGGAGGTGATTCGCCTGCGGCCTTCGCTGCTGCTGGAGCAGACCCTGGCCCGGCGCGGGGCCGAGCGGCTGTGGCATCTGTTGCACGAGCGCCCCTACCTCAACACCTTTGGAGCCTACACTGGAGCCCAGGCTGTGCAGATGGTCAAGGCGGGCCTCGAGGCCATTTATCTTTCGGGCTGGCAGGTGGCTGGTGATGCCAATCTGGCCTCCCAGACCTATCCCGACCAATCGCTCTACCCTGCCAATTCGGTTCCCCAGGTGGTGCGCCGCATCAACAACGCCTTGCAGCGGGCTGACCAGGTCGAGCGCAGTGAGGGCAAATCTGAGCGCTACTGGTACGCCCCCATCGTGGCCGATGCTGAGGCCGGTTTTGGCGGCCCCCTCAATGCTTTCGAGCTGATGAAGGGCATGATTGAGGCCGGGGCCGCGGGGGTTCACTGGGAAGACCAGCTTTCCAGCGAGAAAAAATGTGGACACCTGGGCGGCAAGGTGCTCATCCCCACCCAGCAACATATCCGCACCCTCAACGCGGCCCGCCTGGCCGCCGACGTGATGGGCGTACCCAGCATAATTATCTGCCGCACCGATGCCGAGGCGGCCACCCTTCTGACCAGCGATATTGACGAGCGCGACCGGCCCTTCGTGAAATCCGGCGAGCGCACCCCCGAGGGTTTCTACCGCATCCGAAATGGCCTCGAGGCCTGCATGGCCCGGGCCCTGGCCTATGCCCCCTACTCCGACCTGCTCTGGATGGAGACCAGCAGGCCCGACTTGCAAGTTGCGCGGCAGTTCGCCGAGGCTGTTCAGGCTGAGTTTCCTGGCAAGCTGCTGGCCTACAACTGCTCACCCAGCTTCAACTGGCGCAAGAACCTGGAGGATGCCAGCATTGCCAGCTTCCAGCGAGAACTGGGCGCGATGGGCTACAAGTTTCAGTTCATCACCCTGGCTGGCTGGCACAGCCTCAACTACCGCACCTTCGAGTTGGCAAAAGCCTACCAGGAGCGCGGCATGAGTGCTTTTGTGGAGTTGCAACAGCTCGAGTTTGCTGCTGAAGCCGACGGATTCACCGCGGTCAAACATCAACGCGAGGTGGGGGCGGGCTATTTCGACGAGGTGCTGATGGCGATTACAGCCGGGAAAGCCTCTACAGCAGCCCTGGCAGGCTCGACGGAGGAAGCCCAGTTTCAGTGAGCATCGGCTTCGGATACCGGCTAGATACTCGCTGTTCGGTGACGAGCTAACCGAACTTGGTATGGATAGTCGTGCTGATCTATTATCCAGGATAGCTAAATTACTATAGACAAAAAGCTCTCTGGGACGCAACTGCGGAGGAAATATGAATGCAGCCGTGTTAGACAGAACCCTCGAGCCTCATAGCCCCTCGGTGCTCACCAAAGAGCAGACCCGCCGCATCGGTGAAGAGGCAAAGGTTACTGGGCAGATTTGGGACGAGCTTATAGACTTCTACGATTTGCAGTCTGAGGAATAGCGCTGGCTCGAGGGTATAGTGTACTTACCGTGAGTGAGGTGGGTACACTCCCAGCCACGCGCAGCGTCGGGCGCTACGCCCCTAATCTTTGGCAAGCCCACCTCGAGACCCTCCGCCCCAAGCTCAGTGGGCGCGACCACCGGGGCAAAAAGGGCAGCCTGCGCTGGCTCGAGGCCGCTGTCGCCGAGCGGGGGGGGCGAGCCGGTACGGTGCGCAACATCCTGTACAAAGACCTGGGCTCGCCCGAAGAAAAACTGCGGTTGTTCGAGGTGCTGGCCGACCTCTACAGCGATGTGGGCCTCGAGGCTCCCTCGCTGCCCTCGGAGTTGGCGCTGGAGTCGGCCCGGCGGGCCTTGGGGCGCGATAAGCGACGGCTGTTTCGCAAGTTTGTGCGCGGGCTAGGGAGCGGGGAAAAGCCCCAGGTGGTGATGGTGGGTGGTGCGGTGACGGGCAAGGGGGTGCTGCTGGCAGCAGTGGAGCGCGCGGTGACCGAGAGCCTGAGCATCAATCTGGGGGGTGAACTAGCCCAACACCTACATCCCCTGGCAGAAAAACTCGGTGTAGAGCTGGAGACCACCCTGGCCCAGCTCTCACCTACCCAGCCCTACGCCCTGCAAGCCGCCCTCCAGGAGGAGTTGCGCTCCGACCTGGCTAAAGCCCTCAATGCCTATGGCAAACCGCTGTTGCTGCGGGCCGAGAAAGAGGGACAGCTCGGGGGCCTGGTGCTGCGCGACGCTCAAGGCAACCCAGTAGGGCTGTCGGCTTGGCTCGAGCCCCTGCTGCGCCGCCTGACGATTCCCTTTCTGGCCGGACTCTCCGAACCCCCACCCAACCTGGCCTGGAGCCCCCTTTCGGCTCCCAGCCGAGCCGAGGCCCGACGCTATGTCAAAGACCGGCTGCCTGACCTGCTCCCTGAACGGGTGGAAACCCTGGTCAACCAGGCCGGGCGTAACTTCGCCGAGCTATCGCGGCTGGTGCTCTTGGAGGCCGCCCAGACCCACGGCAGCACCCCCAATCTGGCCCAAGATGCCACCCTGCGCCCCCTGCTCCAGGCCCTCAGCATCCTCTCGCCCCAGGCCGACCCGGCTGTTCCCACCGGACTTTTGGAAAAAGTCCTGGGCAAGGGGCTGGAAAAGCTCTCGCAGGCCGAGCGTGCCCTGCTGACCCCGATGGGCGAGGGCAAGGTGCGCCCAGCCCTGCGCTCGCTGCTGCCCGAAGTCCCCGAGCGCGAAGCCCGAAAGCTGCATCTGGCGGCGCTGGATTTCTTCAAGGAAGATGTGTTTCGCCAGCTCCATCACGCGCTGGGGGCCAAGCGCCTGGAACGCCTGCTCGAGCTGCTCTCGCAAGACCCCAGTAGGCTCTCGCTGCTTCCGACTTTGTGGCCCGAGTCGGCCAGTTGGAGCCCTGCCGAACGAGAAAAACTGGCCATGGCGGTGGTGCGTTACCGGGCCGTGCTGGGGCAGTATGCCCACCCCGAGGCCCTCGAGGCGCTGGAGCTGCTCTCCCAGTCGCAAGACCCTTCCACCCAGACCTGGGCCCGGGTCAAGACCGCCGAGGCCAAGGTAGACGCGGGCGATTTCCCGGCGGCCCTCGAGCTGTTGCCCCCGCCGCAAACCCTCATCGGCGAAGTGGGGGCCGAGGGTTTTCTGGTCTGGGCTGCGGTGGAGCGCTGGCAGGGCGACTACATACAGGCCGAGACCTACGTTCAGCAAGCCCTCGACCTGCCCACCCCGCCTTTTTTAGCCGACCGGGTGCGGCTGTGGCAGGGGCTGGTAGCCAAGGATGCCGGGCGCTTCCCCGAAGCCCTGGAAGCCCTGCGGCAGGTGGCCCACGATGCGCTGCTGGTGGGCCGTGCCCGCTATCAGTCGGGCGATTTATTGCTGCGCCTGGGCCAGGTCTATGAGGCCGAGACCCAGATGGGACAAGGGCTCCAGGCCCTCGAGGCCGCCGGAGCTCCCGCCGAGGAAATCGCTCGGGTGCGAGCCAGGTTTGGCACGGTGCTGCGGCGCTTGGGCAAGTTTGCCGGAGCCCAGGAGCAACTCTACCAGGCCGTACGCGAGACCCCCGACCCTTTTATCCGGGCCAGAGCCCAGAGCGAGGCCAGCATCCTCGAGGCTGCACGGGGACGGCCCATCGAAGCCCTGGAGCAAGCCGCCCAGGCCGAGGTCTATCTGCGCGAGGTGCAAGAGCGCCCCGAAGAAGCCCACTACCGTCACCGCCGCACCCTGTTTCGCATGGCGGTAGCCTACTGGGTGCGCGATACGGGCCTGCCTTACCTGCCCCCTTTTACTGGTGACCACACCTCGGCCCAGGCCAACCAAATTCTTCTGGCCCTGACAGCTGAGTTGATGCAAAAACTCCCCGGAGACCGCTATGCTGCCCTCGAGCTGGACGTAGCCTTGTTGCTCTCTTCGTTGATTCCGGCCCGCGAAGCCGAAAAACTCCTGCACCCCTACCTCAACCAACACGACCCTTATTCTCAGGCTCAAGCCCGACTGGGCTACGCCGAAGCCCTGGCCCGGCAGCAAAAATGGGGCGAGGCCCTGGGACAGGTGGTACAGATTGGCAACCTGCCCGACCCCGGCATACAGGGGGGCAAACTGGGCCTCGAGGCTCAGGCCCTGCTGGGATTGGGGCAAGAGGAAGCCGCCTGGGCCAAGCTGTCGGCCTCGCTGAGTCTTCCCCAGCCCTACCGCGCCCAACTGGGCCGGGTGCTGGGGAAAATCTGGCCCGAGAAAGCCCTGAAGCACCGCCTGGGGCTGGCTTCCCCGCTGGCTAAGGAAGACGCGCTGGCACTGTGGCTTAGCTCGCAAGGGGCTGCGAGCTGATGGTGCGCGAGGTAGGGCTACCCTTCCAACTCGGCTAAAAACCCCAGTAGGGCAGTATTGAAGGCTTTAGGGTTCTCGAGGTTGCTGAGGTGGCCCGCCCCCGGCACGATCAGCATCCGGCTGTCGGGGATACCCTGCGCCATCTGTCGCGCGTCGGCGAGGGGTGTGATGGTATCCTCTTCTCCCACCAAAACCAGGGTGGGCACGTCTATTTCAGCCAGCATCGGCAGCGAGTCGGGACGATTGGCAAGGGCTTTGAGGCTGTGTGCAGTTTTGTGTGGGTCGGCCTCGAGCTGGAACTTCCGCACCCGTTCGACCAGTTCGGGGCGCTGTTCTCGAGTGGTCTGGCCCAAATGGCTAGGGAGCAACACTTCGGGATAAAAGCCCATTCCTTCACGCTGAATTCGCGTGGCTTGTTGGGCCCGGATGGCTTTGCTTTCAGGCGTGTCGGGGGTAGCGCGGGTATCCGCCAGCACCATCCCGGCGAAGCGCTCAGGCTGCAGGTTCCACAGGCGAAACAGGGTGTAACCTCCCATCGAAAGCCCGACCAACACAGCCTTATCCCAGCCGCGCTGATCCATCGCCAGCAACACCTCGGCGGCGGCGGCCTCGAAGCTCTCGTATCCCAAAATATCCGGCACTAGCAGGGGACGATGGCTCACCAGACCAACTTGCTCGTCCCACATGGCCGGGCCGTAAGGAAAGGCGTGGAGAAATGCAATTGGGGTGGACATAGGAAAAGCCTAGCAGAGAGTAGAGGGCAAGACGCTAAACGCAAAACGTCGAACGTCCAAGGCCAAAGGCAAAGGGCCAAAAACTTGAAAACTAAAAACACAGGCCGTGTCCCAGACGATGTTTTTTGATGAGGCGACCATGCTGCCCTGGTGTAGCTTTTGGCCCTTTGGTATCTTGCTTTTAGCCTTCAGTCTTTAGCTCTCTGGGCAGCCTGATACAGCCGCTCCGGGTCGGTTTCGCCGGTCTCGAGCTGTACCTCGAATGCTGCGTCCAGCAAGCGTCTGAACTCCGGCCCTGGCTGGTGTCCCCACTCGATGAGGTGACGGCCCTGCAAAATTGGCTGTACCGGAACTGGCTGCGGCTCGAAGAACTTCCAGGCGCTGGGCTCCCTTCGGTGGCCTGCGTCAGCACGAAAAAGGGCCTCGAGCACCTTCAGGTGTGGCCCGGCCTGGGCCTGAAACTTGCGGATAGCGGCGGGGGTGGGCTTGCTGAAAGCCGGAATCATGTGGAGTGCCGTCGTCACCAGCAACTCCTCGCGCAGGTGGTTGGGCAGGCGCAAATCGCGGGCGATGCGCGGGATAAGCTCGGCCCCCACCAACTCGTGAGCGTGGAAGCTATACCAGCCCTCGGGTTTCCACTTGGCCGTGTCACGCTTGCCGATGTCGTGCAGCAGCGCGTGCCAGCGTATCTCTGGCGGGGCCTGGTCTACCACTTGCAATACGTGGGTCAGCACGTCGCCCTCGGGATGCCAGCGGGGGTTTTGCAAGAGCAAGTCGGTGTCCTCGAACTCCGGGATGAGCTGCTGGAGCAGCTCGAGGTCGTACAAGTAGCGCAGGAAGCGGCTAGGGGTGGGGTCTTTGAAGGCTTTGTCGAGTTCCGCCGTGACCCGCTCGATAGCGACGTGGGAAAGCACCTCGGGTGCCGCCGCTTTAGCGGCCTGGAGGGTTTCTTCCTCGACCTCCAAGCCATACCGCGCAGCGAACCGCCCGGCCCGAATCACCCGTAGATAATCTTCCCGAAACCGCTGCCGAGGGTCGCCCACCGCCCGCAGGATGCCCGCATCCAAATCCTTTTGCCCGCCGTAAGGGTCAATCACCTGGCCCGAGGTATCCATGGCAATGGCCCCGATGGTGAAATCGCGCCGGGCCAGGTCGGCTTGGATAGATTTGCCCCAGACCACCTTGGCCCTGCGCCCGTCGGTCTCGAGGTCGTGGCGGAAGGTGGTGACTTCGTAGGGATGATGGTTTATCAAAACCGTGATGGTGCCGTGCTCGAGGCCCGTGGGAACCGCACCCAGGCCGTGTTCTTTGGCCAGCCGTAGGGTTTCTTGGGGTGGAGCAGAGGTGGCGAAGTCTAGATCTTCGGGCTCCTTGCCCAGCAAAATGTCCCGCACTGCACCACCGACCAGGTGCAGGTCGGGGAGGAAGGATAGGCGTTGTAGAACTGTTCTTGGAGGCATATCGCGGTTTCCGCAAAAACCCTTGGGATGGCTCGAGTATATTTACTCTGCCCACACGGGCACAGTGAATATACCTCTTGCAGAAAGGGATTCCTCAGGCAAACGGCTTCACCCTGGTTTAGCACTTTTTTCCGAGGTCAGGGCGGTATCAGGTTGGGTGTGCACCACGCTGATTTCTTCGTTGGGGTGATCCTCGAGTTCGATGCGGGCCCGCCCCCCAGCCTTGGCCCGGTACATGGCCTCGTCGGCCCGGCTCAAGAGCACGGCAATGGTGTCACCCTTGCGATAGCAGGCCACACCGATACTCAAAGACAACTGGATGCCCGCCACTGGGCTGGTCTCGATGCAGTCGAACAAGCGCTGGGACAAAGCCTGGGCCTGGGCCAGGTCGGTTTCGGGAGCCAGCACCAGAAACTCCTCCCCACCCCAACGGGCAATCTGATCCCCCGAGCGAAGCTTCCCACTCAGGCGGGCTGCCACCTCGCGCAAAACCTGGTCGCCCACGGCATGACCGTGGTGGTCGTTGACTTCCTTGAAGTGGTCAATATCCGCCAGCAAAACCGCAAAGCTATGCTCAGACAGGGTGCTTTTATCGCTCAGTCTGCGCCAATAGACGCTGTTGGGCTCACGTCGCAGGGTCTCGAGTTCGGCCTCGAGGCGGTTTTGCATGGCCCGCCGGTTGATGAGTCCGGTCAGCGCGTCGGTGTGGGCCATCTGATGCATTTGGGCATAGTGACGGCGCAGGTGGGCAAAAATATAGAGCAGCAGGATATAGGTCAGGTTAGATAGCAAGAACTGGGCCAGGGAGTTAATGGCAGCGAACCCCAGTGGCGGACTCAAAAATGTCCCGATGGTTCCGGCCATAATCCCCATTAACAAATAGCCTGCCGAAAAATAAAGGGCCTGGCGGCGGCTCAACAACACGAAGGCCATCAAGTAGACCATCGCAAACCACTCCAGCGCCGGACTCAGGCTGTCGGGGTGTTGGTAAAGCTGGGAACTGGTTTCGTAAAACACACTGGCAATCTCGTAAGCAGCAATAAACCCCAGAGCAATCTGCCAGACCAACCGAATCCGCCAGGGGTTGCGCAGCAGGTAGATTTCCAATCCCAAAAACCCCACCGCCATGGGCCATAGCATGATCTGGTCAATGGCATTGAGACTGCGGCTGACAAACGAAAACACCCAGGCCAGCAAAGCCGCCCCAGCGCCTATTGGCAAGAGCCACAGGGTCACTCGAGTGCGCAAGGTCTCGAGGGGGTCAGCAACCTCCAAGGTCTGATAGGGGTCGGGGGTAAACCGTCGGGGCATACCGGGATATTAATCTATACATGGAATTTTCATACATTCATAGACCTGGTTTGTAGAGCCTTCAATCCGAGAGATGTCTGAGCAGATAGTCTGCGGCTGCCCAACCGCTCTCGAGGGCGGATTCTATCCTGGCCCCTCCGCACCAGTCGCCACAAAAGACCAGATTGTCTTGCGCCAAAAACGGCCAGGGATGGATTTGGATGGGCTTGGCGTAGCGCCAGCGGTGAGCCAGCGCCAAGCGGTAGCGCGTCACCCAGTCGCCCAGCAGTTCCCTGGCGGCAGCCAGAAGGAGCGGCAATACCTCCTCGGGGGTCTGCTCGAGGTGTTCCTGACTCCACTGGGGGGTGGCCTGGAGCACCAACACCGGTGGCCCCTCTACCATCCGCTTGGTGTGGTCGAGGGCCGCCCAGGCCAGCACCGGATGTTTGATTTCCAGCCCCACCCAGTCTAGATAAGGTAGGCTCTCCAGTACCAGCACTAGCGTCCAGCAGGGAGCAAAACGTACCGCCTCGAGGGCCATTTTTACTTCAGGCTTAAGAAACTCCTCGGACAGCTTGAGGGCCTGGGGGGCGGGCAGGTTGAGCAACAAGGTATGACCCGAGCGAATCTCGCCGTTCTCGAGCAGGGCTTGCCAGTGCCCATCGCTTTCGCTGCGGTAGAGCTGAGTTACCAGCGCTTTGGTTTCCAGGGGCAGATGCAGGTCTTTGTCCTCGATTCCCTTGAGAAAAGCCTTGCCCAAGGCACTCATCCCCTCGGGGCAGATATAGCGAGGATGCCGCGAGGTACGGGTCTCAATCCCATTTTCGCTGAGCACCGGAAAACCCTGAGCCCACTCCCGCACGATGCCCTGTTCGACCAAATCCGGCAATATTATCCGCAGCCCATCACCCTTGGCAGTAAAATATTGCGCTCCGTGGTCTATACGCAGGGTTTTGCCGTCTAGCTCGAGCCAGCGCGTAGCAGCCCGCCCCGAGACCCCTCTGGATTTGTCCAGCAGGTGAACCCTCAGCCCCGCTCGAGCCAAGTCCCGTGCCGCAGCTAACCCGGCCAGCCCTGCCCCAACCACCAATACCTGTACTGGCCCTACATAATCGGCGGAATACTGGGTCTTCATCGGGGGTAATCGTACAACACGCAGCAATGAACGATTATAAGCAGAGGGCTAAACGTCGAACGCCAAAAGTTAAAAGCAAAACACAAAAGACCAAGAAGCTACAACAGGACGGCATAATTGCCTTATCAAGAAGCACTGTCTGGGAGGGGTTTGATTTTTGCGTGGGCTGGTTTATTGGGCATTGCTCGAGGCGCATGGCTTGCTCTAGACTCTTTGCAGCATGAAGTCAAGCATTCCAGAGAAAACTTGGTGGGCACAAGGTTTGCGGGTAGCTGGGGTAGACGAGGCTGGGCGCGGAGCCCTGGCTGGGCCGGTGGTGGCAGCGGCAGTAATTTTGCCGGGGAAGGGCAATTATCCCTTCCGCGACTCCAAAACCTTGAGCGCCGCTCAGCGGGAGCGCCTCGAGGTGAAGGTGCATACCACGGCCCTGGCCTGGGGGGTGGGTTGGGCGGAGAATGACGAGATAGACCGCGTGGGGATCCTGAAGGCCACCCACCAGGCAGCCCAGCGGGCCTTACGACAACTTCAGATACCTCCTCAAGCCCTCCTGACCGACTATCTGAAGCTAGACACCCCTCTGCCTCTATTGGCCCCAGCCAAAGCTGACCGCGACAGCCCCAGCGTTGCTGCCGCCAGCATCCTGGCAAAAGTGGCTCGAGACCGCTATATGTTGGTGCTGGAGCAAACCTTTCCAGGATATGGCTTTTCCCAGCACAAGGGCTACGCAACCACCGCCCACCTCGAGGCCCTCACTCAGCTCGGCCCTTGTGCAGCGCACCGGTTGAGCTTTGCTCCCGTAGCCACTTTGCTGCCTCTATGATGCCTTTAAACCGCTTGCCAAAGTGCCCACAGGTTGTTTTGGATTGACCTGCAAGACTTGGCTATCAGCGACTTCTGCCAGAAGCCCAGTGTGAAAACCACTAAGTCTAAAGCCTGCTTTAGCCAGGGTTTCAGTCTAAGTTCAGCTTGGCGCATAGACTTGGGCCAGGAGGCTTTAGATGCGAAGATTGCTGGTTTTACTGGTTCTGGCCGGATTGCTGTCGGCTTGCACCATCACCGCCCGCCCCAATCTGGTGATCTCGGCCCGCTTCGGCTACGAACTAACCCCCACCATCGTGCGTCTGGAACCCGACCGTGGGCAAGGCTCGAACTACTTCGTGGGCGAATACGTGCGCTTTTACCTCACCCTCAACCGTCCTGGCTACGTGGCCCTGGTTGCCATTGACCCCAGTGGGGAAACCTACGAGTTTAGCCACTACTATCTGCAAGCTGGAAGCTATACCCTGGCTGGCCCTCAGGGTAATCCCAATTTTGGCTTTCAACTGCGTCCCCCACGTGGCCTCGAGCGGGTTCGGGCCATCTACACCGACAGCCCTTATCCAGCCGGGTTCGTGTTTGGTGGCATCTACACCTACGAAACCTGGGATCGCCAGACTTCGATCTATTTGCGCGATAGCCGCTCGAGAATCCGTGACGTAAGCGAAACCTACTTTTATATTCGCTAAATGAGTTTGTCCAGGGATTCTTTGCGAAAACTGCTCTAGCGCGTTCGCGTGACTTTGGAGAGGTTGCGCGGGGCATCGGGGTTGAAGCCCCTGGCTACGGATAGCTGGGCCGCAAAAGGGTAGAAGGCCTGAGCCAGCAAAAGTGAGTCCAGCACGGGATGCACCTTGATGGGCAAAGGCAGTGGGGTATGGGCCAAATCCAGGGCGCTGGACTCGGAGGAGGCAACCAGCAGATGGCCTCCTTTAGTGCGCAGGTTCTCGAGTAGCCCCAGCATCCCAGACAAAGGCCGGTCACGCGGAGCCAGCAACAAAAGCGGGAAACCTGTCTCTACCAGGGCCACCGGGCCATGCAGGAGTTCCGCCCCCGACATGGCCTCGGCGTGGAGGGCGCTGGTCTCCTTGAACTTGAGGGCCAACTCGTGGGCGATGGCAAAGGCGTAGCCTCGTCCCACCACCAAGCTGCTGTCAGCTTCCACTAATGGTTCCAAGCCCCCGCTCCAGTCGGCATCGGCGGCTTTATACAGGGCTTCTGGCAGCAGTGTGAGGGCCTCCTTGAGGCTTTTATCTTCGGACCAGTAGGCCACCAACTGGGCTAAGGCAGCTAAGGTCGCCAGATAACTTTTGGTGGCGGCCACGGCCTCCTCGGTATCGGCCCAGAGCGGAAACACCACCTCGGCGGCCTGGGCCAGCGGCGAGCTCGCTTTGTTGACGAAGGCCACCGTAAGGGCTCCCGCCCGCCTGGCCTGATGGGTGACTTCAATCAGGTCGGGGCTTTCCCCCGACTGCGAAAGGGCAATCGCTAGGGCTTTATTGACCCCCAGATTGGCCCCGTAGACCGTTGTCACTGAGGGAATGGCGCTGCTGCACACCACTCCCAGCAGGCTTTCCAGTAGATATTTGCCGTATAGCGCGGCGTGGTCGGAGCTGCCCCTGGCTATGGTCAGGGCAAAGGGGGGCGGGTTGCGCCGCAAAAAAGCTGCCAGCGAGGCCACCTCGTTCTGGTTTTCGCGCAGCAGACGCTCGACCACGGCGGGGGCTTGTAGGGCTTCGCGGTACATTTTGGTTTCATCAGCGCGCATTATCAGGCTCCAAATTCTTCGCTAGAGGAGAGGGCTTGGCCTCCAAGGTATACCTGCTCGACCTCGAGATGCTCGTTGAGCACGACTATATCCGCTGCCATCCCAGCCTCGAGGCTTCCCAGGTTTTCCAGGCCAAGATAGCGGGCGGGCCGCCCAGAAGTCATTTCTACAGCCTCGCCCAAGCTCAGACCCCAATCGGTCAGATTGCGCACGGCCTGGTCGAGGGTCAGAGAGCTTCCGGCCAGGGTTCCATCCTCCAGAAACACCCCTTCCGCTTTTTTGTACACACTGTGTCGTCCCAAACGATATTTCCCTTCGGTCATTCCAGCGGCTTCCACCGCGTCGGTAACCGCATAAAGCTGGGGAATGGCCTTCCAGATGGCTCGTACTGCTGCTGGGTGTACGTGCAACCCGTCGGCTACCACTTCGGCAAAAGAGGCTTTTTCCAGCCCCAGCCCAACCACGCCCGGCTCGCGGTGGTGCAGGCCGGTCATGGCGTTGAAAAAATGGGTAAAGCCCTGGGCTCCGGCCTCGAAGCCCGCTCTGGCCTGGGCATAGTTAGCTCCGGTGTGGCCCATCTGCACCCGTATCCCGGCCTCGCTCAGGAAACGGATGAGGGCCAAAGCGCCAGGCAACTCCGGGGCCAACGTGACCACCTGGATAGGGGCCAGCGACATCAGGTGACGCATTATTCCCAGGTCGGGGGGGATGGTATAGGGCGGCTGTGCGCCCAGCCTACTGGAGTTGATGAAAGGGCCTTCCAGATGTACGCCCAACACCCTGGCCTCGCCGGGGCCGGGATTCTGGATGACCTGGTTGATGCCCGCCAGGGCCGCCTCGAGGTCGCCCAGAGGTGCGGTAACGGTGGTCGCCAGCAGGGCTACCGTCCCGTGCTGGGCATGAAAACGAGCCATCTGGCGGGTAGCCTCTGCCCCCTCCATGCAGTCTGCTCCACCCCCGCCATGAACGTGCAGATCTATAAAGCCCGGCAGAATATAGCCTCCTGGCTGACCTAACGCGGCCTCGACGGCCTCTATGTGGGTGTCCCAGCGAACCCTGCCGGGATAGCTCAGGGTGGGGGTGACCACCGTGCCGCTTAGTTCATTCATAGCCAAATTTCCTCATCGGCAAGCCCTCAACCCGCGCTGGTATCGGCCATCTGGGCATCTAGCCCCTGCTCGGCCCAGTCGGCGACCCCAATCAGACCGGCCTCTGCGCCCAGTTGGGCGGCTTCTATGGGCAAGCTTGGCCCAACCAAGTTTTGTAGGTGCTCGAGATAGGCTTTCCTCAAGCCCAAGCCTCCACCCACCGCGACCCTTTCCAGGCCCAGCACCACCCTCAAGTCGAGCAGCTTTTCGGCCAGCAGTCGGGCACTCTGGTCGAGTTGGTCTGCGGCCTGGGGGTCGGACGAGGCCCGCTCTATTACTTCAGCCGCCCCTTTCCAGCCGCGCTTTCTGGCCCACTCATCGAGGGCTTTGCCAGAAGCCAGGTGCTCGAGAAAGGCTCCGGCGGCTACCCGCGTAAAACCCAGTTCCGAGCCCTGATGCAGCCGATGCTCGAGAATTAGCCCGCTGCCGATGCCTGTCGAAACCGTGACGAAGAGAAAATTGGCGCAGCCCCGCCCGGCCCCAAAGCGGGCCTCACCCCAGGCCGCAGCATCGGCATCGTTGAGCACGAAGATGGGCAGGCGGGTGGCTTGATGCAGCATTTCCTGCAAGTCTAGCTCTGTCCAGGGCAGGGTTTGCTGGTTGGGCGCGGTAACTTTGCCATCTCGCACGGTTCCGGTGGCAGCCACCCCCAGGGCTTTGGCGCCGGGCAGAAATAATCGCAGCAGCTCGAGGGCCACCGATAGCACGACCTGGGGGCTTCGGTCTTGTGGGGTGGGAGCCTGCCTGCCCTGTAATATCCGACCCTCCTGCACCGATGCCGCTAACAGCTTGGTTCCACCGATGTCGAGGGCGGCGATCATCCCTCACCCCCCACAAGGGGAGAGGGCGTTAACCTGACGGGGAAAACCCCGGTGAATAGGCGCGGCCAGGCCAGTTTGGCTCGGCCCAGCTCGAGGCCCACCCCCGGCAAACTGGGCGCGAAGTGTTCCTGCCAGAGCTTTTGCACCAGTGGGGTCATGTGCTGCTGAAGATGCATCTCGGCCCCCAGTTTGAAATCGCCCAAATCGAAGGGGTCGGGAGGCCGACCGAGTTCTTCGCTCAGCGCCTGGTGTACCTCGGCCCGCACCCGTCCCTGGTAAAGCCAGTCGTCCACCAGGCGCGAGAAGTTGGCCTCGGCCAGGGCTATGCCGTCGGAACCGTGCAGAGCACAGACTCCGGTAGCGATGGCACTACCCAGGGTATTTCCGGCGGTATTCCAGGCTGCATAGCCAGCCAGTTTTGCCGGATGGATGGCTTGCAGCAGCAGCTTGGTAAAGCGGTTTTCTGCTCCGTTGGCATAGGCTACGTCTGCGACGGCGATTCTTCGGCCCGCGATTTCGTCCTCCCGGAGGCGGTCTACAAACTCAGGCAGGTTGCGCGCGGCGGTATCTACATGAACCAGGTCGGGTTCGCGGTGGCCCTGGCGGTGAGCAGGCGCATTGACCGCGAGCACAAAATCGGCCTGGTTCACCTCCGGTACTCGGGCGCAGCCCGCCGCTCGCAAATGGGCCTTGAGCAGTTCTCCCAGTGGGCGGTCTTCGTAGAGCATTTCGGCTTGTTCGGCTAACCCACTGGGGTAGCGCACGAACACCTTGGGCTTAGGCCCTGAGGGGTCAACCAAAGCCCGTGCCAGCAGGGTTGCCGCAACCTCATCGGCACCAGGATAGACCTCGACTCGAGGCCACAAACCGAGTTCGTCCACTCTGGCCTCGAGCCGCCTCCTATCCCTCGCTGCCAGGCCATAGGGCGCGGTGTCGTCGAGGGTCAGACTAAGATGCTCGAGCACACCTTGGTTCAATAAATCTATGGCGGCCTGGTGCAGGGCGTGATTGCGCTCGCGGGTCGCCAGCCAATCCTCCAAAACCTTGGGCGGTACGGCGATGCGGGCATGGTCGAGTTCGCTTTGCGACCCACCGCGCTCCACGCGGTCTATCCACTCCGAAACCTTGCGCAGCCCCGCCCCCCACTGACCGTAGTACGGTTTTTCCTCGAGCGGGTCGTTGTCGTGGGCCACCCGCACGATTACCCCGTAGGCCAGAATCCGCAGGCTGGGATTATCCCGCTTGAGTTGGTGCAGCACCTCGAGCCGCCCCAGCACGTCCTCCAGGCTATCCGAGACCCGCCGAGCTGGAATCATCCCGCCCAGGGTAAGGGTTTCCAGGGTGAGGAGGGCAACCTCGGCGGTGGGGGCCTCGAGGCGTAGCCAGTCGGCAATCGCAGCGGTGTCTCCGGGTTCGTTGAGATGATTCAAGATTTCCAGTGGCGGCGAGACCATTTCCACACCGGCCAGCCTGGCGAGCTGGTGGGGCAGCTCGAGGGTCGGCGGGCGGGTGTCACAGGGCAACAACAGGACGCGCATTAGGGTTCTCCTGGTCTTGTGCCCAGCCCAAGGGGTTGTGGACGATGTATTCGCGGATGGCCTTTAGTTCGTCCTCGTTGCGCAGGATGCGTTCGTAATAATTGCGCTGCCAAGGGCGTTTGTCGAAGGTAGGCCAGCCACTGTTTTTGATGCCGGAAATATACCGATGGGTAGTCAGGGATTTGAATGCACCCACCACATCCCCCAACGTAGGGGCGATCCCTTGTGGTCGCCCTTCAATCTGCAAGGCGTGTAGGGCTGGCACAAGACCCGCCCCTACACCGGTATCGCTACGGATTATGATTCCGTGAACGTGGTTCGGTATTACCACAAACGCATCCAATGAGATGAAGGGGAACCTCTCCCGTAAACCCTCCCACACCCCTACCACCATCCGCTCGGCATCGGTCAGGCACACTTCCCCATCTCGCACATCACCCCATAAACATTCCCGCTTCTGCACACGCACCGTCACAAAAAAGGCTCCTGCCGAGGCATAATCAAACCCCTTCAGCCGAACCGAACGGCGCTGCGGCGGGTCATAGCTCATCCCTTCACTGCCCCCTCGAGGCCGCGCATGAAGAAGCGCTGGGCCAGCAGAAACACCAGCAGAATCGGCAGCATCATCACCATAGCCCCGGCAGCCACGTTGAAGGGGTCGTAGTTGAACTGCCCTTTGAGCGTGAGCACCGCTACCGAAAGGGGATACAGGTCTTGGTTGGTAATCAGGGCCAGGGAGGGCCAGAAATAGGTGTTCCAGATGCCCACCAGGGTAAAGATGCCCAGCGCCGTGAGCGAGGGCAGCGAGAGCGGAATCATGATGCGGCTCAATATCTGCATCTCGCTGGCCCCGTCAATGCGGGCGGCTTCCAGCAGGGTGGCGGGAATTGCCAGATAGGCTTGGCGCATCACGAAGATACCGAAGGCGGTGGAGATGATGGGAACCACTACCCCCCAATAGGTTCCCAAAATATGCAGGTCGCGCAGGGTCAGCACGTTGACGATAAAGCTGGTCTCTTGGGGCAGCACCAGCGTGGCCAGAATGGCCCCGAAGATAAGGTTTTTGAGCGGGAAGTTGAGCCGGGCCAGGGGGTAGGCCGCCAGCGCCGAGACCAGCAAGGTTCCCACTACCGTCAGGCCCGCAATCGCTACCGAGTTCCAGAGGTATTTGCCCAGCTTGAAGGTGTTGAACACCTCCACGAAGTTGGAGAGGGTCAGGTGGCGGGGCAGCAGACTGGCCGGGAAACTGTAGATGCTGATGCCACTGGCCACGGTTTTGTCGGTGATGGAGATAGCCAGCGTCCAGAAAAAAGGGAACACCGCGAAAACAAAAATTGCCAGCAGCACAGCATAAGTCCAGAGTGTGCCGAAGGTCTTGCGAACCACGGCTCGAGCCCGCATCTGACGGGCCTGGGCTTCTTGGTCAGGTCTCATGCGCCCTCACCTCCACTCTCGCGGGTCAGGCGAAAGTTCAGGTAGGAAAGCACGAAACCCACCAAAGCAATCACCAAGCCCGCCGCCGAGGCCACGCCGTAGTTGAAATCCAGCCCGAAAGCCTTGCTATAGACGTACATCAGCCCGGTATAGGTGCTGTTGAGCGGTCCACCATTGGTGAAAACGATGATTTCCTCGAGCACCCGAATCGCTGCCAGCGTGGAAATCAGGCTGCATAGCAAGATGGTAGGGCGCATCAGGGGAACCGTAATCCGCCAGAAAATCTGCGACCTGGAAGCTCCGTCCAAAGTGGCGGCCTCCTCGAGTTCGGCGGGTATGCCCTGTAACCCCGCCAAATAGAGCACCATGTAGTAGCCAAAACCCTTCCAGAAGGTCACGAACATGATGGCCCAGATGGCGGTATCGGTGTTGAGCAAATAGCCAAAAGCACTGCTTTTTTGCAAAAGGTGCAAAGCCTCGAGGCTCCAGTTAATCAGCCCGTCCTTGGCGTAAATCCAGTCCCACATCACCGCCGCCAGCGAGATAGAAGTGATTACGGGAATGTAGTAGCTGGCCCGGAAAAAGGCTATGAAGGGGAGCTTCTGGTTGACCAGCACCGCCACCGCTAGTGAAACCAGTTGCAACACTGGAACCACCGCCAGGTATTTGAGCGAGTTCAAAAGGCCGGTCTGAAACAGGGGGTCGGCAAAAACTGTGTGGAAGTTCTCGAGGCCCACCCATCTTGGGGCATTATGTGCGCCAAAATCGGCGGCGGTGTAGTGGCTAAAGCCCAGATAGGCCCCGTAAATTACCGGATAAAAGGTAAACACCCCCATCAGGATGAGGGCCGGGAAGAGCATCCCGTAGGCGATAAAGGTAGTGGCAGCGCGGGTCATAAGCGGGGGGTCGGGTGTAGAGGAAAACAAGGGCCAAAGGTGAAAGGCCAACTCCTATTGCGGTTCTCCGACTTTTGCCGCTAGGGGCAGCAAAATATCAAACTGGCACAGCAAATGTACTCGAGCCATCCCAAGATTCTTTCCGAAAACCGCTGTAGAACTTACTTTTGACCTTTTTGCCTTTTCCACTTTTCACCTTCCCATTGGTGGTTGCCGTTCCCGACACCGACCCTACTTGGCGTTGGCGTTCCAGCAGGTTACGGCATCGTCCAGGGCTTGCTGGGCGGTTTTCTTGCCCAAGAAGGCGGCTTCGATGTTGTCGTTGAAGTTCTTGTAGACGGCCTGGGTATTCTTGGGGGGCTTGAAGCCAGGGTTAATCAGGCGGCCCGCTCCGGCTACGCGGCTGGTGGCGATGTCAATGGGGTCGGTGGATTTGGCCTTGGGCTGGAGGATGGGGTCTATCTCTGAGCCGATGGAGGTGGGCACGATGGGAACCACATTGGCGAACTTAGCTTGGTTGGTCTTGTCGCTCATAAAGAGCGCGAACAAAGCCGCCTGGCTGGGATGCTGCGAAGCCTTGGGAATCACCAAATCGAAAGCTCCACCGGTCTGCACTTTGGCCGCGCCCAAGGGAGCATCCACCACTTTGGTCTTGCTATAGATGTCCTTGTTGGCATCCTTCACCCGGTTTAGGGACTGCGGCCCCCCTACGATAAAAGCCACCTTGCCCTGGCTGTAGAGTTCGTTGGTGAGCTGGAAAGCCTCCTTGCGCAAGAGGTCTTGGGGGATTACGTCGGCTTTCATGAGGTCAACGAACTTTTGCAGCAGTGCGGCGTGGGCGGGGGTATTGAAGGCAGCTTTGCCGTCCTTGTCGTAGATGGGGAGGCCCTCGAGGTAAAACTGACCCAAAAAGCTGGCCCCGTTGGGGTCTTTGACCGAGGGCAACCAGCCATAGGCTCCGGTTTTCTGCTTGACGACTTTGGAAGCGTTCAGCAACTCACTCAGGGTCTTGATCTTGCTCACGTCCAAGCCCGCTTTGGCCACGAGTTCGGTGTTGTACATCATCACTCCCTGGTCTACGTAGCCATACCAGGGATAGCCATAAATTTGCCCGTTCACGGTGAAGATATTGAGCACGTTGGGCCAGTACAACTGCTTGAGCTGGGCTACCGGGGTGAAGTCGGTTACGGGGCGCAGCAACCCGGCCTGTGCGGCGGCAAAGGTGGAGTCTTGCCAGAAGTTGACCACGTCGGGAGCCTGACCCAGGGCAATCTGGGCCTGGAAGTCGCGCTCGATGGTGTCCTGTTTATCTACGTGCTTGACGGTGATGTTGGGATATTTGGCCTGAAAATCCTTGATGACCCCATCAATAAAAGGGTCAAACTTGGGGCTTAGATACCAGGTCCAGAACTCAATCTGAACCGGTTTCTGCTGGGCCAGGGCTCCCAGCGATAGGGCCATTAGTGTGACAGCCAAAAGCTTTTTGAACATTACTATCCTCCTCTAGAACCTGCTAACGGGTCTGGCCCGATGTAGCCTAGAACCTTAACCGCAAGGAGAGGTCGCAAGTCACAGGTCTCAGGTCAAAACCAGGGTTTCCAACATCTGATCTGCCACAAAGCTCTTGCAACCAACCGTAAACGGTGAACGCTCAACACACTCAGTAATTCCTGTCCGACACAGCCGCTGCCGTCCTCGAGATGAACTCCTGCGATTCCTTGCGGCGCAAAGCCACCAGGGTATAGAGCAAGTCCAGCACCAGCAACTGGCCCATCTTGGCAGTGACTGAGCCGCCGGTGAGCGGGCTTTCGGCCACCGAGGTGATGAGGGTCAGGTCGGCAGCACGGGCTACCGGGCTTTTGAGGCGCTGGGTAATGGCCAGGGTTTTGGCCCCGGAGCGGCGGGCGGTCTCGAGGGCCTTCACGGTGTCTATGGTGGTTCCCGAGCGGGTGATGGCGATGGCGAGGGCCTCCGGGCCGAGGGTAGCCGCCGACATGGCCGCCATGTGGGGGTCGGCGTAGCCTTGGGTGGCGTAGCCCAGCCGCAAAAACTTGTAGGCGAAGTCCTGGGCGGTTACACCCGAAGCCCCTACCCCGTAGATGTCTATGCGACGGGCCTTGAGGATGAGCTTTACCGCCTCCGAAACCGCGTTCAAGTCGAGCAGGCTGCGGGTGTCCTCGAGGGCCTGACGGGCGTGGTGGATGACGTACTCGAGGGCTTCCTCGGGGGTTTGTGGGTCATCCTGGGGTGAAAGCCCCACCGGGCTCACCGCCAAGTCGGAGGCCAGAGCCAGCTTGAAATCCTGAAAGCCGCTAAAACCCAAATCGCGGCAGAAGCGAATTACGCTGGCTTCGGAGGAACCTGAGCCATCCGCCACTTCCACCACCGTCTGGTAGAGCAGCTTTTGGGGGTCGCCTTGCACGTAGTCGGCAATCTTGCGCAGGGCTGGGGTCATGCCAGCGCCCAAGCTGCGCAAAGAGGCCAGGGCTCCGTTAGGCATGGGAAGCTCCAGGATGAAGGATGGGTTCAAAGCTCCATCCTTTATCCTTTGTCCTTTGGCCTCTATCCATCATCGCGCCACCTTCTCCAGCGCGTCCACAAAGGACTTGGTGAGCAGCTCAATACGGGTCAAGGCGGTTCCCACCGTGACCGCGAAAGCTCCGGCCTCGAGCGCCTTTTTAGCTTCTTCCGGGGTGCCGATGCGGCCCTCGGCAATCACCCGAACCCCGCGCCCGGAAAGCTCGCGCACCATCCCCAGGTCTGGCCCCGCCAGCTTGGGCGAATATTCGGTGTAGCCCGACAGGGTTGAACCCACCAAATCCGCGCCCAGGCGGTGGGCCTCTAGGCCCTCCTCGAGGGTCGAGCAGTCGGCCATCACCAGGCAGCCCTGCGCGTGAACGGCCTCGACCAGAGTTTTTATCGCCACCGGGCGCGGGCGCGAAGTGGCATCGAAGGCGACGATATCGGCTCCCCTGGTGGCCAAACCCTCCACATCAGACAGCTCTGGGGTGATGTAAACCGCAGAGTGGGGCACTTCCCGCTTGACTAACCCGATGATGGGCAACTCGGTCACGCCCCGCACCGCTTCAAGGTCAGCCAGACTCTCGATGCGCAGGCCCACCGCTCCGCCTGCTTGGGTGGCTCGAGCCAAGGCTGCCACCAAATATGGCTCGTCCAGAGGCCCGCCCCGCACCGGCTGGCAAGAGGCAATCAGGCCGTGGCGCAGGTGCTCGAGAATCGCTGAGATTGACTTCGACACTTGAACTCCTTTGAAGTTTTACTCTATTGAAAAAACTATAATATGAAGTAACATTTTGTCAAGACTCTTGGAGGTAGTATGAAAAACCCCCGGCAAACTGCGGCGAGAATGATGATGGTGGACATTCCTGGCCCCAAGCTCGAGCCTCCGACCCGCCAACATCTCGAGCGGTACATGTTTGGCGGGGTCTGCTTGTTTAGGCGCAACATCCAAAATCCCGCTCAGGTGCGTCAGTTGACCGATGATTTGCGAAGTATCCTCGGCCCGGACGTGCTCATCGCTATAGACCAGGAGGGTGGTGCGGTGCAAAGAGTGCTCGAACTGGCCCTCTCGCCCGCCCCGATGGCCCTGGGCGCGGTTGGGAAGGTGAAAACTTCTCAGGCGGTGGGCGCAGCCGTAGGGCGGGGACTAATTTCCCTGGGCATCAACTGGAACTTCGCCCCTTCGCTGGACGTGAACACCGACCCCCGCAACCCGGTCATCGGCGACAGGAGTTTTGGCAGTGAGCCTCAAAAAGTCGCTCGGCTAGCTCTGGCTTGGGCCAAGGGTTTGGAGAGCGCGGGCGTGATGGCTTCGGTCAAGCATTTTCCGGGGCACGGCGATACCGCGCTGGACACCCACCTGGATTTGCCGACGGTCAACAAAAGCCAGGAAGCCTTGGAGCGCACCGAGCTTTTGCCCTTTCGCAAGGCCGCACAAGCCGGGATTGGCTCGGTGATGAGTGCTCACATCATCTTTCCGGCTTTCGATACAAAGAACCCGGCCACCCTCTCGCGCAAAATCCTTACTGGTTTGCTGCGTGAAGACCTAGGCTATGGCGGAATCATCGTGACCGATGCGCTGGACATGCAGGCCATCACCAAGAAGTATTCGGTAGGTGAAGCTGCCGCCAAGAGTATCGCGGCTGGGGCCGACCTGATTTTGTCGCTGGGCCAGCCCGAGGTTCACATCGCACAGCTCGAGGCCATCGCCGAAGCCCTGGAGAATGGTAAAATCCCTGCTCGGCAAGCCGAAACTAGCCTCGAGCGCCTGTCTCGAGCCGCCCGGCGTTTTCCCGGCCAGCCCCGCCCATACAGCCAAACCCAGCTCGCCAAAGACCGTGCCCTGATGGACGAGGTGGCCCTGAAGAGCATTACCGCTTACCGCAAGCCGGTGCGTCCAGAGGCCAATCAAAAAATCCTTATAGTCTCGGCGGGGATCACTTTTTCGGCGGGGCCATACGGGGAAACTTTGGCGGTGTCGGACTTCGCCAAGCTGCTAAAAAAGCGCTTCCCCAAGGTCTCACAGTGGGTCTACGACCCCAAGAATGCAGGGGAATATCAGAAGAAACTCGCAGAAATAGCCACCAAAGCCGATTTTCTGTTGATGGTTTCGGTGGGCCGGGAGCCGCTGAAGAAGGCCGAGGCCGATTTGCTGCTCCAGGCCTTCAAACTCGGCAAACCTGCGGTTCACGTCGCGCTGTGGAACCCCTATCACCTCCTGAGCCTGAAAAAGCCCGCCTTCGTGACCTATGGCTTTCGCGTACCAACCCTCGGGGCGCTGGTTAGCGTACTGGCCGGTGCAGAGGCTACGGGGAAACTGCCCTTCAAGACTCGGGAGCCTTCCCTCGACCTCTAGGGTTAGATTGACCGCGCGGTGGTCATTTCCGATCCATAACGTTTTTGAACCGTTAGCGTGTCGGTAAGCTAGCTTTAGCTGCGGCTGCCGTGGTGGCACTGACCTCGCCCGAGTATGGCCCAAATCCGAAGGCGTTTTGTGCCCGCAGCCGATAGGTGTAAGTGGTGCTCGCGGTCAGGCCGATGTCGGTAAAGGTGGTGGCATCAAACCTCAGCGCACGCACCGCCGCATATGTGCCCGAGCCCGTTTTGCGCTCGAGGCTGTACCCGCTCACGCTGCCGCCGTTGGCCGGGGTAGTGGCGGCCGTCCAGGAGAGGGCGATGGTGCTGGAAGACTGGGTGCTGGCCTGGAGGTTGTCGGGGGCGGTGGGAACCGAGGGATTGGTGTCATTAGGAGTACAACCGGCGAGTACGAGAAACAAAAGCAACAGGGCTACGGAGAGGTACTGCGGGCGTGGGGATTGAATCTTCATAGTTTCCTCCTTGGTCCGGCTGAACTGAGTACCGCAAGAGATGGGTTTTGTTGCCTATACTGGTGGCTTCATCGGGCTGCCTCCTTGACCCTCCTCGGGGACACTTTTGGCAGCGATGGCAACTTCGGAGGCGACCTTACGCACCTCTCGAGTCTTGTTGAACACCTCCCATACCTTGGCTCCCCCGATGATGGCCGCAGCGTAAGTACCCATGAACCCGAACAGCCAGCCAAAAAATGTGAATGCCCAGATCAGCACAAGGGTCAGCAACCACAGGGCGAGGATAGCCAGACCCAAGTTCATGACTAACTCTCCAAAACCGACCTTCCCCCGAAAGAAATCCCGTACTGTAGCCACACAAAACAGCCCCAGCAGAAGGCTGAACACGATCCCCCAAAACCCAGACGCGAAGCCTTTAATGAACGCGTAGGCAAAGGCAGGCAGAATCTTCAGAAACCCGGCCCCGTAATCACACAGCTTCCCGAAGAGCGGGTCACTTTTACCGCTGTTCCCAAACAGCCCGGCCACACCCACCGCCTTGCTGTTGTAGTCGCTAAGGCACTCCACAAAGTTCGTAGGTATCTGCACGCCTTTGAGCCCAGTGACCGCCGAGAGGCTGAGTCGCTGAAGCTCCCCGTGGTTCTCGGCCGAATACGCCAGCACGATGATGACGATAGGGAGCACCAGCAGGGCAACCCTCAAATTTCGTGAGCCTAGGAATTTCTCGAGCATTGTTCTCTCCTTTCACGCAAATAGCTGAACCGCGATGCTCTAAGTCCAAAGGTGGTGGCCTCGAGGTGCGGCCCACCGTCGGAAGAGTGCAAATGCCGCCAGGGTGAGCATCATGGACGACCTCGAGCCAGCTTCCCGAATTGCCGGGCCGGTAGGAGCAACGTTGAGCTGAAAGCGGTCGGTTTGGGCATGGCAACTCCTCCTTTGGCTTCTCCATTCCCGAAGATGACCCCAGTGTGCAAAACCGCCTCCGATCAAACCCCGATCAGCCTCCGAGTGGCTGTGGCTCTTGAACCGGGCTTGTTCGGGAAGTCTGGATACAATGGGCCATGCTGCGCACGCTGGGCGGTCTGAGGCTGGAAGGCTCGAGCTTCGGGCGCAGCAAGCCCTTGCTGCTGCTGGCCTACCTGGCATTGGAAGGGGCTAAAACCCGCCGCGAGTTGGCCGACCTGTTCTATCTGGATGCCAAAGACCCGCGCGACAGCCTCTCCACGGCCCTGGGCTACCTCAAGCGCGAAGCGAGCGCCGTCGAGGCCGATGCTCAAAAGGTTTGGACAAGCCAAGAGTGCGATGCCCCAAAGCTATTGCAGTTACTAGACGGGGGGCAGCTTGGGGGCGGCCTCGAGCTGTACCAGGGCGCTTTTCTGGCGGGGGTGGATTTGCTGCTGGGGGAGGAACTCGAGGAGTGGGTTTACCAGACCCGCGAGTTGCTGGCCGGAAGGGTGCGCGAGACCCGGCTTCAACTGGGGGAAAAGGCCCTAGCCAAAGGCCGCTACGAGGTAGCCGCCCGCCACGCCGAGGCCGCGTATGGGCTTGGGGGTGCTCCCGAACTGGATCCCGAAGACCTGAAACGGCTCTACCCGCTGCTGTATCTGGGCAAGAGCCTGCTGGCTGGGGCTTTGCGACGAGAGGCCGAAGGCTTTGGCATCGCCCTGGAGGTCAAGGAACCCGCCCCAGAGCCGATACCCGCCCAGCCGGTTCGCAACAACCTGCCCCTGCAGACCACCTCCTTCGTGGGGCGCGACCCGGAGCTGCTCGAGGTGGCCCGCCTGCTGGGAAGCCCCGAGCAGCGCCTGCTCACGCTGCACGGGTTGGGGGGTGCAGGCAAGACTCGGCTGGCTCTACAGGTGGCCCATCAGCAGCTCGAGGACAGTGCTTTCACCGATGGGGTTTTCTTCGTGGCGTTGGATGCCATCAGCACGCTCGAGGCGATTCCTTTAGCCATCGCCGAAGCTCTGGTTATCGGCCTGCAAGCCCCGGAGAACCCGCTCGCCCAAATTCAGCAGGCCATCGGTGAGCAACATATCCTGCTGGTGCTGGACAACTTCGAGCACCTGGTGGAAGGTGCCACCTCGCTCGTGGCCCTGTTGGCGGCTTGCCCCAACCTGAAGGCCCTGGTAACTTCGCGGGAGCGGCTGGGTGTGGCAGAGGAGTGGGTTTTTCCACTGGGTGGGTTGGGGCTCCCCGGCTCGGAAAGCCGTTTTGAAGATGCCCCCTACAGCGATGCGATGCAGCTTTTCGTGCAGCGGGCCAAGCGGGTCAAACTGGACTTCGCCCTCGAGCCCACTACGCTGCCGCTGGTCTTGAAGATTTGCCGATTGGTCGAGGGCTATCCGCTGGGCCTGGAGCTGGCTGCCGCCTGGGTGCGGATGTTGCCACCTGAGGAAATCGCCCAAGAAATCGAGCGCAATCTGGACTTTCTCAGCTCGGCAGCCCGCAACAGCCCGGCCCGGCAGAGGAGCCTGCGGGCGGTGTTCGAGTCGGCCTGGAATTCGCTCAATCCCAAGGAACAAGCCGCGTTGCGTAAGCTTTCGGTGTTTCGAGGCGGATTCAGACGTGAGGCTGCAGGCGAGGTGATGGGAGCTACTTTGCCCTTGCTGGCGAGCCTGGTGGACAAATCGCTGTTGCGCACTTCGGCCAATGGGCGTTATGACCGCCACGCGCTGCTGTATGGGTACATGCAGGAAAAACTGGCGGAGCATCCCGAGGAACAGCAGCAAACCCGTGATCTTCACGCTGCGTTTTTCCTCAAGTTTGCCGAACACGCTAATGGAGAGCTGAGCGGGGACGAACAAGCCCTGTGGCTGGGTCGTCTGGGGGAAGAACACGATAACCTGCAGGCCGCGCTGGAGTGGGTTTTGTCGCAATCCGAGGCCGAAATCGCCTTACGTATAACCCGCGCCTTGAGCCGCTTTTGGGATATTCGCGGGCACTTCGCCGAAGGCCGGGCTTGGCTGGTCAAGGCCCTGGCCCTGCCCGCGCCGGAGCTAAAAGACTTACGAGCCAGAGCCCTCAACGGGGTGGGCGTAATCGCCAAGGATCAGGGCGATTTTGCTGCCGCCAAGGTTTATCTCGAGGAGAGCCTGGCCTTGCACGGCGAGCTTGGCAGCCGTAGCCCCCGTGCCGTCACCTTAAACAACCTGGGTGTTTTGGCCTATCAGCAAAACGACTACCTTACCGCTCAGGAATACTACCGGCAGAGCCTGAGCATCCTGCGCGAACTGGACAACCCCGGCGGGGTGGCCTACGTGCTGCAAAACCTGGGCAACCTGGCCCACGATTTGGGTGAATACGCCTTGGCCCGGCAGTATAAGGAGGAAAGCCTGGAAATCTCGCGCCAGCTCGAGGATGGCGTGGGAATCGCAATTGCGCTGGCGAACCTGAGCATCACCGCGATCGAGCAGGGGGAGTATGGGGCTGTGCGGGGGCAGCTCGAGGAAAGCCTCAAGCTCAGCTTAGTGCTGGGTGACAGCAACGGCATCGCCACCGCTAAACAGCTTTTAGGGTACATGGCTTTTCTACGAGGGGAGAGTGAAGAAGCTAATTTGCGGCTGGAGGAATGTCAAAAACTCTTCCGTCAAACCGGTGACAAGATGGGGCTTTCTTCCACCCTATTGATGCTGGGCGAGGTACAGCTGCAAAACGATTTGGTCGGAGCCAATGCGCTTTTCCAGGAAGCCTTGTCTTTGCTCGAACAGCTCAAGCAGCCCAAAGGCACAGCGACAGCACTGGAAAAACTGGCCGCCGTTGCGGCAAAAGCAGGTCGGTGGGCGCAGGGTGTGCATCTCTATGCAGCAGCCAGCCGCTTGCGCGAGCAGTTCAAAACCCCGTTGCCACCGAGCGAGCAAGCCAGGTATCAGCGTACGTTGAATGCTTTGCGTGAGGGGTTGGACAAAAAAAATTTTGACTCGAGTTGGGCTATAGGCCAGCGCTGGACGCTCGAGGAGGCGGTGGGGAAGGCGCTCGAGCCTACGGCTTTAGCAGGCAGTAAACTCCATCCGCCCACGCCCTTTGAATGAGGCCCTGGTGCAAGTCCTGGCTGGGGCTAGAGGCAGGCTGCCCTGACCGAGGGCAATTGTTTTGCCGCTAGCTATCGGCTATAAGCTATAAGCTATAGGCTTTCTCCATGAAAGCCATCCGCGTCCACCAAACCGGCGGCCCCGAGGTCATGAGGCTCGAGGATATCCCTATCCCCACCCCCGCACCAGGACAAGCCCTGGTAAAAGTCCAGGCTGTCGGGGTCAACTTTATTGACATCTACAAGCGTTCTGGACTTTACAAGACAACCCTGCCCTTCATCCTGGGCGAGGAGGCTTCGGGGGTGGTGGAGGCAGTAGGAGACGGTGTTAGCAGCGTCCGACCCGGCGACAAGGTGGTGTACGCCAATATCTTGGGAGCCTACGCCGAATATGTGGCTGTTGCCGCTGACAAGCTGGTGAAGATTCCCGAGTTGCTGGACTTCAAAATCGCCGCCGCTGCCATGCTTCAGGGCATGACCGCGCACTATCTGGTGTATAGCACCTACCCGCTAAAAGCCGGGGAGACCTGCATCATTCACGCGGGAGCTGGTGGGGTTGGGCTACTGCTGATTCAGATGGCGAAGATGCGGGGGGCAACCGTGATTTCTACCGCCGGTAGCGAAGCAAAACGTGCTCTGGCAAAAGGAGTGGGGGCTAATTACGTGCTGCCCTACGAGGGTTTTTCGGAAAAGATCAAAGAGCTAACCGGTGGCAAAAAAGTGGATGTGGTATACGACACTGTAGGCAAAGCTACTTGGGAAGGCAGCTTAGACAGCCTGCGGGTGCGGGGAATGATGGTCTTGTGCGGACAGTCGAGTGGGCCGGTGCCTGCTTTCGACCCGCAGATTCTCAACCAGAAGGGCGGGCTATTCCTGACCCGGCCCTCGCTGTGGCAGTACACCCAGACCAGGGAAGAGCTGGAATGGCGAGCCTCGGAGGTAATGGGCTGGGCCGCCCAGGGCCAACTAAAGGTACATATCGGAGCCGAGTTCCCCCTGGCAGGAGCAGCAGAAGCCCTGCAAAAACTGCAAGGACGCGAGACCACCGGCAAGGTGTTGCTAATCCCCTGAACTCGAGGTTTTTGCGAGATTATGGCGGTTTTCATAATGGCGCTCTTCAAAATAAACGAGCTGTTGTAGGGGCAGACACAGGGGCCTGCCCGGTACTCTCCGGCAGCCGTGGGGCTGCTTTACAGACGGGGTTTTGTGGCCTGTGGGGGGTGAGGGCAACCACGGGGGGTTGCCCCTACCAAAGCCCCATAATCTTGAAGACGGTTAAGAGCTTCAATCCCCCCCTCCCTCACTTTGGAGCGGCCTAAGCTTTGTTGTGGGAGGCTTCTGGGGGCTGTAGGGAAAACAGCTCGTTTTGGCGCACGAAAGCCAGCATGAAATGGCTCAGCAGGGTCATTTGGGTCTTGTGGGCCAGGGTGGCCTGATGTTTGAGTTGGATTTCTTCAGCCTCGAGGGGCAGCACTTCCCAGGACAGACGATGACCCCTGGGGGGAATCTCGAGCGGCAGTTCGGCTTTGTAGCCTTTGGGTAGGGGCCATTCGGCTCCCCCATGCACCACCCAGTAAGTGATCTTGTGGAGTTCTCCGCGCTCACCCATCACCCGTTGGGTCAGCTCTGCGGTGCCCTGGTGGTCGGGGTGAGCATCTACTGGGCTAGGGCACAGGATATGATCCGGCTTGACCTTATCCAATACGGCCTGGAAATCTTTTTGCAGGTTGGCTCCGGTAAAGGTAGCTCCGGGGCTCAGGGCCTGGCTGTAGGGAACGCTGTCCACGTCGGTGAGGGGTGAGCGGTAGGGTTGATTGAAATAGCTGCTCTGCATGGGCAGCAGGCCCCTATCGGGGTAGCCCAAAAAGAAAGTGCGCTCAGGGGGTATGCCCAGGATTTGAGCCGCCTCGAGGGCTTCGCCCATGCGCGTCTGCCCCAGCTCGAGCGCGGCCTGACCTTTGGGATGGAGGGTGTGCTCTACCATTACCGCATCCCACTCGAAACCGTCTCCGCTGGTCAGCCACAGGATATACACCTCGAGGCCCGCTTTGTGGGCTTTTTGAATCAGCCCGCCACAAGCCAGCACCTCGTCGTCGGGGTGTGGAGCCAACACCAGTACCCGTTTCCCCAGTTGGGCCTGCTCCAACATCGGCAAGTGCCCCAAACGGCGGGTATATGAAGCCTTGTAAAAGCGGCTGAATATCCCTGGCGCATTGATGACCACGAAGGCCACAACTAGGATAATGACTATCCAGAGCCACATTCTCTGGATAGTATAGGGCTTTTGGGGTCAGGTAGAAGGTGACTGGCGGCCCAGCCTGGGATAATTCAGGAAAAATAGCAATCCTATAGCCATCAGCAGCGCCGAGAAAATATAGGGATACTCCGGGTGTAGGCCGTATAGCGAGGTTCCGATCACCGGCCCCAGCATCCGCCCCAGGGCCTGAGCCGAACTCGAGAGCCCTGCCACCGACCCCTGCTCGTCGTCGGATACCGCCAGCGACTGCGCTGCCGAAACCCCCGGCCCGGCGAAGGCTCCACCCGCGCCTAGCAGTACCAGGGCAGCCGTCAGCAGCGGGAAGGATTTCGCCCCCACCAGTCCCAAATAGCCCAGCAGCGCGAGCGGCAGCCCCACCGCCAGCAGCCTGCGCGGCGACCACTTGAGCAGCCTCACCACGAAACCTTGGATAAACACCGCCACCAAGCCGAACGCCACGAGCGCGATGCCCACCATCTGCGCGGTGCGCTCAGGACTCAGGGCCAGCCGGTCTTGGTAGTAAAAGGCCACCGTCTGCTCCATCGCCACCGACGAGAGATTGACAATAAGCCCCAGCAACAGAATCGGCCAGATGCGCGGATCCGTCCAGAACAGCTTGGGCGGCGTGGCCGGGCGGGCTTCGGTCTTGCGCGACTCAGGCAGCACGAAGTACACGAACAGCGCGTTGAGCAAGGCCAAACTTGCCGAGAAAATCACCGGTACCAACAGCCCCAACCCCGAAAGCGCTCCTCCAATCGCCGGGCCAAATATGACTCCCAGCCCGAAAGCTGCGCCCAGCAGGGCAAAGTTCTGGGTGCGCTTTTCCCTCGAGGTGATATCGGCTAGATAGGCTTGGGCGGTGGGCAACGTAGCCGAAGAAAAAGCCCCACCCAAAAGCCTGCTAGCCAGCATTAGCCCGCACACCGGTAGGC
>JADMIM010000018.1 GCA_015478585.1 Thermaceae bacterium | reverse complement strand
GGATTGCAGTTTGTGGTGCTGGCTATTGTTCTGAGCTTGATCTACACAGGCTGCAGCCTGAGCACGACGTAGATGCCGTGCTGGCGGCCCTCCGTGCGGGTCAGGAGCCGCCCTACTGGAATACCCTGGAGGGGCCAGTGTTTCGGCTCGAGCCTGCCCTGGCCGAACTCAAGAGAGAGCTGAAAAAGACCGGTTTATTCGGGGTTTTGATGTCTGGCTCGGGCTCCACACTGTTTGGGCTGGCTAAGGATGCCGGTGAGGCCGGTTTTATCGCTCGCAAACTGCAAGAGCGATACCCCAATTTCTGGGTGCGGGCTACACAAACCCTGAGCTAGAGCGGTTTTCGCCAGGGGTCTAGGAGCGAACTCTCCTCTGGAGGGCTTGGCAGAAAGCCGGGGGATGGTTGTATATTCAAGAAGTCACCGGGGGTGTCGGCTTGCTGATAAGTAAGTCCGACTGAGAGGGCTGAAGCCCAACCCCAGGAACCTGATCCGGCTCGTACCGGCGTAGGGAGCGTGACAGTGAAGCCACCCGGCAATGCCGGTATTCACAACGCTTCAGGTTCAAACCCCTTCCGGTGACATGGAGGGGATTTTATGTTTTGGTCGAAGGTCAAAGGACAAGGCTCGAGGGGTACAGGCTTTTTGCGGTTGGTTTGTAGCGTCTGGCTACTGGCTGTGGGTTATGGGTTAGGGGCAACTGCTCTAGCCCAAACCGCTCCTACCAACAGCCAGCAGAGCCCTGCAACCAAGAGCCAGCAGAGCACTCTAACTATCCTTACCCACGATAGCTGGGCCTTGGACAAGAAGCTCATCGCGCAGTTTGAGCAGCAGAATGGCATCAAGCTCGAGTTTCTCAAGGGCGGTGATGCGGGGGCCATGCTCAACAAGGCCATCCTGAGCAAGGAGGCTCCCCTGGCCGACGTGATTTATGGCTTCGACAACACCCTGCTCTCCAAAGCCCTGGAAGCGGGGATACTCGAGCGCTACGTCTCGCCTCAGCTCAAAAACCTGCGCTCCGAGACCCTGCTCGACCCTCAGGACTATGCCCTGCCGGTGGACTATGGCTTTGTGGCCCTCAACTACGACAAAGCCTATTTCCAAAACCAGGCCCTGCCCAAGAGCTTTGCCGACCTTGCCAAGCCGGAGTTCGCCAAGCTGCTAGTGACCGAAAACCCCGCCACCAGTTCGCCTGGGCTGGCCTTTTTGCTGGCAACAGTGGCCGCTTTTGGCGAAGACCACTACCTGGGCTTCTGGGAAGACCTGCGCAAAAATGGCGTGCTGGTGGTGAACGGTTGGAGCGAAGCCTACTACACCCACTTCAGCCGCGCGGGCGGAGACCGTCCTTTGGTGGTTTCTTATACCACTAGCCCTGCTGCCGAACTCTTCTATAGCGAGGTCAAGCCCAGGCCCAGCGAGCCACCCACCGGCAACCTGCTCTTTCCCCAGAGTGCGCTGTTTCAGGTGGAGTTTGTGGGCATCCTGAAGGGCAGCAAAAACCAAGTGGCAGCCCGAAAATTCGTGGACTGGCTGCTTTCCAAACCGGCCCAAGAGGATATTCCCACCCAGATGTGGGTCTACCCCTCGAGGCGGGAGGCGGCCCTGCCCGAGGTATTCAAGTGGGCCGAAACCCCCAGCCAACCTGCCCGCCTGAGCCCACAGCAGATTGCCAAGGGCCGGGAGCGCTGGATTGCCGAGTGGACCCAGGTGGTGCTGCAAGGCCAGAGTGCGGCGGTGGTGATGGCCCGACGGTAATTCCCCCCTCCCACCAAGGGAGAGGGGTTGGGGTGAGGGAGTTTAACCTGAGGTCTACATAATCTTGAACGCTAAATTTCTAGCTCTACTTGTCCTGGTTTTTCTAGGACTGGCCTTGCTCTACCCACTGGGCCGAATTCTGCTGTTGGGGTTGGGCGGGGGTTTGGGAATAACCCTTGCCAACCCCTACTACTGGGGCCGTCTGGCCTGGAGTTTGCTGTACGGTCTGGCTTCCTCGGCGCTGTGTATCGGGCTGGCCCTGCCGCTGGCCTATGCTTTGCGCTACCGCTTTCCTGGACGCGAGGTTCTGTTGGCTTTTTCTACGGTTCCCTTTGTATTGCCCACTATCGTAGTGGCGATGGGCTTTTTGAGCCTGGTGGGGCCGAGAGGGCTGCTGGGCCTCAACCTTTATGGAACCCCCTGGATTTTGCTGTGGGCCAGCGTGTTTTACAACTTGGGGTTGGTCTTGCGCCCACTGCTGGGGCTGCTGCCGGGCCTCGAGGCTCCCCTGGCGGCAGCCCGCACCCTGGGCGCTTCCCCCCTTCGCGCCTATCTGCGGGTAGGAGTTCCGCTGCTGCTGCCCGCCCTGCTCTCCGGTGGAAGCCTGGTGTTTGTGTACAGCTTCACCAGCTTCGGGATTCCCCTGCTGTTGGGGGGGCCAGCCTGGGCCACCCTCGAGGTCGAGACCTATACCGCCCTGGCCTACCGTCTGGCCTTCCCCGAGGCTACCGCTTTGGTGCTGATGCAACTGGCGGTAAGCGGGCCGGTGCTGCTGCTCTACCTGCGCTTGCAGGAGCATTATGCGCTGGGAGTGGGAACCTATGGGGGGCCTAAGGGGTTGTCCGCTCGAGCTGCCTGGACTTTGAGCGGGCTACTCGGGATGGTCTTTCTGGCGATTTATAGCCCGCTGCTAAGCCTATTTGTGCGGGCCTTGGGGCAACCCAGCGCTTGGCTTAAGGTGTGGTATTCGCAGGACTTCACCCCGGCAGGGCTGGCCTTGGGCCATACCCTGAGCTTTGCCGGGCTGGCAGTGCTGGTGGTAGTTCCCCTGGCGGGGCTATATGCCTACGCGGTCTGGCGGGGCAACCGCTGGCTAGACGGGTTGGGCCTACTGCCGCTGATGGTCTCGCCGGTGGCAGTTGGGCTGGGCTATCTGCTGGCCTATCCCAGCCTGCGCGGGTCGCTGCTGATGCTCATTACGGCCTACGCCCTGCTGAGCTATCCGTTGCTGGCTCGAGCCCTTTTGCCCTCCCTGCGGGCCATGCCCAAGAGCGTGGTAGAGGCCGCTAGGATGCTGGGAGCTTCGCCCTGGCGGCGGTTTTGGCGGGTGGAATGGCCTCTGGTTCAACCGGGATTCCGGGCCGGGCTGGCCCTGGCTTTGGCGGCAGTGGTGGGGGAGTTTGGGGCTACCCTGGTGCTCCAGCGCCCCGAGTGGACGACCCTCTCGCTAGCCATCTACGAGCGGCTGGGCAGGCCCGGACAGGAGCCGTTGGCTGAAGCTCTAGTTTTGGCGGTATTGTTGGCGGTGCTGGCAGGTGGACTGGTAGGCTGGCTGGGAAGGGGGCGCGAGCTTGGTTAGGCGGCTCGAGCCCTATCCGCTCCCCCAGAACGTAATCCCTATACAGCAAAAATTGAGACACCCACGGTGGGTGTCTCGTATGGGTAGAGCTATGACTGCCTAGTAGGTTGCGACTAGCACTGTATTGTCGCCTGTGTACTGAAAAATCTTACCGCTTTTGCTTTCTGCTGTGACCTTATATGTGCCGTTGGTATTGTCTGGCTCGTACTTGCACCGGCTTACACTGCCGGGATCGGAGGGCTTGTCTGCCAGGGCGTTGCACGTCATGCTGGGGGGTATTACTAGAGTTGCTAGGTCTCGCCGGGTTTCGACTCCTATCACTACCGAGCGGATATAAACCCTGGTAGCCTGGTCGTTTGCTGCGTTTCGCGCCTGTATCAGATTTGGGACTAGAGCAGCGGCGAGGATAACGATGATAGCAATGACGATGAGCAACTCGATAAGAGTGAAGCCAGGTGTTTTCATGCTATCTCTAAGACAAGCTCGAGGGGCAAATCTAGCCCCTCGAGCTTGCGAACTCTTAGGACTTATAGTCTTAGGGGGCGGTGCTGGTGCCGGTGGTAACCTGCGAACCATCGTAAGTAAAGGCGGTGCCGTTTACCGAGGTAGCGTTGACCACGAATGCATCCACATTAGTGGTTCCAAGGATAACCGCGCAGCTCTTCACAGAAGCGGGGTCAGCGGTTTTACCAGCAGCAACATTACAAGCTGGGGCGGTGGCAGGCAACTTGCCAGTCACGCTATCCCGCAAGACCTCTACACCAGTCACAACCGAGCGAATATAAGCCTGGGTGGCGCTATCGTTAGCGCGGTTACGGGCAGCAAGCAGGTTGGGAATCAACACCGCCGCCAGGATGGCGATGATGGCGATGACGATGAGCAGCTCGATAAGGGTAAAGCCTTGTTTCTTCATGAGTTTCCCCGATTTGATTCTAGACATATCTTAGTGTTTCGAGCCTTGCGAACTCTTAGGACTTATAGTCTTAGGGGGCGGTGCTGGTGCCAGTAGCGATTTGTTTCCCATCGTAAGTAAAGGCGGTGCCGTTTACCGAGGTAGCGTTGACCACGAATGCATCCACATTAGTGGTTCCAAGGATAACCGCGCAGCTCTTCACAGAAGCGGGGTCAGCGGTTTTACCAGCAGCAACATTACAAGCTGGGGCGGTGGCAGGCAACTTGCCAGTCACGCTATCCCGCAAGACCTCTACACCAGTCACAACCGAGCGAATATAAGCCTGGGTGGCGCTATCGTTAGCGCGGTTACGGGCAGCAAGCAGGTTGGGAATCAACACCGCCGCCAGGATGGCGATGATGGCGATGACGATGAGCAGCTCGATAAGGGTAAAGCCTTGTTTCTTCATTGGTTCTCCTTGGGGCTTCCGCGCCGGGTTTTATGGAATATTGGCGCGGTATTGCGGTAGTGCTAAAGAGGGCTTGGGGCCGGTTTGCCGACTTTGGATTAGGGGAACCTTTCCCCGACTTCCGAGGATGAGTATAGCCTGGGGATTTGGGGGGCGTTGTGGCAAATAACCAAAGTTCTAATATTAGCCGTTACATCGTCGCCAGCCCTTGGTTTCCGAAGCGAGATTTGCTTACCAAGACGGCGATTTGACATGGCTTTTAGTACGGCCACACTGAAGGTTATGGGAGATTGAAGCTTTGGTGGGTAGATACCCGGATAGCTTTTAATCTGAGGTCGGTAGCACAGACTCGGAACCACTGCACATCCCAGCCCCCCGCAAATAGCTGCCCCTAAGTCAGCCGCCAATGTATACTCTCAGGCGGTGATTTCATGTTAAAAAGCGCCTATCGTCCCCCTGGTGAGGCCAGCCTTTGGGAGAGCTTTGTGGGCCGTCTCGAGGCTACTCTCAAGGTCGCCAATATTCATCCCGCAACCGCCAGCTATCTCACCCACCCCAAGCGCATGGTGGGACTCTCGTTGCCGGTCAAGCTGGATGACGGTGGGGTACGGCACTTCACCGCCTACCGGGTGATTCACGATATCGCCCGTGGCCCGGCACTGGGCGGGGTGCGGTTTCACCCCGAGGTGAGTTTGGGTCAGACCTGTGGGATGGCGGCTTGGATGACCCTCAAGTCGGCTGTCTATAACCTGCCTTTTGGGGGCTCGGCAGGAGGGGTAGCGGTAGATCCTAGCAAACTGGGAAGCCGTGAACTCGAGCGTCTCTCGCGCCGCTACGTGGCCGAAATCATCGAGCTGATTGGCCCCGACGAGGACATCTTGGCTCCCGATTTGGGCACCAATGCCCGCATCATGGCTTGGTTCCAAGACACCTTCACCATGACCAAGGGCCAGACCCTCCTGAGTGCCGTGACCGGAAAGCCGATTCAGATTGGGGGGGTAACGGAGCGCGATGAGGGGGGTGGACAGGGGTTGGTCTATGTCCTCACCGACTTGGCTCGCCACTACGGAGCACCCGTCGAGGGGGCCACTCTAGCCATACAGGGCTTCGGGCAGGTGGGCAGCGCAGTGGCCCGCTACGCGGTTAAAGAAGGGCTAAAAGTGGTGGCCGTCTCTACCAGCAAGGGCGGGGTATATGACCCCGATGGCCTGGACATAGCTGCTTTAGAAGCCCACTACGCCCTTCACAAGCACCTCGAGGGCTTCCCGGCCCAGCCTATCTCCAACCAGGGTTTGCTCGAGCTGAGGGTGACTTATCTAGTCCCTGCTGCTACCGAAGGGGTTATCCAAGCCGCCAATGCTGAGAACATCGGGGCTTCTATCATAGTCGAGGGGGCCAACGGGGCCATTACCCCCGAGGCTGAGGCCGTGTTGCACCGCCGGGGAATTCACATCATTCCCGACGTGCTGGCCAACGGTGGCGGGTTGGTACTGAGCTACCTCGAGTGGGTGCAAGACCTCTCGATGCTGTTTTTCGACGAAACCGAGGTGCAGACCCGCCTGCGGGACTATATCCACGCCTCGCTACAGGCCGTTCTCGAGCGAGCCCAGCCGTTGGGCGGCCACCTGCGCGACGGGGCCTATGCCCTGGCCCTCGAGCGCATCAACGAGGCCAACCGGCTACGGGGAGTGTATCCATGATCGTTCACCGTTTACCATCAACCGTTCACCGAAGAAACGCCTTTGCGGTTAACCGTAAACGGTCAACGGTCAACGTCTCCTGGAGGAATCCATGAAATCCGAACCTCTATCCTATCTTTCCAGCGAAAATATCGGCCCCTGGGAGATTTATCTGGCCCAAGTAGACCGCGTGACCCCCTACTTGGGCAAACTGGCCTACTGGGTCGAAGATCTCAAGCGGCCCAAGCGAATCCTGGTGGTGGACGTGCCTATTCACACCGATGACGGCTCGGTGGTGCATTTTGAGGGCTATCGCGTTCATCACAACACCTTCCGAGGCCCCGCCAAAGGAGGTGTGCGTTTTCATCAGGACGTGACCCTGAGCGAGGTGATGGCTCTATCAGCCTGGATGACCATCAAGAATGCGGCGGTGGGACTGCCTTACGGCGGGGGTAAGGGAGGTATCCGGGTAGACCCCAGGAAGCTTTCGCCGGGGGAACTCGAGCGTCTGACCCGCCGCTACACCTCAGAAATTGGCCTGATTATCGGCCCTGACAAAGATATCCCCGCACCCGATGTAGGTTCTGGAGCCCGCGAGATGGCCTGGATGATGGACACCTACTCCATGAACGTAGGCCGTACCACGCCAGGGGTGGTGACTGGGAAGCCTGTCGCAGTCGGAGGCTCGTTGGGTCGCCAGGATGCCACGGGGCGCGGGGTGTTCGTAGCCGCAGTAGCCGCTGCCGAGAAAATTGGCCTGCCCGTGCAGGGCAGCCGGGTAGTGGTGCAGGGGTTCGGCAACGTGGGCAACGCCGCCGCTCGCATCTTTTACGAGGCCGGAGCCAGGATTGTGGCTGTCTCGGATGTGACCGGAGCAATTCGCAACGACGGTGGGATTGACCCCCACGACCTGCTCGAGCATGTGGCCATCATGGGCGGGGTCAAGGGTTATGCCAAGGCCGAGGCCATCCCGGCCCTGGAGGTGCTCACCGTGCCGTGTGAGTTTTTGATTCCGGCGGCCCTCGAGAAACAAATCACCGAGAAAAACGCCTGGAATGTCCAGGCTAAAATCGTCGCCGAGGGAGCTAACGGCCCCACCACCCCTGCCGCCGATGACATTTTGAACGAGCGTGGCATTATGGTTATCCCCGATGTGATTGCCAACGCTGGTGGGGTAACGGTGAGCTATTTCGAGTGGGTGCAGGATTTCAACAGCTTTTTCTGGACCGAGACCGAGATTAACGCCAGGCTCGAGCGGCTCATGCGCCAGTCTTTCGAGGCCGTCTGGCAGGTCTCGCAAGACAAAAAGGTTCCCATCCGCACAGCCGCGTATATTGTGGCGGCAACGCGGGTACTCGAGGCGCGGGCACTGCTGGGGTTGTATCCGTAGGCCATTTGCGTAAAGTAACGAACGGAGGGCAGAGAGCTAAAGACGGTCGCACCTCGTACGTCCTACATCGAACACTAAAGCGCTCTTCCTATAGGTTTAGCCAACAGACAATCCTAGAGCGGTTTGCGAAATGAATGGCACAACTCTACAGGATTCAGATGATGTTCTCAGGGTATGTTTTGCCGCTCGGAGGAGCGGCAAAACATACCGCAAGCCGCAATAAGAAACGTCAATGAAGAGGGCGATAAAAACCATAAGCGTCTTCAGGATTATGGGGCTTTGGTGGGGGCCACCTCCCGGCGTTGCCCCTACAGCTTTAAGAAAAACTGTAGGCCGAAAAAGCTACATTTTCACACCCAGATAGGCCTCGACTAGCTTGGCCTCGCTGAGCCCTTGGGCCTGGCCCTGGAATTGCACCTCGCCCTGGGCCAGCACCGTCACCTGATCGGCCAGGGGCAGGGCATCGCGTACGGCTTGCTCGATCAGCAGGATCGCCGGACCCTGCGCCCGCAGGTCTTTGATCAAGCCGAAGACTTCTTTGACCACCAACGGGGCCAGGCCCGCCGAGGGCTCGTCGAGCAGCAACACCTTGGGCTCGCTCACCAACGCTCTGGCAAAGGCCAAGAGCATCCGCTGCCCGCCCGAGAGCGAACCCCCACGAGCGTTGCGTTTCTCGCCCAGGATGGGGAAGCGCCGGTACATAGCTTGGATGCTTTCGCGCACGGCGGCGTTATCGCTCAGGGCCAGTCCACCCGCCATGAGGTTTTCTGCCACCGAAAGCTCGGGAAACACCCCCCCGCTCTGGGGCACGGTGACGATACCCGAGCGGATGAACTGGTGGCCCTTCAGACCTAACAGGTTTTGCTCGTCCAGCTCGAGGCTCCCACCCCAGGGCCGCAGCATCCCGGCGCAGACCTTGAGCAGCGTGGACTTTCCCGAGCCGTTGGGGCCGAAGACGCAGTGAATCTGTCCCGGAGCCACCTCGAGGTTCACCCCGTTCAGCACCCGGATCTGGCCGTACCCGGCGGTGATGTTGCGTGCGATCAGCGACATCGGTTAATCACCGCCCCAAATAAGCTTCCAGCACGGTCGGATTCTGCGTCACCTCGGCGAAGCTGCCCGAGGCGATCAGCTCGCCGTGATGCATCACCAAGAGCCGGTCGCAGAGTCGTTGCACCCAGTCCATGTCGTGCTCGATCAGCAGGATCGTCAGCCCCTCCCGGCGCAACCCCTGGAGTAGCTCGATGATCTGGGTTCGCAGTACCAAGTTGACCCCGGCTACGCATTCGTCCAGCAGCAGCAGCTTGGGCCGGGTCATCAGGGCTCGCCCGATCTCCAGCAGCTTGAGCTGTCCACCGGAGCAACTGCTGGCGGGCTCGGCGGCCAGTCGGTCGAGCTTGAGTCGCCTCAGGATTTCCCCGGCTCGCTCTTTCATAACCACCAAAGGTTCGGGGCGGTACACCGCCAACAGGTTTTCCAGTACGCTCATGCGGCTGAAGGGCGAGGGAATCTGGAAGGTTCGGGCCAGACCCAGCCGCGAGCACCGGTGGGTAGGAACGTTTGTCAGCTCGAGCCCCTCGAACCAAACCCGCCCTTGCGAGAGCGGGTAGTGCCGCGAGAGCAGGTTGAACAAAGTGGACTTTCCCGAGCCATTGGGGCCGATGATCCCCACGATTTCGCCGGGTGCGACCTCGAAGCTAACCTGCCGCACCGCTCGTACGCCGCCGAAGTTTTTGCCGAGGTTTTCGGCCCGCAGGATGGCGCTCACCGCGAAGCCTCCGGCTCCTGTGGGGCGAAGGCACTACCCTTGCGGCGGCGCTCCAGGAGCCCCAGCAGGCCGTTGGGGATAAAGAGGGCCACCAGACACACCGCCACCCCAATCGCCACGATGTACACCACGTCGCTGCCATACGAGAGCCAGAGAAACCGGGCCGAGAGGTGAACCACCGCCGCCCCCAGCACCGGCCCCCAGAAGGTGCCCAGGCCGCCGAACAGACTCATCACCACCGAATTATCGGTGATCAGCACCTTGAACACCTCTTTCGGGGTGATGATGGTAATCCAGTAGGCGTAGATGCCCCCGGCCAGCGCGGCAATTATCCCCGAGAGCACGAAGACCATCAGCTTGGCCCGGAACACGTCAATGCCCATGGCCTTCGCCACATCCTCCTGCTCGCGCACCGCCACCAGCCAGTAGGCATATTTGCTGCGCCGCACTAGGAGGTGCAGGCCCAGCAAGGTTAACAAAAGCAGGCCCAGCATCAGGTAGTAGAAGGGGCGGTTGTCGGCCAGCGCGGGCATCCGCAGCCCTTCAGAGCCACCTGTCAGACCCTCCCAGATGGTGGCAATCTGGCCCATGGCCTCGGCGAAGGCCCAAGTGGCGATGGCGAAGTAGGCCCCGCGAATCCGCAGGGTGGGCAGGCCTAGTAACAGCGCCAGGATTCCCCCCACCCCGCCGCCCAGCAGCAGTGAAACTCCGAAGGGCACTCCGGCTTTTACCGTAAAAAGCGCCGTGGCATAGGCTCCCACCCCAAAAAATGCCGCGTGCCCAAAGTTGAGATAGCCGGTGTAACCCCCGACCAGATTCCAGCTCACCGCCAGCACCGCCCACATCAGGGTTTCAGTGGCGATGCGCATCCAGAATACCGGCAGCAGGTTGGGCAGAATTAATAGCAGCAACAGAGCGGCCCCACCCAAGAGCCTACCTAGCGCAGGGCGGCTCACTCGAGCCCCCTGCGCAGCAAGCCTCTGGGCGAGATCACCAGCACCAGATAGAGGATGGCGAACGCCGCCAGGCTGATATAGCGGGGGTCTAGGTAGGCCGTCACGTAGGACTGCACCAGCCCCAGCCCCAGCGCCGCCACTATGACTCCCGGCAGATAACCCATACCCCCCAGCACCACCACGAAGAAGGTGTAGAGGGCGTACCGCGCTCCAACCTCGGGGTTGAAGGTGAAGAGCATCCCGATGAACACCCCGGCCACGGCGGTGAGGCCCACGTGCAGACCGTACACCAAGTTGTTGATCCGGCCCGTCTCCACACCCAGCAGAGTGGCTGAGGTCTTGTCCTGGGCCACCATGCGAATCCGCAGTCCCACCGAGGTGCGGTAGAGCAGGTACAAAAAAGCCAGGGTGAGGGCAAACCCCGCGATGAAGGTGACCAGCTTTGCCCCCGGCACGATTAGTGGGCCGAGGAAATAAGTCAGGTCGGAGAGCCCAGTCTTGAGGCTATGATTATCCCGCCCAAACCCCATCAGGGCTCCCCCCCGGATGATCTGCGACAGGCCGAAAGTGAGCACCAGCCCCATCAGGTTGGCGTGTGCCCGTTTCCCGCCGCTAACGCGCTCTAAAAGGGGCTGAAAAAAGTAGCCTAGGCCGAAAAAGAGTACGAACACGATGGGGGTGACGAGCAGGGGCTCCCAGTGCAGCCCGCCAGTCAGCAGCAGGGCTGCGAAGGCTCCCAACATCAGCCACTCGCCCACCGCGAAGTCCACGATGCGCATCACCCCGAAGGCCAGCGACATCCCCAGCGAGAGCACGATCAGCACCCCGCCGATCAGCAGGCCGTCAAGGGTGCTTTGCAGGAACTGAATCAAGCGGCCTCCGCAGGGATGAGCTGATAGCCAAAAATGCCGTTCCCATCTGGAACACTAAATTGATACATCGAGAATCCCCGTCCAGCACGTAGAGTGTGCTTGCACACCGTTGGCACAAACTCCAAAATCCTCTTGAGAGGACGGTCGGGCGATGTGTAAACGCACCCTACAACTTCTTTCCTCCTTCCTCGCTTCCCACCTAGCGATTGTCCCAGCCGGGGAAGGGGTAGATCAGCTTGGACTTGGTAGGGCTCTTGGGGCCGACTACCACTACCTTGCCGCCCTGAATTTGCAGGGGCAGGGTCTCGAGCTTGATCACGTCGTGGTAGTTGTCCCCGCTGGTCTCGAACTTGATCGGGCCGTAGAAGGTCATGATGTCGAGGGCTTCCAGGGCCGAGACCAGCTTGGCCCGCTTGGCATCATCGAGCGGAGGTGCGATCTGGGCGCGTTCCAGGGCAGCCTGGAAGGCGATCCCCGCCGCGCTGGAACCGGCCTCGGTGTACTCAGCGTAGTCGCGGTTGTAAGCTTTTTTGTAGTCAGCGAACCACGACTTGGAGCTTTGCCAGAAACCCACCTTGACCCCGGTGTACTCGAACTGTGGCTGCCACACCGTGGCCCCCAGGATGTACTCGGCATCCTTGCCCAGAGCGGCGGTGAAGTCGGCTGAGCCGGAGCCGGTGTGCTCGAGGATGGCCTTGGGCGCGATGCGCAGTTGCTTGATCACCTTGACCATCGCGATGGCCTGCTCGGGCTGCGAGCCCAGTGCCAGGATGTCGGGGTTGGCCTGGCGCACCTTGGTAAATACCGGGGTGTAGTCGGCATCGGCGGGCACTACGTCATAACCTAGAACCTTCAGACCGGCTCCTTCGGCGATGGCCTTAAAGGTGTCGGCAGCGGCTTTGGCGAAGGGGTCGTCCAGGCTGACGATATAGATGGTCTGGGGCTTGGGGTTAGCGGCGATCACCGCCTTGAGCGGAGCGCTGCCAATGATGTTCACCGAGGGGATGGTGCCGAAGACATACTTGTACTTGTCCTTCCAAATCGCGGGGTTTTCGGCGGAGCCGGTGATCATCGGGACTTTGTACTTGTCCATGATCGGGCCGCAGGCGCGGGTGGCGCTGGAAGCGTAGGGGCCGAGGATGAAGTCAATTTTCTGCTCGGTCAGCATCCGCTCGCAGGCGGCCGCGGCGGTGGCCGAGGAGGACTGGTCGTCGAAGTAGATCAGTTGAACCTTGTAGCCCTTGCCGCCGATTTTGATGCCGCCCCCCTCGTTGACCCTGTTAGCCCACAGGTCATAGCCGCGCTTAGTCCACTCCCCGCCCTGCGCGTTATCGCCGGATAAGGCCGTCACCACGCCAACTTTGAAGGTGTCGCTCTGGGCCAAGGCCGCGCCGGAGAGCGCAAACACCAGGCTCAGGGGTAGAAGTTTTCGGGTCAGATCGGTCATCGCGTCTCCTTATGTAGACAGGGCTCGAGTTCGCACACCGAAACTCGAGTAGAACTTTGTTGATGAGCTGAGCAAAATTTAGGTGGGTTACCCAGTCCAAAGCTAAAGCATTCCCTCCCAAATTTCAAGCAAGGCTTGGCGCGGGTTGGAGATCGAAGTTGTAGAGGCTGGCGCTGAGGTGTTAGCGCAAACCAAGCCTACGACGGCGATAGCAGTAAGTTCCTTTGAGCACCCGAACCGATCAAAGTGTCCTCAACCCACCACTCCCGCCTATTCCTAGCGCTGTAGGCCGTCCTGAACGCTTTTTTGGCTTTACGCTCCTTCGACACTCCCTAATATCGCTCCATCGGTTTTGGAGTACACCCCAACATTCGCCGAAGGGCTACTTAAGGCAAAGCACAAAAAGTCAAAAGCTACACCTGGACAGCATAATTGGCCTGTCAAAAAACACCGTCTGGGACGTGGTGTATTCGAGGCCTTCAGTCTGTGGCTTATGGCTCTGCTGTGTGCAGGGAAACCGCTCTATTCCGGTTCCATGGCGCATTGCAGGGGATACTGGGCCTCGAGGGCGGCTTGTGCTACTTGGTTAACCTTGGTCTCGGCGATCTCATAGGCATAAACTCCGGCTATGCCCACCCCGGCCTGGTGTACCTCGAGCATTATCCGAACGGCCTCGAGTTCGCTTTTAGCAAAAAACTGCATCAGCACTTCTACCACAAAATCCATGGGGGTGTAGTCGTCATTGAGCAGCAACACCCTGTACATCGGAGGGGTGCGGGTTTGGCTTTGGGGGCGGGTCTGGGTGGTGGTATCGCTCACGGTTATCGCAGTTTAGCACTTGGCGGAGCGATGGTTTCTCGAACCACCAACTGCGCGGGCATGATGATCTGTTCTTGAATATCTTTTCCAGCAAGTTTGTGCAGCAGCAGTTGGGTGGCGATTTTGCTCATTTCGCGTAGCGGAATGTCTACCGAGGTTAGTTTGGGTATAGTCCACTCGGCAACTTGTGCGGTGGCAATGCCAACCAATGAGCATTCGTCTGGGACACGTATTCTGCGAGAATATAGCGAGCGTAAGATGCCCGTGAAGGTATTTCCACTGGCTACAATGGCGGTGATTCGGGGTTCGGTTTCCAAGAGCTTTTCGGTTGCGGTATACCCGCCTTCGATGGTCAGACGGGTTTTCTCGACCACCGCCTCGAAGCAATATCGCTCCCTGGCCCGTTCAAATCCCCGCTGAATATGGAACCAGTTTTCTACGTTCAAATCCTCGGTGGCGTTGGGGGCTACAAACCCTATGGTTTTGTGTCCCAACTGGACGAGGGCTTCAAAAGCCTTGAAAATAGCTCCTTCAAAATCAAAATCAACCGTCGTGAGGCCCTCGAGGTTTTGGGTTCGCCCAATCATCACAAAGGGGTATTTCGTTTTCCTGAGCGCTTCGATGCGTGCGTCAACGTGGGTGGTTTCCACTAAAATTAGACCGTCTAGAAACTGATTGCGTAGCAGCCGCAAAACTTTAGAGGGAGTCTGCCCCATAAAAATTCCCAAGGTGTAATCGGCTTGACTTGCCGTCTCGGCGGTAGAAACCAACATTTCCATAGCCGCCGTATCTGATGTGGGCAGTTGTGGGGCGATCATGCCAATGCTGTAGCTGCGCCCTGCTCGCATTCGCTGGCCCAGGGAACTGGCCGTGTAGTCTAGTTCGGCTACGGCAGCGGCAATCCGCTGGCGAACCTCTTGGGAAATTGGACGCTTGCCACTTAGAGCATAATAGACAGTGCTTTGGGAAACCCCTGCTCGAGCAGCAACATCTTTGATGGTAGCCATGCTGGGCTCACTTTAGCATCAACCAATCTCAAAGCAGGGTTTATGGCGCTATCGCGGTTTGTTCGTGAAAAGCCTGCCACATCTCCTTCGAAGAGCGCGATCAATCCCAACTTACCGCGACCTTAGCCCCAGTTTGAGCACTCTCAATGGCAGCGAAAACCATAGCCAGGCTCTTGATATTGTCGCTCGAGGCCGTCTCGGGGGTCTGACCCCAACGAATACATTGCACCATCTCCCGAATCAAACCTGCATGGGCTCCAACCCGGTCTTGAGGGTCGAGCCCAGGGAGTTCGGAGGTGTCTTGTGAGGCAAACATACTCGACCAGCCATCGCCAACTTTGTGTACCGCAGCACTGACCACACTGGCTTTGGGATGGGCTCCGCCATCCCAGCGCAGGGTACCCTGAGTGCCTATGATCCGCCAGTCGCTCTCCCAGGCGGTATGGGCCCCTTCAGAACACCAAGAACCCCGATAGTTAAAGATAACCCCACCGGTCATCTCGAAGATCGCCATCGCGCTGGCCCCGTGGGCATACCAGGAGCCTTTGGGATTCCACTCCTGGCAGTAAACACTTACCGGATCCTGACCTGAAATAAGCCTTGCCGCGTCGAAGGTATGTATAGCCATGTCCAGCAGCAACGGATGTTGCATCGCATCCCGAAAGCCCCCAAAGTGGGCAGCAATATAAAAGTCAGCATTGACCGTGGTAATCTCTCCAATGCCCCCATTCTCGAGGAAACGGCGTACCCGGCGGATGTTAGGGTCGAAGCGGCGGTTTTGAATAACCGCGTGGATCAGGTTGGCCTTGCGGGCGGCTTCCACCATTGCGCGGGCACGGGGCAGGGTGTCGGCCAAGGGTTTTTCCCCCAGCACGTGAACTCCGTGCTTAAAAGCCATCAGGGCATTGGAGTAATGGGCCTCGGGAACCGTGCAATCAAACAGCACATCGGGCTTGATTTGCTCGAGCAGATGCTCGAGGTTGCTGCCGATAGCGGCTTTGTCCAGCCCAAACTCTAGCTGCCGGGCTCGAGCCGCGTCCTCGCGTAGGTCTACCAGACCGGCAATCTCGAGCCCCTCTACTTCTTTGGCACTTCTCAACCAGGCCGGACTCATGGCCCCGCACCCGACAAGGATTGCTCTCACCGTGCTCAACTCAACCTCCTAAGTCGCTCCATGGTGAGGTTGCCAGGGAGGATATTTTGCCACCTCATCCAGGTTACGAGCAGAGCACTAGGCCCAACGGGCCGGGCTTTGCCCGTGCGAGCGGCTATGCGTTGTGCGCATCTCCTGATGGCGCTCTCCTTCTCTCTCAGTCAGGGTAAGTCTGCAAGACTTACCCTGGAGAAACTTAGTCCACCCACCAAGCCTTGGCCGGGGGCTCGCTCAAAATCGCGTTTCTGAGAACACTAATCGCCTTGGAAAGGCCCTCGTCTCTGGAAGCTAGAGCATCTTCGTGCTCAATCGAGAGCACGTGGTCGTATCCCACCGTGCGCAGGGCAGAAACCATATTCCGCCATACTGCTTCGGGGTTACCGTAGCCTACCGAACGAAATATCCAGGAGCGCTTGTCCACCTGATCATAGGGGTCAATATCCAATACCCCTTTGAGGGGTGCATTGATGGGGTCTAAAAAGGTGTCTTTGGCATGAAAATGATAGATAGAACGTCCCAGAAAGCGAATGGCTTTGACCGGGTCAATCCCCTGCCAGAAGAGGTGGCTGGGGTCAAAGTTGACCCCCAGGTTGTTGCGGGTTTCCTCGCGCAAGCGTTTGGCCTGCAAGGGCTGGTACACACAAAAGCCGGGGTGCATTTCGATGGCAACCCGTACGGCATGGGCCTCAGCAAAAGCAGACTCCTCGAGCCAGTAGGGAATTACCCGCTCGTTCCACTGCCACTCTGCGCTACGGGCATGATCGGTAGGCCAATAACAGGTAATCCAATTGGGAGTTTTGTCATCCGGCCCACCTCCAGGACAGCCGCTAAAGGTCACTACCGTGTGTACATCGAGCTTTTCGGCCAGCAGCACGGTATCTCTCCAGGCCTGGTGAAATTCCCTGGCCACCTTTTCATCGGGGTGAAGCGGGTTGCCGTGGCACGAAAGCGCGGAAATCTCGAGCCCTCGAGACTGAATAGCCCGCTTGAAAGCCTCGAGTTTGTCGGCCTCGGCGAGGAGTTCCGCAGGCTTGCAGTGCGCATTTCCTACGTATCCTCCACTGGCAATCTCGAGGGCCTCGACTCCCCAGCTCTTGAGCCGCTCGAGCATTAGCTCGAAGGGCATATTGCTCAAAATTGGATTGAACACGCCAAGCTTCACACAGACCTCCAGGAGCGCATTTCCAAAAGCGCCAGATTAGTTTGGATATTTGACCTTGCTGAGCACCTTCTTGGTTTTATGCAGGGGCCAGGAAGATTATCCGACCAGAGTTTTTCGAAGCGTTCAGCCTCCGCAAAGGAAAAGCTTCCACCCCGGTCTTACTCTTTGACTGCTCCGACCGTCAGACCGCGCACCACGTAGCGCTGGGTAATCAGGAACAGCACCAGTGGGGGCAGCATTGCTACGGTGGAAATTGCCATCACCGCATTCCAGCGAATGGTGTTATTGCCCATATTGGCATAGATGCCCGCCGTAATGGGCCTAACCTCATCGCTGTTGACCAGGGTGATAGCGAACAGCAAATCTCCCCAACCAATCAGAAAAGTAAAAATTGCCGTGGTCAGCAGCCCGGTCACTGATAGGGGCAAAATCACCCGCCAGAAAGCCCCCCAAGTGGTGCATCCGTCTATCTTCGCAGCCTCCGTAAGCTGTTTGGGAATTGCCAGGAAAAATGGGCGAAGCACCATAATTGCAAAAGGCAAGGCCAAGGTGGTATTGGCCACGATCAGGCCAAAATAGCTATCGGAAAGACCCATCCGCGAGAAAATCACGAAGAGGGGTGTGGCAATCATGATCGCGGGAAACATCAGGCTCGAGAGCGAGATCAGCATCAACAAGCTCTTACCCCGCAAAGGAAGATGGGCTAAAGCATAAGCAGCAGGGGTGGCTAGCAGCAGCGACAAAACCGTGCACCCCAAACCCACAATCGCCGAGTTGATAAAGTAGCGCGGAACTTTGGGATCGCTCAGCACCTGCTTGATCGGCCCCAAATCTACAACATTGGGCAAGAAGTGAGGTGGGTAGGCAAATATCTCGGTTGAGGGGCGCAGCGCGGTGAGCACCATCCAGTAGATGGGGAATAAGAAAATGGCCAGCATCAAAAGGCCCAACAGGCTCAGACCATACCCACGGTGGTAGAGACTGAAAAGCGTTTTCATATCAGACCTCCTCGCGCTGGGTGGTGCGAATATAAAACAAAGAAAGCACAAAAAGCACCACGAACAACAAGTTCAAAATGGCGGCTCCTTGACCAAACAAGAAATCCCGGAAAACCATTTTGTAGGCCAGGGTAGAAACCACATCGGAGGCGTTGAGGGGGCCACCGCCCGTGACGATAAAAACCAGATCAAAAACCTTGAAGGTATAAATCAGGCCCAGCACCACAATCGAAAGCAAGGCTGGGCGCAGCATGGGCAAGGTGACAAATCTATACTTCTGCCAGCCGCTCGCGCCGTCAATGCTGGCGGCTTCGTAGACCTCTTGGGGTAAGCCCTGAAGGGCCGCTATGAGCAGGGTTAGGTTAAAGGGCAACCCCAACCAAATATTCACAAAAATTACGCTGACGAGGGCGGTATTGGGATTGGAAATCCAGAAGATTGACTGATGAATTAAGCCGAGGGTGCGCAGGAGGTAGTTGATCACCCCGGCATCGCCTTCCAAGAGCCAGCGAAATACCGATCCCGAGACCACGATAGGAATAGTCCAGGCCACCAGATACAAGCCCCGCATATACCGGGCTCCGGGAAACGAGCGGGTATAAAAAATTGCCAGAGCCATGCCCAAACCGAGTTGGAACACCAGCGAAAAAAAGGTAAAGACCAGGGTGTTGATGACAGTCGTGGCGAAAGCCGGGTTTTGGAAAACCTTGGCATAGTTGCTCAGGCCAACAAAAGTATTCTGGGAGGTGTCCAGCAGGGTAGCCGCGGTTACATCGCGCAGGGAAAGAGAAATGTTGAACAGCACCGGGTAGACCATGAACAGCAACAAAAACAAGGCTGCGGGAGCGACAAATAGATAGTCGAGATGCGCGATCCGCTTGCGGGGTTCGCGTTTTTTGTCAATGGCTCTTACATCGCTGGTTTTATCAACCATGACCGTCCCTTTTGATCTACCGTCCAAGCCTTTCCTTTCAGATTTGAGCAAAAGGCTCGAGGGCAGTAGAGGCCCCCTCGAGCCTGAAAAGCTCAGGGCAGAAGAGGCTTGATGGCGGCGGCAGCTTGCTTGGCAGCCTCAGCAGCACTCTGTTTGCCCAACACCACGCTCTGGAAGGCTGTCCAGACCTGCTCGCTGATCTGGGGATACTTAGCCCCATAAGCTCGAGGTTTGGCTACGGCAACTTGTTCCAAAAACACTTTGGTAATGGGGTCGGTTGTCCAGGTAGGGTCTTTGGCTAGGTCGTTGCGGTTGGGAAGGCTACCGTTGGCTAGAATCAGCGGCTTGAGGTGCTCGGGCTGGAGCAGCCAGGACAGAAACTTCCAGGCTTCGTTTACGTTTTTGGTGTTGCCTATGGCGAAATTCTCCCCACCCAGGATAGAAACGCTTTCTTTGTCTTTGGGCCAAGGGGCCACCCCCCACTTGAAGCTAACCTTGTCCCGTTTAAAGTTGGGGAGCTGCCAGGGGCCATTGATCATCATGGCGCATTTCTGGGCAATAAATTGCTGATAAACATCCCCCTGGCTCCAGCCAACCATCGCCTTGGAGACGCTTCTATCCTGGTTGACCAAAGTGTTCCAGAACTCCAGAGCCTTGACCGATCCGGCATCTCCAAAGCTGGTCAGGTCGGAGCCGGTGCTCCACAGAAAGGGCAAGAAGGTAAACGTGCCTTCTTCGGTGCCCACGCCACTAAGACAGAAGCCGTAGCGATCCCCAGAGGTGAGTTTTTTAGCATCGCTCTGGAGTTCGGCCCAGGTCGTAGGAGGTTTGGCAATTCCGGCGGCTTTCAGCAGGTCTTCATTGTAGTAAAGTGCTGTGGCATTGCTCACGAAGGGAACGCCGTAGTTTTTGCCCTTATAGATAGTGCTCGAGAAGGCTCCTTTGAAATACAGACTGGGGTAGTCGGTGCCTTTTATTTTGTCGGTGATATCCGCGAACGCTCCCTGGGAAGCCATAGCCTGATGGTCGGGATTATCCACAATCACGATGTCGGCGATGGTTCGGGTCGCAGCCCCTTGAATAATCTTGTTTTTGAGGTCTCCAAAAGGAAACGGGGTGTGTTTGATTTCAACGTTGGGGTTGCTTTTTTGGTAGGTTTGTATGAGGTCTTCGAGAACTTTCTGAAAATTCTGATTGTCCGAATAATAATCCCAGAATTGCAGGGTGACCTTACCCTGGGCAAGTCCAACCGACAAACCCAGTACGGTTATTGCGAGCATCTTACCCACGACCCGGCTCAGATTCACATTCATGCATTACCCCTTTCTCTTCGCGGCAAACAACACCCAACACACCCCTCGAGGCCTGCAACTTAACCCAGGTGGCAATCGCTAAACACCCGCACCGCATCCCCCGCTGCTGGAGGAGATCTGGATGACCAGATAAAACAAATACACCACGGGGTCTGGTTCATATAAAGCCTTGCTGAGATTTGGCCCAGGCTATCATCGAAACGTTTCGATGTCAATACTCAATTTGGTTGAGGTTTAAACTGGCCCTTCACAAGATTTGCCCCTGCCAGATGGGCTTCTCGAGGGCGAAACTCGCCGCTTGCATAGCCCGGCCAAAGCTCAAGGTTTTCATGTATATCGCACCGCCTGTGTCGTAATGGTGGGAAACGCGATGGGCAATGAATTACTGTGCTGTGGCAGTAATGAAAACCCAGTAGGGTTAGGTAGTTTGCAATACTGGGTTCATGATCTCCCTGGCGCGGTGGCTCGAGCACCTCAATGTCCATTTACCTATGGCCAGAGAGGGTTCCGACCCCGAGGGCATTCATCAGGTGCGGGTGGCGGGGCGGCGGCTGCGGGTGTGGCTGGAGCTAGGGGGGTTTCGGATGCTGGAGGATGACCTGGCCTGGCTGGTGCAAGGGGCCGGAAAGGTACGCGACCTCGAGGTGTTGCTGGGGCATCCAAGACTCCCCAAAACTTTCCAGAGCTGGGCTAAAGAGCAGCTAAAGCAACAACGGGCCGCGTTTATACCGATGCTCGATAGTCCCCGCCTGAAGGGCTTGCGCCTAGCCCTTTCCACCCTACCGCCGCTCGAGCGCCCCCAAGCCGAAGCCCGTCTAGGCCATTTCCTACAGCAGGCCCAGCGGCGCTACGAGAAGTGGCAACACCACCGCGATTTCGAGCACCTACACGCCCTGCGCCGAGCCTTGCGTCGACTGCGGTACGCGCGGGAGTGGCTGGGGATGAATACCGAGGCCATCCAGGGGCTGCAGGAGGTACTGGGCCGGGTGGGCGATTTGCACTTTACCCTGGGCTACTTGGAGGCTTTCGAGGCTTTGGGCGCTCAGGCTGTGCCCCTGTTCAAGAAGCGGCTCGAGGCCCAGTTGAACCAGGCCCTGGAGCAGGCCAAAACCGCCGGGGATTCGCAGAAAAACACCGCCCTCGCCTGAGCCTTTGTGGAACTGGGCCCTTCTTTTGGAGAACTGCCCTAGGCCGGGGAAGCAATAATCCGGTGGTCTTTGAGGACAATACCGCTCAAACCGTGCTTGGCGCTGAGTTTGGCCAGGTTCTGCTGACGCTCGGTGGGCCTCGAGCTATACGACATATTGCTACCATGCATCGAGACCGCCACCCCCCGGCCCGGAAGTTGCAGGAGCGGATAACCCGCCCCCACAACCCGCAGATACCAATCCCAGTCCCAATAGTCAGACATCTCTGGGTCAAAAGCTCCCAGCTCACCATGCAGCAGGCGCGGATAAGCCACACCTGCAGCCAGGATCGTGTTGTCGTGGCGGAGGGAAGTGGCGGTAGCCCGAAGGTCGAAGGGAGTACGTTCAAGCTCGAGCCCCCCCCGCTCGTAGACCAGATATCCCCCCCGGTACACCAGAGCCGGGCCAGCTTTCAAGGCCCGCACCACCCGGTGCAGATGGGTGGGGTCTTCCCACCAGTCATCATCATCGAGCAGCGCTATAATCTCGCCGCTAGCGGCCTCGAGGGCGGTGTTGCGGGCGTACACCTGCCCCCTGCCCCTATTCTTGGTGGCCCAGACTCGAGGGTCGCCCAACTCCCCTACCGCTTGGATGCTCGAGCCGTCGCCATCGTCCACAACTAGCGCTTCCCAGTCGGGGTAAAGCTGGGCCTGCAAGGAATGCAGGGCCCGCTTGAGCAATTGCGGGCGGTTATAGGTCGGGATAAGCACACTGATCACGAGGATACCTCCCCTCCCAAGGGCCTTTGGGCTATGCCATAAAATGCGTCCGAGACGCAAAGATTACCGGATGAGCCGAAACCTAGGGGTTGCATGGGCTTATCTTCAGACTATGCACCTTGTGTCAACAGCCCATAGTAGCCCCGATGACGCTGTGCTGACAGATTTCCCCTCACTCTGCACTCGAGTACACTAGCAGTACCGCTTTGGCAGTGCGTGATAGCGCCGGGCACGGCGTTCCGGCTGGGTCAAAGGGGCTTACATTTCCGAATGTGCCCCGGATGAGGTATAAACTGTATCCGTTATGGCCTTAGAGCGGCTCTTTCGCCGTCGCCGGGCACAAGGCGAGGCACGGGATGTGCCTGAGCTGTGGGTTAAGTGCCCCAAGTGCGACGCACAAATCTACAAAAAAGACCTCGAGGCGAACTGGTATGTTTGCCCCAAATGTGGTCATCATATGCGCCTGTCTGCGGATAAACGGGTAGAGTTGCTTTCCGACACCGGCAGCTTTCAGCAAACCACCGGCCTCAAGCCCATCGACCCGCTGAACTTCAGCGACACTGAGCCTTATCCTAAGCGCCTGGAGCGCTATCAACGCGAAGCTAAGCGCCCCGATGCCATCGTGGGTGGGCGTTGCACCATCGGCAGCGTACCCAGCGTGCTATTGGTAATGGACTATGCTTTTGCCGGGGGCTCCATGGGTAGCGTGGTGGGCGAGGAACTCACCCGTGGTATCGAGAGCGCTGCCAACGAAAACCGGGGGGTGGTGATTGTCTCGGTTTCGGGTGGAGCACGAATGCAAGAAGCAGCTTTATCCCTCATGCAAATGGCAAAAACCACCCTTGCCCTAGATCGGCTGTGGGTCAAGCGCCTGCCCTATATCTCCATCCTCACCGACCCCACCACCGGCGGTGTGACCGCCAGCTTTGCGGCCATTGCCGACGTAATTTTGGCCGAGCCCGAAGCCCTGATCGGCTTTGCTGGGCCACGGGTAATCAAGCAGACCATCCGCCAGGATTTGCCCGAAGGCTTCCAGCGCTCGGAGTTTTTGCTCAAGCACGGCATGGTGGACAAAGTGGTGGATCGCCGTCAGCTCAAAGACACGGTGAGCGACGTGTTGAAGTTGCTGTATCCGAGAGACTAGAGTATGCAATACGCAATACGCAATACACCAGAAGCCGAAAGCCGAAAGCTGAAGGCTGAAGGTTATTTCTTGATGCCCGTCTCTAGCGTTTGGCGAGGTTTTCATGGCCCTTGAGTTTGAAAAACCCATCTCCGAACTCGAGGCTAAAATCGCCGAACTCGAGGGTTTTGCGGCCAGCAGTGGGGTAGACCTCTCCGGCGAGCTTTCGGTGCTGCGCGAGCGGCTGCTGAGGCTGAAGGGCGACACCTTCGACAACCTTTCGCGCTGGGAGCGGGTACAGTTGGCCCGCGCTCCAGGCCGCCCAACCTCGCTAGACGTGATCAATGGCATCACCAGCGATTTCCTCGAGCTTTCCGGCGACCGTGCCTACTCGGACGATGCTGCCGTAGTGGGGGGGCTGGCCTATTTCGAGGGGGAGCCGGTAGTGGTGGTGGGTCACCAGAAGGGTCGCGACACCAAGGAAAATATCCTCCGCAACTTCGGGATGCCCCACCCCGAGGGCTACCGCAAGGCCATGCGGCTGATGGATTTGGCGGATCGCTTCGCCCGGCCTTTTATCGCCCTGATTGACACGCCCGGAGCCTATCCCGGTATTTCTGCCGAAGAACGCGGCCAGGCTTGGGTAATCGCCCAGAGCATCCAGCGCATGGCCCGGCTGCGGGTTCCGGCGGTTGCCATCATCTTAGGCGAAGGCGGCTCGGGTGGAGCCCTGGCAATTGGTGTGGGCAACCGGGTACTCATCATGGAAAACGCCTGGTACTCGGTAATTTCCCCCGAATCTTGCGCGGCTATCTTGTGGCGCGAGGCCAAGGAGGCGGCCAAGGCCGCCGAAGCCCTCAAGCTTTCGGCCAAGGATTTACTCGAGCTCGGCGTGGTAGACCGCATCATCCCCGAACCCGGCGGAGGAGCCCACCGCGACCCTAAAATCACCTTTGCTAACATTAAGTACGCCCTGCACCAAACCCTGAGCGAACTCAAGCCCCTGGGCCCGGAAGCCTTGTTTGAAGACCGCTATCGGCGCTTCCGAGGTCTGGGACGCTTCCAGGAGTAATGCCTTTAGCGCTGAGCACTTTCTTGAACCGCTCGAGGATCCCCCTACTGAATACCGGCTGGCCTTGCTGATGATGCCCTCGAGGTCTAGAGCTACCTCGGAATTTGGTCTTCAGTGAGAAACTTGGGCCGTTTCCAGCGCACTTCCTCGAAGGTTCCGTCAAAGCGCAGTATGGCCGCGATGCGGGCTCTGGAGTAAACATGGTGGGGCTTTTTAGGGATAAAGGCGGTCACGATATCTACCTGGCGGTTTTCTCGGTACTCCAGTACCACGTGTAGTGGTAGTCGGAGCTGGGGCGGGAAAACCATGTAACCCAACACCAGCATCCGGCTTTCCTCGGGGTATACCGCCAACTCACGGCCCCACTCGACGGCTTGCAGTACGTCATGCTCGATAAAACCCTCTTGCAGCATATGCCGAGCAACGTGAGGGCCGATGCGGTAGCGACCTTCACGCAGAAAAGGGAGCAATTCCTCGAGCCTGCGAATCCGTGGGCGTTTGACCATGCGCTCCCCTCCCAATTGCGAAGCCCACACGTTGGTGCGGTGTGGGCGGATGCCTTGATTATAGGGAAAAACGTGAGATTTCGTGTGGGCTTTTTACCGCAATCGCCCCGCCGTAAACCTTGGCCGCACCTGCGTCCAACAGTGCTATCCGGGCTCGAGCAAAGGTTGTCCCCGTAGTTACCACGTCGTCCACCAGGAGCCAAACGCCTTTGACCGGAGATTTGGCAGCAAACGTGTCTTCGGGAAGCGCCAAACGCTCGGATAAGGATTTTCGCGTCTGGGACTTGGTGTAGCGGGCTCGAGAAAGTACTCTCTGGTAAGGCACGCGGAGTCCCTTAGCCGAGGCTTGTGCGATCAGCTCGGCTTGGTTGTAGCCGCGCTGTATCTCCCGGTACAAAAGCGTGGGCACGGCAGTTACCCCATCCACCACCCAATCCGCCTGCTGCACTCCGAGAGCAATTTTGTGCCCGACCAACGTGGCTAACTCGCGGTGGCCTCGGTATTTGATGGCCCGGCCCAGATTGCCGAAGCGCTGATAACTGCCCAGATACACGAAGTTGGGGACGTGGCGCGGAACCAACTCGGCGCGGCACGCCGCACACAGCACCGCCTGGTCGAGCGGCTGCCCACAACCCGGACAGCGCAAACCTAGAAAAGCCTCGAGCCAGCCCACGACTATTCTTCGTCGTTCCCTTCAAAGGTCTCTATCATCACCTTGGAATGCATAGCGACGTGAGCCAGCGAGGAAAACAGGTTTATCTCGAGCTTTTCCGCTTCAGCTTTCGAGCCCGGTGTGCTTTGGGCCTCGCGGTAAAGCCGCTCGAGGTTACGAAAATCCTCGAGCAGCTCCTCCCAGATGCGGGATGAGGAGCCTAAAGTCTCGTCTTCATTCGCTCCATTTCGGATTGCCACGCGCTTACCTCTTTCTGCCAGTGCCGGATTAATCCGGGGTCGGGAACGGGTTTGGCCTCTTCAGCGGCAATCCTTTCTTGATGAATGGAAATTTGTCGCTCGAGGCCTGCAATACGCCTTAGCAAATGCCTGTTCTTACCTACGCCCAACCCTAGTCTAGCAAACCCATTGCCAGTCGTAAGGATTCATCAAACGGCGGGTACAGCACGCCTTTCTCGGTGACGATTCCTGTGACGAGTGCGTGCGAGGTGACATCGAAAGCTGGATGCGCCGCCGGGAAGCCTTCTGGGGCCATGGGTATGCCGTGAACAGTTGTTACCTCGAGCCCTGAGCGCTCCTCAATCGGTATGGCTTCGCCGGTCTCGAGGCGAGGGTCAACTGAGGAAAGCGGCAGCGCAGGATAGAAAGGAATCTCATGATAATGAGCCAGAACCGCGACCCCGTAAGTGCCAATCTTGTTAGCGAAATCGCCGTTCAGGGCCATGCGGTCGGTGCCCAGAATCACCGCGTCCACCTGGCCCTTGCTCATGAAATAAGCGGCCATGTTGTCGGTGATGAGCGTAGCGGGAACCCCCACTTTTTGCAGCTCGTAGGCGGTCAACCGAGCGCCTTGTAGATAGGGCCGGGTTTCGTCCACCCAAACGTGAGAAACGCGGCCCTGGCGGTGCGCCTCAATAATTGCGCCCAAAGCAGTACCATATCCGCCGGTGGCGAGCGGCCCGGTGTTGCAGTGGGTCAGGACTTGCCCTTTGAGCACCCTGGCCCCATTCTGGCTGATAGCGAGTTCGGTCTGCTCTACCTCATCCCAGATGGCCCTGGCTTCCCTCAATGAACCCTCGAGGTCGCCCCAGTGCGGCTTCATCCGGTCTAGCGCGTAGAACAGGTTCACCGCCGTAGGGCGGCTTTTGCGTAAGACCTGATCGGCCTCGGTAGGGTTTTCACCGGATAAATGGGCCAGAACCATTCCGTATGCCGCCGTCACCCCGATAGCCGGAGCCCCCCGCACCACCATGTCGTGAATGCCGTCAGCGGCATCTACCGCCGTGTGGCACGCAACCCAAGCCTCCTCGAGGGGCAACTGCCGCTGGTCTAACAGCCAAAAGGTATTGGCCTCGAACTTGAAAGGAACCACTCTCACAACTAGAAGTCTACCGTGTAGACTTGTTTCCTCGTTTTGAAAAATGTAAGTTCTATAGCTGCCCTGTTTTCGGGATTACAACTCGGTTTTCCCCAGAGCTATATCTTGAATTTATGTATCGTATTGGGGAACTTGCAAAACAAACTGGAGTCAGCCGCGACACCCTGCGTTTTTACGAACGAGAAAGATTGATTTACCCCAGTGAACGCAGCGAGGGTAACTATCGGCTTTATGAAGCCAGGGCTATCCAACGTTTGCGCTTCATCAAACAGGCTCAGGGGTTAGGTCTTTCCTTGGAAGACATTCGTCTATTGTTGAGCATCATGCAAGAAGGCCAAGCCCCCTGTGACAGCGTACGCGGGTTGTTGCAGCAAAAAGTAGTGTTGCTCGATCGGCACATCGCCGAACTCAGTGCCCTGCGGGATGCCTTGGCCGAGCGGCTGACCTGGGCCGAAACCCATCCCGATCCTGCCTGCGATGGTCATGACCACTGCATCTACCTAGACCCCACCCCAGCCTGACCCCTTGACCTTGGAGTCCACTCCAGGGTTTAGGGTAAGGGAATGGAAGATATCAGCCATCAATACAAACTCAAAGTTCCGGGGATGCACTGCGCGGGCTGCATCCGCACCGTAGAAGCCGCCCTCAAGCGCGTACCAGGTACAGAGCGGGTTCGAGTAGATTATCTGCGTAAGGAAGCCACCGTGGTGGGTGAAGCCTCTCTGGAGGCTCTGCTGGGTGAGTTGCGAGCCGTAGGATATCCTGCCGAAATTATATCTGAGGGAATGCAATGAGCTACGACCTCCTGATTGTGGGCAGTGGTTCGGCGGGGGTGGCTGCGGCCTTAGAAGCGGCTTCAAGGGGGGCAAAAGTCGCGGTTATCGAGGGCGCGACCCTGGGGGGAACCTGTGTCAACGTAGGGTGCGTGCCTTCCAAGGCTTTGCTGCGCGCCACGGAGGCCTTTCATAAAGCCGGACACCATCCCTTTGAGGGCATCCAGACCCAGGCTAACAGGGTTCATTTGGCCGAGGTCATCCAGCAGAAGGATGCGCTGGTGGGTCACTTACGCCAGGAAAAATACGCCGAGGTACTCAAAGCAGCAGGTGTCCCGGTAATTGGCGGTCAGGCTCGCTTTTTGGACAGGGAAACCCTCGAGGTGGATGGGCTGGTTCATCAGGCCAAGCATTATGTGCTGGCTACCGGTGCCACCCCCACCATGCCCCCAATCCCCGGTTTGGCGGAGAGCCGACCTTGGACGTATATCCAAGCACTCTCCCCGGATATTCAGCCCAAGACCTTGTTGGTCATTGGGGGAGGAGCTATTGGTTTGGAACTCGCCCAAGCCTATGCCCGGTTGGGCACCAAGGTGACGGTGCTGGAGGCCACCCCTTACCTGCTCCCTACCGAAGACCCCGAACTGTCCACCCTGCTGCGGGGCTACCTCGAGGCAGAAGGGGTGGAGTTCCATACGGGCCTTAAGGTAGAGAAGGTGGTGCGAAATGGAGAATTTCAGATACATACCGATAGCCGAGTGTACCGTGGAGAGCGGTTATTGGTCTCCACCGGGCGTAAACCTCGCACCGAGGGGCTCGCTTTGGAAGTGGCTGGGGTTGCTCTGGGAGCCAGGGGGGAGATTCGAGTAGACGAATATCTTCAAACCACCAATGCTCGTATCTATGCAGCCGGGGATGGAGCAGGTTTACCTCAATACGTATACGTGGCGGCCCAGGCGGGGCGAGTCGCTGCGCGTAATGTGCTTGGGAGCAAAGAAGACCTCGACCTTAAGGCTGTACCGCGTGTGACTTTTACCGACCCCGCTCTGGCGACGGTGGGGCTTAGCGAGGAGGAAGCCCGCAAACAGTATGGCTCAGGTATCCGGGTTGCCCGACTGCCTTTAGAGCAGCTTCCTAAAGCTCTGGTGCAGCACAACCCTCAGGGAATATTCAAGCTGGTAGTGGACGGGGAGGGCACGGTGCTGGGGCTCTCGATTCTGGCCCCTGAGGCCGGGGATGCCCTGCAAGAGGCAGTATTGGCGGTCAAGTTTGGCCTGAATTACCAAGACTTAATCGAGACCTTCCACCCCTACCTTACGCTAGCCGAGGGAATCCGGCTGGTAGCACAGGCTCTGGATACTGAGTTGAGGTTGCTCTCGTGCTGCGCTTAGAAGGAGGAGCCATGAAAATCGAGCTTTTTACCGCCGGAGTGCAAGGATGGGAGTTGTTGCGCCCTAGCCGAGCGGTACGAGGTGCGGGCGGTTCCCAGTCTAGTGGTGGACGGCCAGGTGGTGCTGGGGGGGTTTCCGAGGCTGGAGGAGGTGATTCGTCTCCAGAAACTTCTCGGTCAAGATAGTGGTCTGTAACCTGAAAGGAACCACTCTCACAGTTAGAAGTTTACCGTGAGACTGGGGCGGTGAGGGTTACTTCAGATCAGTCAGCAACTCGCTATAGAGCAGGAGGAATTTGTTTTCCTCGAGCGCGGCTTGGGGATTGTTCCAGGTTGCTGAAACGCAGTAGTGCTTGCCGTTTTTTGCAATCAGGTAGGTGGTTAGGTTGAGCACGCCCGGCTCCGAGCCGCCCTTGTAGGCCACTTTTTGCCAGTCGGCGGGGTTGGCGACCCCAGGGTTCAGGCTCATCAGCGGCAGGGCTTGCACTTTTTCCATCAGGCTGCACAGCTCGCTGGTGCTAAAAAACCACTCGATGTCGGTGGCTACCGGGCCACCTGCAAATACCTCGGCTTTAGGCAAGGGTAGCTGATCTATCTCCGGCAGCAGGGCCGTTCGTCCGGCGGGGTCGGCTTTTCGGTAGCGCTCCAGCATGTCCTTATTGGCCGGGTTTTTCAGGATGAAGGCCTCGCGGGTGGTGAGGAAAGGTCGGTTGCGAGGGGTCAGGGCTTCGATGCTGCTGCGCCCGACGATGTGAATCAGCGAGTCGGCGGCAGTATTGTCAGAGATAGAAATCATCTGGGAGGCATACTGCTCGAGGCTGAAGGTGGTTCCATCAGGAGTGTTTTGCATGGTTCCTGAAGGCAGGCTTTTCCAAGCGGCCTCGAGCGCCACGGTGTCGCCCCACTTGCGTTTACCAGCCTGTATCTGGACTTGCAGTGCCTCTAGCACCGCCAGCTTGAAGGTCGAGCCTATCGCCAGCGGCAGGTCGGGGTTTAGAGAGAGCCTGGGCTGAGCGTCCTCGAGCACCAGCAGGCTCACCTGCCCCGGCAGGCTTTGGTATTCGGCCAGGATTTGCTCGAGGCTACGAACGGTTTTGGGTTGTGCTGGGCGAAAAAACAACCCGGTGATACGGCCTTGAGGGTCGAGGGCAATTTGAGCCGGAATCAGACCTTGCTCGAACTCCACGACAAAGTTCGGGCCATCCGGGCGCACACCCTGGTACTTCCCTAATCCTTGAGTCAGTTGTGGCAGGAGAGCATTGATTTGCTCAATCGAAACCTGATTCAAGAACACCGGCGAAAACCACTCGACCTTGGCTGGTGGCTGGGTAAACAGGCGCTCAAGGGCCGCCTGAGGGGTTAGACCCTGGGCCAATCCCAAGGCCCCTACCATAACCAGAATGAAGGGCAAACGCTGCATACCCTACAGTAGACCACCTCGGCTCAAACGGGATGAAAAAGCTCGAGCCCAGCCTTTAGAGCTCGAGCAATACCGACTTTCTCAGGTTGGCGACAGGCTGTAGGTCTGAACCTCGGCCCAGCGCACGAAGGCTACCTCTCGAGGGTTGCTGAGTTCGGGGTGTACGGCTACCGCCCGCACCCCATAGACATAGCTACCCGGACGGGCGGGTTGATAGATGCCGCTAAACAGCAACGCATCGCGCTCCTGCCCACTGGCCTTGAGCGGTACGACCTCCAAGTCGCCGGTGCTGCGGCGCACCACCAGCTCGACTTTTAGGGTTTCGGTGGGCAGGCCGTAGGCTTGCAAAAAAGCCCGGATTTGTAGGGGCTGACCCGCCTCTACCTTGGAGGCCTCGACCCACAGTTTGACGTTGTTCCAGCCTGCTTGCACCTGGGTTTTCCAGGTGGCTACTTGTTCCAGCGCCTCGGCTCCTTGCTCCATGAGGTGATTGCTACGCTTTGCCAGGGGCAGATAAAACTTGTGGTGGTACTCATGCACCATGCGCTGCGCCGAGTAGACCGGGCCACAGGTGCGAATGCTCTCGCGCACCATTGCCAACCAGCCCGAGGGCGTGCCCACCGAGCCTCGAGCATAAAACAGCGGCACAATTTCGTTTTGCAGGGTGTCGTAGAGGCTCTGGGCATCGGCCTGATCCTGAGCCTCCTCGGTGGTATAGACCCGCTCGTCGCCAATCGCCCAACCGTTAGCCGAGTTGAAGGCTTCGGCCCACCAGCCGTCCAAAATCGAAAAATTGAGGCCGCCGTTCAAAGCCGATTTCATCCCCGAAGTACCGGAGGCTTCCATCGGGCGGCGGGGGGTGTTGAGCCACACGTCCACCCCCTGCACCAGGGCTCGGGCCAGGCCCATATCGTAGTTCTCGAGCAGGATTAGCTTATCTTCCAGACCCAGGCTTTTGATTTTCTGGGCCAACTTTTTGATGAACTCTTTGCCCGGCTCGTCCTTGGGGTGGGCTTTGCCCGCAAACACAATTTGCACCGGCAGGGGGCCGTTTAAAATCGAGAGCAGGCGGTCAGGATCAGTGAAAAGCAAAATGGCCCGCTTATAGGTGGCGAAGCGGCGGGCAAAGCCGATGGTGAGGGCAGTAGGGTCGAGCACTTTGTCAGCAGCCCGTAACTTGGCGGGCAGTTCGCCGTTGCGGCGGCGCTGCTCGAAAAGCCGGGCGCGTACTTCTTGTACTAAATGAGCCCGCAGGCGGTTACGCACCCGCCAGAGGTCTTCTTCAACTAGACTCTCGACTTTCCACAAGCTGCCATCTTGTAAGTTTTCGGCCCAGTGTTTAGGGAAAAACTGGCTATACAGCGCCAGCAAATCGGGATTTACAAAGGTAAAAGTATGCACCCCGTTGGTGATGCTGCTAATGGGCACTTCCTCGGTCTCGAAGCCCCTCCAGTGGTCTTTGAACATCTCCCTCGAGACCTCGCCATGCAGCTTGGAAACCCCACCCGCGGCCCTCGAGGTAGCCAGGGCCAGGTTAGACATGGAGAACACTGGGCCATACGACTTCTCTTCCTGACCCAGGGCCAAAAACTGCTCCTTGGAGATGCCCAACTTGCTCCACCACCCATCCAGGTAGCGGCTCACCAAGTCCATCGGGAAAGAATCGTGCCCTGCCGGTACGGGGGTGTGGGTGGTAAAAAGTGCCCCTGCTGCCGCCGCTTCCAGAGCCTGGCTAAATGGACGACCCGAGGCCACCATCTCACGCATCCGCTCGAGGCCCAAAAAAGCCGCATGCCCCTCGTTCATATGCCAGACTTCGGGTTTGAGTCCCAGCACCCGCAGCAGCCGCACCCCGCCGATACCCAGCAACAACTCTTGCTGGATACGCATCTCCTGACCCGGCGCATACAAGCGAGCGGTGAGGTCGCGGTCTTCGGCGGAGTTCTCGGGGACATTGGCGCTCATCAGGTAGACCGGTATGCTGCCCACTTGAGCTTTGTAGGCCACCGCGTATACGGTACGGCCCGGAAACTCTACGCCGATACGCACCTGCTTGCCATCGCCACCGGTTACGGCTACCAGGGGCAGCTCTTCGGCCATCAGGTCATCGTAAACTTCGACTTGCTGACCCTCAGAGGTAAGCTCCTGGCGAAAATAGCCCTGGTGATAGAAGATGCCTACCCCGGTCAGGCTCAGGCCCAAATCCGAAGCCGACTTTACGTGGTCGCCTGCCAGAATGCCCAGACCCCCCGAGTAGATCGGCAGCGACTCGTGAAAGCCAAACTCCATGGAGAAATAGCCGATGGTGGGAGTTTTTTTGGGGCGGGTCTCAAGGTAGGTGCGAAAGCTGGCTAAAGTAGCATCCACCGCCCCTACATAGGCTGCGTTTTCAGACAAAGCCAACAGGCGCTGGGGGTCGGCCTCGAGCAGAGCCTTGACCGGGTTAGAGCGGAAGCGCTTCCAGCCAGACAAATTAATTTGCTCGAACAACCGCTGAGCTTCAGGGTTCCAACTCCACCACAAATTGTAGGCCACCTCGCGCAAGCCTTTGAGCGGCTCGGGCAAGGTGGGGATGGCAGTGATTCGTCCAATCACGTTCATAGTCTGGGATTCTACCATCCCTTTCAGCTTGCTGGCGTGAAGCCACATTAATGCCGCCATACACTGAGTTCTTGCCTGGTTTTTCCTGGGCCTTGCTCTTAGAGTAAAGAGGTGCAGGCCTTAGACCAAGAGGTAGCCCGAACCCACCACGAACTTGACCGGCGCACTGCGGCTTATCTGCGCTCACACGGCCTCGAGCCCAGTTGTCGCAAGGGTTGCCATTTTTGTTGCTATGCGATGGTGGTAATTAGCTTAGCTGAAGCCGAATACCTGCGAGCCCAGCTCGAGCCCAGCCGCCTGGCAGAGGCCGAGCAAGTGGGGCAGAAACGGCTCATGCAGATTGCTCGAGACAAACATCAACCAAATTTCGCCACTGAGTATTTTTTGCAGGCCAACCCTTGTCCCCTGTTGGGTGCGGACGGAGCCTGCTGTGCCTACCCTCACCGCCCCTTGGCCTGTCGGGGCGTGCTCACCGACCTGGATGCGCACTACTGCGCGCCGGGGGTGGTCTTGCGGCTGCGGGGAAAAAATAAAAGCCAGTACCAGGCCCAACTCAAGCCTTATCACGGCCCCGAGCACTACCTCGAGGTGCCCTGGCAGTCCTCCCAGCGCAGCGCCCAGCAGCTATGGGAAAAAGAGCAGGAGGTCAGGGGCTTCACGGTCATCGGGGAGTTGGCGACGATGATATACCTATGCGCTCAGGAAGATTTTCGCAGAGCCGTAGCCGCCGGGCCACAAGCCAGCAAACACTACCTGAAGATGCAAAAGCTGCTCGGCGGGGAGTGGGGGTTTTGGGTGGGGTGAAACGAGTGGGGTGTGGAAGGCCCAGGGAAAGAATTTAGAGCGGTTTCCGCTATTTTTGGGTCTCCCCTCATTCCACCAAGTTTGCGTCTATCATGCGTAGGTAGGAGAAAAACAGCGTCACCTGGTCGCTAAAATCGCGCAGAAAAGCCTGGATGGCCTCGGGAGTTATCCCCTCGAGGCGCAGATCAGTCTCGAGCACGGGGTCGCCGTCGTTATCGAGGTAGGACTTGGAAAAACGGTAGCGGCGATTCCAAGACAGCAGATGGCGCGGCTCCACGCGGTCGAAGCCAGTAAAGCCCGAGCGCAGTTGCAGGCTGAGAAGGTGTGGCTCACCGTAGGTGACGAGGTGGCCCTTGAGTCCACCGGCGAACTCGAGGCTAAACAAATCCTCCTTGACCCGCTCGGCTTTCACTCCGAGCTGGTGTAGCAAAATACCCAGCTCGTCACAAGTAACTTCGCGCAATACAGTATCCATTACCTCGAGGATACCCGTTAGCTAGCCAATTCAAAGTGCATTAGCCCGCTTCATGGAGCGGTACGGGTTTACCACAAAAGTGGCAGGGGTAAGTTTCCCTACCCCCGACACCCCCAACCCTGGTTTTGGCGGAGGAGGAGGGATTCGAACCCTCGATAGGAGTTATCCCCTATACCGGTTTTCGAGACCGGCCCGATCAACCGCTCTGGCACCCCTCCGCGTTTCCAACCCTAAACAAGCGGCTATGAAGTTGAACCCGCCTATGTTCCCGCAGGCGTGAAAGCGAATCGTGCTTGTTCGGGAACCCCGCAGGGTTTGCCTGCACAGCTTTGGGGCCGAATAGAGACTTTAGCACACCTGCGCTTAAGGTGCTAGCTGCCCTACCTCAGGAGGATTCCTCGCTGGTGAGAACCAGCTTGGCGCTGCTGGCTTGCCTACGTTGGGCAAAAAACTCACGCAGCAGTTTTCCGGCCTCGCGCTCGAGCCGCCCGCCCTCCCAAGCAAACGGCGGAACCATCCCGTGAACCGTCACCGCTCCGGCTTTGAGGTTTTCGGTAGCATAGACCACCCGGCCTACCTGGGCTTCCATCAAGGCCCCGAAGCACATCGGACAGGGCTCGAGGGTGACATACACCGTAGCCTCGGGCAACTCTTTCTCCCCGACTTCCTGTAGCGCTCGTTGTAGGGCCAGAAACTCGGCGTGGGCGGTAGCATATTTACTTTCTTCGACTCGGTTTCTGGCCCGCGCCAAAACCTTACCCGCCCGCACCACCACGGCCCCAACGGGTACTTCGCCGTGCTGGGCGGCGCGCTCGGCTTCTTCCAGGGCCAAGCCCAAAAAACGTTGGTCGTCGGGTTCGGGCCACAAACCCCAAACCTCGCGCACCAAGCTTCCCTCCGCCAGCACTGGCCAAATCTGCTTGAGTTCGGTTGGAACCCCCCGTTCGGCCAGAAACTCCACCAGGCGCTTTTTGCCCGCAGGCATCTGAAGATAGTCGCCGGGCAGAGCCATCCTCGAGCCCGGCCAGCGGGCCACGGTGCTAAGGTTGGGAGGGATTAGAAATAAGGTTCCATCCCTGCGCCGCACGATCCAGCCTTCGGGCAAGGTGAAGGCTTCTTCTTCCAGGGCGCGCTCGAGGGCAAAAATCAGGCGGCTTTCCGGGCGCTGACCACAGCGCTCGAGCACCTGCCGCAAGGCCCGGCGGCGCAGGGCCGGTGCGGCCTGCAAGAGGGGGGCCACCCGGTAAGCCGGACAGGGCCAGCGCGGGTCGAGGTGAAGCCGTTTTTCGGCCAGGGGGTCGAGGGCATCGTCTTCGCCCTGAGAGATATTGGCAAAACGCGAGAGCGCTACTTTGGCCTGGGGAAAGCGCTCGACCAGATTGGGGAACACCTCGTGGCGCAGATAGTTGCGGTCAAAGGTGATGTCGGCGTTGGTCACATCGTCGAGCCAGTTCTGGCCTTTGGAAGACAGATAGGCCCGCAGCATGGCATGGCTCAGCTCGAGCAGAGGCCGCACCACCTTGCCCCGCTTGGGCCGCATTCCCAACCCCCGGCCCGTACCCTGCAACAGTTGCATCAGCACCGTCTCAGCCTGGTCGTCTTGGGTGTGGGCGGTAAGCACCGCCTGGGCTCCATACTGCTTGGCGACCCTGGCCAAAAAGGCGTAGCGCAGCTCGCGGGCCGTGGCCTCGAGGTTGGCTTTGCGCTCGTCGGCAATCTTGGAGACCTCGAGGCGCTCGATCACGCAGGTATAGCCAAAACGCTGGGCCAGAGCCTGTACGTAGCGTGCATCCCGCTGGGAGTCCTCGCGCAGGGCGTGGTCGAGGTGGGCCACAATCACCCGGCGCGGGGTAGCTGTGAGCAAATGCAGTAGGGCTACCGAGTCGCCCCCACCCGATACGGCTGCCACCACACTGCCCTCGGGCACCAGTCGGGTCAGGTGGTTAGCGAATCGGGCCTCGAGTTCGTCGAAATGCTCCAATATGATTCCTCGTTGCGATAGTCTAAACCGTGGCAGCCCTTTTGCAATTCGACTTTAATCGCTATCCCTACCTTACACCCGAACTCCCCAGTATTGCAGGGTTTATACGCCAATATCCCCATGATTTTCAAGTGGTCGAGGTTGCGGCCTATCTGCCAACAGGCCAAGGGGAACACCTGTATTTATGGCTCGAGAAGGAAGAACTCACCACCCGTGCGGTTTTCGAGCTACTGCGCGACGAGCTAGGGGTGGCTGAAAAAGATATTGGGGTAGCCGGTCTCAAGGATAAGCACGCCCTCACCCGGCAGTGGTTCAGCATCCCCGCCAAATATCAGCCCCGGCTCAGCCTGCTCGAGGGCCATTCCCAGTTGCGGCTGCTCGAGACGGGCCTGCACACCAACAAGCTGCGGGTGGGGCATCTGAAGGGGAATCGGTTTCGTATTTTAGTGCGAGAAGCCGGAGGCGCAAAGGAAAAAGCCAGCGATGGGCCTTCGCCCCCCGCCTTTACTGTCTGTAGCATCCTCAGCACGCTTCAGGCCAAGGGTGTGCCCAACTACTATGGCCCCCAGCGTTTCGGGCTGGGTGGGCAAAACCCGGTGCGGGGCTACGAACTGGTGACGCAAGGCAAAAAGCGCGGCGACCCCTGGCTGGGACGGTTTCTGATTGGCAGCTTGCAGAGCCTGATGTTCAACGACTGGCTGGCCCTGCGGCTCGAGCGCGACCTGTTTGACCGTGTGCTGCCGGGGGATGTCGCCAAAAAACACCATACCGGCGGGGAGTTCGTGGTAGAAGACGCGGAGCTTGAGAATCCCAGGGCACAGCGGCTCGAGATCAGCGCTACCGGAGCACTGTACGGCAAGAAGTACCGCGAGGCACAAGGTGAAGCGCGGGGGCTCGAGGACCAGATTTTGGCCCGCTACGACCTGCGCCGAGAACAGTTCGCCGCCCGACGGGGGGATCGGCGATTGATCCGATTCCCTCTGAGCGAATGGTCGGTGGAAGAAGCCGAAGAAGGCTTGTGGGTGAGCTTTTTCTTGCCTAAGGGAGCCTATGCCACCACGGTTCTGCGGGAACTGATGAAGCGCAACCCCGAGGAGCCGGAAGAGATTGAGGCTGAGGAGTAAGAGAGCTAGCCTTCTGCGCTGCGCTCTGTGCTTTACTTTGGTATCTTGGGCACAATGCAGCGTCTTGGCATCGTGGACTTGGGCTCGGGCACCTCGAGGCTAGTAGTGTATTTGTTCGAGGAGAGCAAGCAGTTTCGGTTGATAGACGAAATCCGGGAGTCGGTGCGGCTGGGTGAGGGACTCGCCAGCGGCAACCGCCTGAGCGCTGCCGGGATCGAACGAGCACTCTCGGCCCTCAAGCTATATGCCGACTTCGCCCAGGCCACCGAACTCGACCACCTGCGGGTGATTGCCACCAGCGCTGCCCGCGACGCGGATAATGGCCCCGAGTTCATGCGGGAGGTGCGCAAATTGGGCTTGGACGTGCGGGTGCTCTCCGGCGAGGATGAGGCCCGCTACGGCGTACTGGCAGTCGCCAACTCCTTTGTGCTGGGCGAAGCCTGGGTGATGGATTTGGGTGGGGGCAGCGCCCAGCTCTCGAGGATGAGTGAGCGCCGCTACCGCTATGGGCGGGCCTATCCGCTAGGCGGGGTGCGGCTTACCGAGATGTTTTTCAAGTCTGACCCACCCAAAAAAGCCGAGGTTGAAGATCTCGAGCGCTTCGTGCGCAAAGAAATGAAGGCTGTTCTGGAAGAAGTGCGGGGACGGCCCCTGCCTTTAGTAGCCATGGGCGGTACCGTGCGCAATCTGGCTAAGCTGGTGCAGAAGCAGGAAAACTACCCTGTAGACCTCATACACGGCTTCTTGTTGTCTAAAAACCACCTTGAGGATTTGGTCGAGCGCTTGCTTGAGCACAGCACCGCCGAGCGGCGCGATATGGAAGGGCTGCAAACTGACCGCGCTGACGTGATTGCCGCAGGAGCCCTGGTCTATCGTACGGTGCTGCGCGAGAGTGGCTTACAGGGCCTGTGGATTTCCGGCCAAGGGGTGCGTGAGGGAGTGTTCTACGAGGAATTCTTGCCCAACCCCCATCTCGTCCCGGACGTGCGGGGTTTTGGGGTGCACAACCTTTTCTCGCGCTACCCGCAGGAATATGGTCACACCGTGCGGGTGCGCCATCTGTGTCGCCAGTTGTTTCGGGCCCTGGAACCCCTGCACGGCTATGGCAAGGCCGAGGAACAGCTTCTCGACGAGGCCGCATTGCTGCACGACATCGGTATGAGCGTGGGCTATTACGACCACCACAAGCACGGCGAATATCTAATCATGAGCGCTGCCATCCCCGGTCTGACCCACCGCGAGCAAGCCCTGATTGGCCTATTGGTGCGCTTCCACCGCAAGGGCGAACCCAAACCCGGCCTATACAAAAGCCTGCTCGAGGACGGCGACAACAAACGCCTGTTGCGGCTTGCGACCATCTTGCGCATGACCGAATACCTCGAGCGCAGCCGGGCCGGACGGGTCGAGGGGCTCGAGGTAGAAATTGGCAACAAGCAAGTGCGTATCGGTTTGCGGGCCGAGGAAGAACCTTGGGTAGAGATTGCCGAAACCGCCAAACAGAGCAAGCTGTTCCAACAGGCTTTCGGACGAGAGCTAATGCTCGAGTGGGCACGCTAGAGCGGTTTTCATGAACCTTGCACCGCACAAATGGAGTAGTCGTGAAAAATGCTATAGCTAAGGGTGTTTTGCCTTTTGTAGCTCACAGCCACCATCAAGTCGGTGGTCTATCCAACTTGACGCAAGGCTGAAAGAAGCTACTGTGGAGGTAATGCGTCACCTTATCTGGATTTCTGTTGGTTTACTGCTGGGGTGTGCTTCTACCGGCCCCATCGGACAAACCAATGCCTTGCCTAGCGATGTGTTCATGAATGGCTCTACAGGCTCGCTGCCCCTGCGGCTAGGGCCAAATCTGGCCTGGAAAATCCAGAACACCTCCAACTGGCTCACGGTTTCCCCTGCGCAGGGGGTAGGTTCGGCGACCCTCGGGCTAGTGGCCCAGCCCAGCCAAGACCCGCCCGACGGCAGGCAATACACCACCACCCTCGAGGTTTCGGGCGATATGAACGCCACCATTATCGTGCATTTGCCCCTGGTACAAGTCAGGGGTCAGGTCAGCGATGCCTCTTCGGTTCAGGCCATCCAAGCCCAATCTCGACCCGCTTTTCGGGCTCAGGGACTGCACCCCCATACCCAACTCCCCGCACCTACGGAGGTGCTCGTCAAGTACCGCCGTGCCCTGAAGCCGAGCTTTTTGCCCCAGGATGCGCGGCTGCGCTCCTATGACCCCAAGACCCGTCTCGCCAAGCTCAAGAGTGCCGCCCCGCAGGCTTTGCTAGACCGCTTGCGCCTCGACCCCAACGTCCAATGGGCCGAGCTAAACGGATATGTTAGCGTGCAGGGCGAACCCATCGACGAGTTCTATCCCAAGCAGTGGTATCTTCGCTCTACTGGAGCCCGTTTCAGCTATCTGGGGAGTTTTACCCGGCCCATCACTGTAGCGGTGATTGATACTGGGGTGCGCTTTGACCATCCCGACCTGGCGGGCCGATTGGTATTGCCCGGTCAGGGAGCCTACGACTTCGTGCGGGATACCACCGACCCCACCGACCCCGGCGACCAGACCAGCCCCACCGGGGGCAGTCACGGCACCCACGTAACCGGCATCATCACCGCCGGGAGTGGTACGTTTACCCCGGCCTGTCCCACCTGTACCTCTTCGGGTATCGTGGGGGTGGCCTACAACGCACCTGTCAAAGTGTTGCCCCTGCGGGTGCTGGACGAGACTGGCAATGGTTCCTTCGAGAACGTGGCCCTGGCAATTCGCTACGCGGCAGGTATTCCAGTTAGCGTGGGCAATTTCACCCTACAAAACCCTACGCCCGTCCAGGTGATTAATCTGTCGCTGGGAGCACTTACTTATTCCAATGCGATGTGCGATGCCGTAGCCGATGCGGTGGCCCAGGGGGTGTTGGTGGTGGCTGCCGCTGGAAACTACCAGGCCGATGCACCAGGGCAGCTGGTATATCCAGCCTCGTGTCCAGGAGTAATTGCGGTGGCTGCCACCGACCAGAGCAATCACGTGGCCTGGTATAGCCAGCAAAACTCGAGCGTGGCTATCACCGCCCCCGGTGGCGATACCAGCCAAGGATCAGGAGCAGGTATCCTCTCGACCACCTGGGATTTCCAGAAAAATCAGCCCAACTACACCTATTACATGGGAACCTCCCAGGCTGCCCCACAAGTAGCCGCAGGGCTGGCCCTAGTCCTCAGTAGTGGTCAGGCCACCACTGGTTCCCAAGCCTGGGCACTGCTCAAAGCCAAGCTGACCCACCTGGGTGCAGTGGGCCGCAACAATACCTATGGGGATGGGCTTATGTTCTTACCCCCGGTGTTTGGCTGGGCGCTGCCCAAAGGAGATTATGCGGTGAGTTTTACCGGGCCGACCAGCCGGGAGGTGACCACAACTGGGGGGCAGTTTTCAACCTACCTGATACCTGGCCTATACACTCTCACTGCTTGCCGCGACGATGCGGGGAATGGTCTGTGTGACCAGGGCGAGCCCCAGACCACGCAACAACTCGTGGTTCCGGCCACCAATTCTTTCAACCTGGGTACGTTACTGCTACACCCTTAGAGCAGTTTTGTGTGAGTACTGTCCAGCCCGGATTAAACCCTCTGCAATGAATTGCTGTGTACCCCTCGAGGTTAGCTCGGGTAGTGGCTCCGCCGCTATCGGCCCGGCAGAGTTTTAAGCGCCTCTAGAGCGGTTTTCAGAAAGAATATAGCTCTCCCCTCCGATAGAAAGACCGTACCAAGCCCCTTTTGGCCGCCAGGAGTGGCGGAAAAATAGTGGGAACCGCGATAAAACAAAAACCTCGAGATAATGGACGCTTGTGTATGAAAACCGCTCTAAATAGCTCCACGACAGGGTGAAACCCTCCTGCTTCCTCTAGTCGGGGTGACTTTGGATGGAGTCACCCCGGAGACCCTTAACTGGGATGCCGCCGAAAATTAGTGCCGCAATTGTTGGATCTTAGGCCATAGCAGGCGAGCCTGGGCTGCTGCCGCACTGGTACTCTGAATCACGTCTAGTTGGAAGTTAATGCTCGTGTCGCCGGGTTTGGCAAAGGCTAGATTGCCGTTGACCACGTAGGCTCCTAGATAGTCTCCGTTGTCTATCTGATTGTTGCCGTTGACATCCTTCCAACCCAGGATGTAATACTTGCCCGCGGCAAGGCCCTCGAGTTGGTAGCCAGAGTTATTGCCTGCCAGACCCCCCAACTGAATGGCGACGGATTTTTGACTGTCACAGTCCACTCTTCCGGCTACGATGATGGCATAGCAAGCTCCCAGTATCGCACCTTTCAAGCTGGGCTTACTGCCGGTTCCAGTGGGGGCTTGCACCAGCAGGCTGAGGTTTGCGGTGCGGTTGAGACCACCACTACTGCCAGCGATGGTGAGGGCATAGGTTCCAGGAGCAGTGGAGGTGGAGACACTGAGGCTCAAGACGCTGTTACTGCTGGCTGGGTTAGGGGTAAACGACCCGCTGACCCCGCTAGGTGCTCCGACCAGGCTGAGGTTGACGGGGTTGGAGAAGCCGCCAGTGGGGGTGATGCTGAGATTGATGCTCGAGTTGCCGCCAGGACTCAAAGTCAGGCTGTTGGGGTTCAGGCTCAGGCTCAAATCTGGGGTTGGGGTTCCACCCCCGCCTCCGCCCACAGCTTGTAGGGCGGCAGTAGCATCTACCAAGCCCGCACCACAATCGCTGGCTGCCAGGTTTGGGAAGTTAGGGGCCACTTTATCCAGTGCTGCCGAGGGCTTGCCCGTACAGGCTTCGGTAGTCAGGGGATGAGCGGTGCGCTTGAGGATATCCAGGGCAGCGGCGGCGGTCAGGCTGGGGTTTTTGCTCTTCATCAAGGCCAGCAGACCTGCAACATGAGGTGAGGCCATAGAGGTGCCTTGATAGAAGGCATAGATGTATTGTCCGCTGGCATCGTTCTTGATGGTGCTCAGTATCCCGTCGGGGCAAAACTGATCTCCATTGGTGCCACAGACTTTGTTGATAGTTCCTACCGAGGTGTCCCCTCCAGGAGCTATCACGTCGATGCGGGGGCCATAGTTGGAATAATAGGCTCGGAAGTTGCGGGTTTCGCTGGCCCCTACGGTAATGACACCGCTACAACTGGCGGGGCTGTAGAGGCTGGCATCGTCGCTGGAGTTGCCAGCCGCCACCGCAACAATCGCACCTTTGGCCGCCACCTGATTGAAAGCATCTTGATAGGCTGGAGCCTGATCACAGGTATATTTCCCGCCAAGGCTCAAGTTGATCACCTGGGCTGGGTTGGGGTTGTCCGGCACACCATCAACATGAATTCCTGCGGCCCAAAGTATTCCTGCGATGATATCGGAGGAGGCACCCCCGCCCACGCCGAGCACCCGTACGGGCAGGATTTTGGCTCCCCAACTGATTCCCGCTACACCTACCGCATTATTAGTCGTTGCTGCAATGGTGCCTGCTACGTGCGAACCGTGATAACTGGACTGCTTGCCGGGGTTGTCACCGGGGTCTTCGGGGTTGGGGTCGCGCCCATCGCCGTCGTTGGCTTGGCGTGGGTCGGTGATGAAGTCGTAGCCTGGAAGGGTTTTACCTGCCAGGTCGGGGTGTTGTGAGAGCATGCCGGTATCCACCACAGCAACTGTCACTGGGCTCGAGGTGCCTTTTTCGATGTCCCAGGCCGTAGGCAGCTTCATGGCGGCAAAGTCCCACTGAATAGGAAAAGCGGGGTCATTGGGGGTAGCCAGGGCCTGCATCAGGTAGTTGGGCTGGGCATACAGCACGTCCGCTCGCTGGCGTAAGACCTCGACCAGAGCAAGGGTGTCGCTAGTGCTGGTGGTTGTGCGGTAGAGCGCGGTATCGGTCAGCCCCAGGCCGCTCATCCGCTGGAGCGATATACCGGCTACTTGCAGGGTTTGCACGCTCTGCAGGCTCACTGAGGGCTTGAAGCGGACGATCACCTCCCCTGGCACAAACTCACCGCTGGGGGGGGTCAGGGAATTACTGAAAGCGGCCAGGTCGGGCAGACTGGCAGGGGAGCCAAAAGCTAGTTTGACCGTCCCTTGAATGCTGCCTGAACTCCCACCTCCACCGGTGCCCCCACCACATGCGCTTATCAATGCCAGTAGACCCGTAGCCCAGATACGCCAATGCTTCATCTATCCCCCCTGTAGTTCGTTAGGCATCCACGAACTACTCGAGCAAAATATTATCTGCCTACTTAATCGGCGCTTAAACCCAGCCCTCAAGTCCATCTGACCTTGGTTTAAGTCGGGCTTAATAGCCCTTTTGCCATCCTTGAAAACTGAGGTGATGAGGATGCGAGCCACTTGGAAGGCAGGAGGTTTACTGATATTGCTTTCGCTCAGCAGTGTTTTGGCGCAAAACGCCGGGGGCCTGCGGTTTCAGCGGTGGAGCGACCCCAGGGAAGGGGCTTTTACCCTCGAGGTTCCGGTGGGCTGGAAAATCAGCGGGGGCACGGTTCGCCATTATGCCGGGGCGGGGGGCGTGAGCGAGGTGGTGATGACCTCGCCAGACGGACAGGTGATGGTGCGGCTGGGGGATGTCAACCTTCCGACGACCTTCCTGGTTCCCAACCAGACCATGAGCTCGCTGGGTTGCAACGAGGGCTGCCGCCCTAGCTCGAGCGCAGTGGTGCTGCGCTACCTGAGCGGGCAAAACTTCGCGGCCTACTACGTGGGCCAGACCATGAGCCAGTATTGCAGCAGCCTGGGCTGGACCCGTAAGGGCAACTACCCCGAGTACGTGCGCCGTCAAGCGCAAATCATGGCCCAGTACGGCATGCCCCCCTTTGACGGCCACACCGCCGGAGATGTCAACTACATCTGCAAGGCAAATGGGGGTACTTGGGTGGGGTATCTCTTCGCCGAGACCTATGCTGTGAACTACCAGGGAACCGGAACTGCCTGGGCGGTGGCCCGGTTGCAAGGCTACACTGCCACCCCCGAGCGGGCAGCCTTAGCGGACGCAGTGCTCGTGCGGGCGCTCGCCACCATGCACACCAACCCTCAGTGGTTCAAGGGCGAGCAGGATCAGGCCCAACGGACTGTGCAGATGCAGCTCAAGTACAACGCGTACACCGTGGATCTGATGCAGCAGATGCACGAGTTCCGGCTCAAGGCGATGGACAAATGGGCGTGTATTCGGGGTCGGTTACTTCAGGGTCAGGATCCAAATTTCGGTCAGAATAATAATGGTAGTTTTCAGTATGATCCCCAATGCAAAACCAACCCTTAGCAAATATGTATCAAATTATGCACCAAACACCGTCATGTCCTCATATTTACGGACAAAGGGCAGTTCGCTTGTTAAATGGAATTCAACATCCTGTGTGACCGAAAAAATCGTATGGATTTGACCCAAGAAGCTTTTAGACACCTCCTGTGACGGGCTCACCCGCGAGCTGTAACTGGCTCATTCGGTACACAGAACGTTTCACCCCAGAATCCGCTGAAGCTCTTGGGCAGGCTCGAGGCCCAGTTCTTGTTTGAGCCGTGCGGCAAACTCGAGGTAGCGCCGCCGGGCGGTAACTTTGCGCCCAGATTTGACTAGTTGTTCCAGCAGCCTCGTCAGGGCTTCCTCATGCAGTGGGTCGAGGCGCAGAACCCATTCCAATGCGTCCTCGGTGGGGCTGGCCCCCAGCATGACCTCGATGGCTTGTTCTCGCAGCCGGGCCCGGTGTTCCTTAATGACCTCCAGGCTCGAGGCCGGAGCCAGTTCGCCATAGAGCGTTTGAATCTGCTGGAGGTCTTTGTTTTCGATTGCACTTTGCAAAGCCCAAAGGTCACAGCGAACCCGCTGGAGGCCCCCCTCGAGCAAGTAGGTCGGTATGCCCCAGGGCTCGAGGCTTTTGCGGAGCTGGTTGAGCGTCACGTGCAGGTTGTTGCGGCTTTTTTCGCTGTCTAGCTCGGGCCACAGGGTTTCGGCAAGCTGTTCCCGGCTCAACCCCAAAGCCATCAGCGTGAGCGCGTCGCGGGGGCGGGGGTTGAGCGCAACCAGTTCGCCCAAGAGCCGCACCTCACAGCGGCCCAGCAAGCTCAGCTCGAGCGGCGGAATCTCTTCCAGACGTAGCCCTATGGCTTCCCTCCAACCGCTGCGCAGCACTTCCTGGATGGGATAATACCGTGCAAATTGGGGGCGCTGGCGGGGTAGTTCGCGCAGAGGGATGTAGTAGACCAGAGGTCGCTCGCGCTCGACGGTAAGATTCAAAAATGCCTCGAGTTCGGCCTCGTCGCGGGTGACGCGGAAGCGGGTGGCCCGGATATACAAGCAGTGCTCGCGCTCAGCTACCGGGTCAGCGGGTTGGGGCAAGCTCTGGTAGGCTTCTTGCTCGCGGCCATTGGCCCATAGCACCAGTGCCCGCAGGGTATTGGCAAAGCTGCTCGAGCTGCCCCGGTCTTCGCCCAGCCGTAGCAGGGCTTCTGCGGGCTGTCCGGCATCCAGCAAGGCCAGAATCCAAGGAGCCAAAATACGGTCTTCGGCGTTGGGATTCTCCCACATCTTGAGCCGCGCCCAGATTGCGGGCATGACCTCCAGGCGGCGCTCCAACAAGGCCAGAGCAGCCTCGGCTTGCAGGGCCGAGAGGGGGTCTACCTCGGTATACTCGAGGGTTTGGCGCAGCAGGGCCGCAGCCTGTTGGTTGAAGCCAGTCATGGCCGCTTTGATGCCCGCATTGCGAGAATAGAAAGCCCGCTTAGCGGGTGGAATCTTGCTCGAGGTCTCATTGAGGAGTTGTTGTCTGGCTGCTAACAAAGCCGCACCGTCCCCGTCGAGCCACCAGCGCATCAGGGAAAGGTTGTACTGGCAGCTCACCCGCAGGTTGCCTGCCGGGGCTAGGCTCAGGGCACGGGCATAGCGTTCAACTGCGGCTTGGATGTTGTTGGACCAGTAATCCACCCCGGCGCTGGCGTTGAGATATTTAGCGGCATCGGCGGGGTTGGCTCCCTCCAGCAAGGCATCGCCCTCCTGCACCACTTGGCGGGCTTGGGGCAAGTCTATGCGGGCGAGTTCGTTGGCGGCCTCTCCGTAAGCCAACAGAGCCAGAGGGGAGGGGGCCTGAGGGGTACGGGCAATCTGCAAAAATCGCTGTGCGGCTGCTTTGTTCTGCCCTAAGCGTCCCAGGGCCACGGCCACTTCAAAGGAGCGCAACAGGCCAGCAGGCCCCTCTGAGGGCGGTAGCTGGGCATCCCAGCGCTCCACCAGGCCGGGGTTTTGTTCGCCTAGACCTGAATGACTCCCAAGAAGGCGCTCGAGTTCATCCCACAGCCCAGCCCGCTCGAAGGCCAGGCCCCGCAGGAGCGGCTCGAGGCGGTTGGCCTCGAGGGATACGGCTTTTTGCACCTCCAGGGGGTATTGCCCCAGGAGCTGCTCGGCGGTCAAGGGGTGCAGACGGTAGCCCTGCTCCAGGGCCTGCACGAACCCTAGCTGAGCCAGATGGGAGTCCTCGGGGCGGGCTGAGGCCAGGGGCAAATAGGGGAGACTCGCCAGGAACAACACCTCCTGCCACTCACCCACCTCGAGGCTCTCCCGCATCCCTTCCCAAAGCCCCTGATCATCGGGAGTTTCCCCGGTCAGCGCGGCCAGATGTAATGGCAACGACCAGCCTCTGGTCTGCTCCCAGGCTTGTTCTCCGCCCACCCGCTGACCAAAAAGTTGGACGGCCTCCTGAGGGGTAAACGCGAGCTGTTCGGCTCGGAGGTGAATCAGGCGACCCTCAGTTCGCAGTCGGGGAATCTCTGGGTCGCGCAGCTTGCGGCGGCTGGCTAGCAAAACCAGTCCCGGATTGTGCTTGAGCAGTGGGCTTAAATCGTTGCCCCCTTCGAGGTCTTCCAGCACCACTGCTGTGCGCTGTTGGGCCAGCTCATGCAACACCGCCGACCACGGCGCATCGGGCAACCCCAAAGCCTGGGCCAGACC
>JADMIM010000164.1 GCA_015478585.1 Thermaceae bacterium | reverse complement strand
CAACCGTCCCTGGGCCTGGTTTTCCCTCAGCAACAAGGTTTCCCGTGACATCCACAACGGCAACTGGTGGCTGCTCACCACCAACTTGTCCATCACTCCCACCCCCTTTAGCTTCAGCCTCAGCTACCACCGCAACCTTCAGTTCGGTCTGAATGGAACCCTCAGCACCAGCCTGGCTTATAGCCCCCTGCCCTGGTCTTTCCGGGCCAGCGGGGGCTACCAGTGGACGGACGTGCAGGAGAAGGAAATTCGGCCTCTGGTCTGCGACCCCGCCGCGCCCTTCAACTGCGTTTTGCAATACAACCGCTACAACCCGCTCCAGCTCTCAGCCAGCTACAACCCGCCCGACTTCAACGCCTCCTTGCAGCACAGCCGCGACCTCAACAACGGCCAGGCCATCAACACCACCGCCAGCTTCTTGTGGCGCAGTGGAGACACCACGTTCACCCTCAGCCAGAGCCTGAATCATCTCTACTTTCCCCTGCCCCAGCCTGGCACGCTGTACGCCCCCACCCCCACCCCCTTCGGCCTCAACGGGACAGCCCAACTGACCCTGGGGCTCAACACCCTGCGCTTTAGCAACAGCCTGGTCTTTGGCAATCCCGAGATTGTCCCAGCCCTGGTCAACGCGGGAACCGCCAGCCTGGCCCTGGTCTACCAGTATGGCAGCGACACCAGCTTGAGCTTGCAGGGCACTTGGTACTATTTGCAAAACTACGTCAAAAACCCTACCCTCACCTTTCAGACCGCCATCCGCGACCCCGACGTGTTTATCAACCAGATTTACGCCCAGTATCACCTGCCCGAACGCGACGACCCCTCGAGCTACCTACAAACCCTGCAATTCCAGGGCGAGACGGAGGTTTTCCCCACCCCCTTGCGCATCGAAGACCCCCCCGGCCTGGCTTTTCAGGGCATCTTGAGTGCCAATCGCCAGGCTCAGGACGGACGTTTTCTCATCGGCCTGACCGACTTTGGCCCTACCGTGAGCTTCATGGGCACCGAAAACACCCGCCTCTTCCTGCGGATGACCTGGACCACCACCGCAACCCCCCCGCAAACTTTTTATCTGCCCAACCTCGAGAACACCATCCTCAAGCCCAAGGTCTCTGTGACCATAGACCGCTGCTGCTGGGCCTTGCAAGCCAGCTTGGACGCGCTGACCAGCGAATTCAAGGTCTCTTTTATCCTCGGGGGCAGTGCTGCCGACTTGTTCCTCAACCAGAATGGCTTTGGCTTTAACCCTCCCTCCTTCAACCCGCCCAGCTCCACCAACCCCAGCACCGGAGGCATCCCATGAAATATCTAGGGTTAGTACTGTTGGTTCTGCTATCGGCCTGCACCGGAAGCCAGACCGACACCATCACGGCGGTGTTGGCGGTGGCGGCCAATGTTTCCACCGCCACCGGTTCGGTGGGGCTGATTCGCTTTTATGACACCTCGAGACTACAACCGGGCTCGGGGGCCAGCAGCAGCGGATGCCAAAAAACTAGCCAGCAAGATAGCGTCTGTCAGTTGGTCTGGACTTGGACCCTCGACCAACCCATAGTGGCCCTGTTCTACCAGCGCAGCACCCAGGCCACCCAGCCCGACCAGTTGTGGGTGCTCACCCCTTCTCAGCTTCGGCGCTACGCCACGACCGGCTTTACTACCAACCCCGCCAGCGCACCGCCGCTTCCCACCAATACTGTTACCACCCCCGACCTGAACACCGATTGCAACCAAGGTTATCTAAGACAGGGCTCGAGCAAGCTGCTGCTGGTCTGTCCCACCACCAACCCCAACCAACCCCTGGCCCTGCCCAGTGCCTGGATCATAGACCTGAACAACCCCAGCTTAGACCCCACCGCCAACCCCGCCCTCAACCTGAGCAGCCTCTCGAGCGTGGTGGCTCCACTGCGCCTGACCCTGGACAACCAGGATCGCCTGATTTACCTTGGCCCCCAGCAAATCGGTATCGGACAAGACCTGACCGACACCACCAAGTTTCGCAGCCTGGTGGGCCTGGCCAACCGCCCCACCACTACCACCGAGGTTCCCAGCGATTTGGCAGTGGTAGTGGACAACAAAACCAACCTAGCCACCGCCTACGGCCTGTTTGCCGACCCCACCAGCGGCGACCTGGCAACTTACTTGCTGACCTGGGATTTGAGCAGCACGCCCACCTTTATTCCAGCACCCACCCCCGATGTCTCGCTCTCGGCCAACTTTTTTGCGGCTGGAGGGCTGCCGCTGGTGGTGCTGGGCCGTCCGGTGTGCAACCCCGCTTGTAGCACCACCAACGGCAAGGCTCTGGCCCGCTTCGATGGGGCCTTCAAACTGCCGCCCATCACCGTGCTCGATCGCAGCTCGCAGTACAGCGCTGCCGTGCTGGGGCTGGATCAGTATCTGTATGCGGCCCAATATATCCCCGGTGTGGGCGGTTCTACCCTGCGGGTGCTGGATTTTTTTGGCCCCACCGAAAGCCTCACCCCCATTGGCCTGGCCTCACTCACCCTAGACCCGGTTGCCAACGCCACCACCGTAGCCCTGGCCTATGTCCCCGTAGCACAATAGAGGCATGGTTCACCACATCGGCATCGCGGTAGAGCACCTCGAGCAGGCCGCCCAGCCCTACTTCAGGCTGGGGTATGTCCTCGAGGCCGAGGAAACGGTAGAAAGCCAGGGGGTGCAGGTCTGGATGCTGCGAGAGGCCAGCAACACCCCCCGCATCGAGTTGCTGGCCTCGGTGCGTGAAGGCACGGCTATCGCCAAGTTTATCGACAAGCGCGGGCCAGGGCTGCACCATATCGCCATCGCCACCGAGGATATCGGGGCTGAGCTAAAGCGCCTGGAAGCGGAAGGAGCCCCGCTGATTGACCGGGTTCCTCGACCTGGTTTCGGCGGGCACTTAGTAGCCTTCATTCATCCCAAGTGGGCGGGTGGGGTACTGCTCGAGCTGGTCGAGGTGAGGGGGTGAGGGGGCTTTTGAGTTCTCTGCGAGGGAAAGCTCGCGGACTCAAGCGTGAAACCTTCACGCTCTATCTGGTGGTTCGGCATCCGCACACACCCTGGCCCGCCAAAGCCCTAGCCGCACTGGTGGTGGCTTATGCCTTCAGCCCGATTGACCTAATTCCTGATTTTGTACCGGTGCTGGGGTTGCTGGACGATCTGGTTCTTGTTCCGGCAGGCATCGCCCTGACCCTGCGCCTGGTGCCCTCCAGCGTGCTACTCGAATGCCGTACCCAAGCCAGCAACCTTATTGCCCAGGGCAAGCCCGTGAGCCCGGCGGGGGCCGCCATCGTGATTGGGCTATGGGGGCTGGTTTTGCTTTGGTTAGGGAGTCTGGTCTGGTCGCGGCTGAGGTAAATAGCTACGGCAGTTTCAGTAAATAATCTTGGGGTGAACGGCTCGAAAACGCAATCAGAAAGGCATTTGATTAACAACGAATGTCAAGGGTGTCTATCAAAACCGCCCTATATCGTTATCTGCATCCTGGATAACCAAATCGGATACTCGAGCAATCGTGTCCCGAGGGATAGTTCACTATGTTTTGACTTCTTCTTTGGGGCGCTGAAACCAGTAGCGATAGAGATTCTCCACGAGGATAAAGCCGGGCACCGCCAGAAAAATCCCCAAAAATCCGAATAGCTTGCCCCCCACGAAAATCGCCAGCAGTACGGTAGCCGGGTGGTAGCCCAGGATGCGCCCGTAAATCAAGGGAATCAGCAGTTTGCCCTGGAGCAGGGCGATGGCCGCATAGCCAACCAACACCAGCCCAGCTATGGTGAGCCCTTTGGACAAAGAGATTATGGTGGCGAGCAGAGCGATGGTGGCTCCACCAACGAAAGGCATCACCTCGAGCACCCCGCCCAGCACCGCCAGTGCCCAAGGGGTGGGCGTGCCAATGATGGTTAGCCACAGGCCAAAGAGCAGAGCAAAGGAAACCGCCACCGCCAACTGCGCCCTGGCCCACAAGCCCATACGGCCCCAGGTAGTTTGAAGCACCTCGGCCCAGCGCTCCCCTGGCAAATACCTGGCCAGACGGCCCACCAAAAAGGGCTCGAGGCTGACCATTACGGCCAACACCAGCGCCAGTGCCGCATCAGCCAATCCGCCCACCGCCCGGAAAAGAAAACTCGAGGCGGTCTTGGCCCCCGAAGCCAGCGACCCCAACAAAGAATCCAGAATATTCTGACTCGTGCCGGACAAACCAGGTATCACGTCTTGTGTGGGCAAGTCGCGCAGGGCAGCGTAAAGCTTCTGGAATTGCGCTACCAGCACCGGCGCACTGACCCAAAACCCCAACCCCACCACTGCCAGAAGCCCTAAATAAGTCAGCGTTACCCCCAGACCACGCCCCAGACGACGGGCCAGAGAAGCGGTCAGAGGTTCTACCGCCGCTGCCAAAGTAAAGGCC
>JADMIM010000163.1 GCA_015478585.1 Thermaceae bacterium | reverse complement strand
GGGCGAGGGGGATATTGGTTTTGCCCGCAGTGCCGGTAGGATTACCAGTTTTCAGGTCGTAGTCCTGACCGTGGTTGGGGCAGTGCATCAAGCCACTCGCAGGGGAGTCTATGGTGGTGCCCTGGTGGGTGCAAACACGGGAAAAGCTGACCAGATAAAGCCCTGGCACTGTAGGGTGAGCTAAAGCTCCAGCCGGGGCCGTGCTGCTCGAGACCGCTGCCACTACTACCGGATAGTTAGTGCTGGTATCAGTAGCCACATTAACCAGCAAAAACTTCCCGTTCTGAGCGAGCTGGTCGAGCGTACCGGCCTGTACGGCTTGCTTTAATCCTGGCCCACCGCTGGCGTTGGGGAGTAGCTCACCACAACCGGCCACTAGCGAGAGCAGACCCACGTTACCTAGAACGCGCAACAATTCTCTACGTTCCACCGCACACCTCCTTTGAAAACAGGTGTAGCTTGTCGAAATGCAATTAATAAGCAATTAACGCCTGAACTCCACTAAATCTCCCTGAAAAAGCCCCGAAGCGCATGGGGAACGAAATTTTTTGTAGATTTCTAAAATGGCGCAGGGGCAACTTGCCCTAGAAACCTTAAGCGAATCTTAAGAACTCCAGGCTTGGGGGCTCATGCTCTGGGTTCAGCTAAAGGCCCCGTTTAATAACCCGCGAATGTTTATCTGCCTACACAGGGTGCTTTTTCATGCCCCAGACTTAGCCTGTGAGCCCAGTCGAACTCGCCAACTATTTATCTAGCTTGGTAGAACACCGCCTCGAGCTTGCCACCATGATCTGGGGGCCGCCCGGCGTGGGCAAGTCGTCTATCGTGGCCCAGACTGCACGCAAGCACGGCATCGGCTTTATTGACGTGCGGCTCTCGCAACTAGCCCCCACCGACCTGCGTGGGCTGCCAGTGCCGGTGCCACTGCCGAGGCAGCCCGGTGATGCCGGTACGCAAGTAGAGGGGATTTCCAAGTGGTATCCGCCAGAGTTTTTGCCCACAGGGGGCGAGGGAATACTGTTTCTCGACGAACTCAACATGGCCCCCCCGACCATGCAGGGCATGGCCCAGCAGCTTATTTTGGATCGCAAGGTCGGTTCGTACACGCTGCCTACGGGCTGGTACGTGTGGGCTGCGGGCAACCGCAAGGAAGACCGCGCAGCGGTGTTTGATATGCCCGCGCCTTTGGCGAACCGCTTTGTTCACCTCGAGGTGGCCCCGGATTTCGAGAGCTTCAAGCGCTATGGACTGACTGCCGGAATCCACGAGCGCATCCTGGCTTTTTTGTCCTTTCGTCCGGCCCTTTTGCACCAGATGGATGCCAAGCGCCCGGCCTGGCCCAGCCCGCGCAGTTGGGAGATGGCCAGCCGCCTGCTCAAATCGGGCTTGGACGTGGCCCCGGTGGTGGGGGAGGGGGTGGCGGCGGAACTCGAGGCTTTTGCCAAGGTATATGAGGTCTTGCCCGAACTCACCACGATTTTGCAGGGCCAGTTGACCCATCCCTTTCCTGCCGAGCCCTCCCAGCGCTACGCCCTTACGATGGGCCTGACCCTGCGGGCCGAGACCGCCCAGCAAGGGCTGAACGCCTTTCGCTATCTGGTCGAAGTGGCCCCGCTGGAGTGGATACAACTCTTCGTGAGCGACCTTTTTCAACGCCTCAAGAAAAGCGGCCCAGGCGATTTTGCCTTGATGCTGCGGCAAGACCCGCGTATAAAAGAGTTCATGCAGGAGTATCAGAGTGTGGTACTGGGATAAAAGGGAGAATTGAATATCTCTCGTCCTGGACAATAAAATCCAGATGCTAAAATCGCCCTCCTGTACGTAATGTATTTTCGGCCTCGAGCCAACTGGAAAACTATGAATCTCTCCCTACAAGCCCGCGACCCCACCTCCAAGCCCGAGCGCTTGCGGGCATTAGCTTCGCAGGGGGATCGGGAAGTGCGGCGGGCCGTGGCAGGAAATCCCAACACCCCCGAGGACGTTTTGTACCGTCTGGCCGTGCATTTTCCTCAGGAATTCCTCGAGAACCCGGTGTTGGACTTGTTGCTTCTGGTCAACCCCAACTTTCTGGCGGAGATGCCTGAATATGCCCGCGGGCGAATTCTAGCCCAGCCTCGAGTGGAAGTGGGATATCTGCGCTGGGTGCTCAAGCACGGCGATACCAAGGCGCTGCTGAGCCTGGCCCAAAACCCGGCTACCCCCCCCGAAACCCTCGAGCCGCTGCTGGCCCATCCGGTTCCTGCGGTGGCCGAAGCCGCCCGGCTTCACGTGAGCCTGGAAGCGAGCCCCTTAGAGAGTGCCTGGTGGTGGCTCGAGGGTGACTCGGAAGCGGTGGAACTGCGCCAACTGGCGGTGTCCGGCCTGATTCCAAACTGGCTGACCCCGCGCCTAGCCCGCGAAAGCGACCCCGCCCTGAGGGCACTTCTGGCGGCCTCGGAAGCGACCACTCCAGAGGTGCTCGAAGCCCTTTTGTTTGACGAGGACGAGGATGTGCGCAGGGCGGCCAGGGCCAACCCAGCTACGCCGAAGGAATCCCTCGAGCTGTTGAGCTGCCTCGAGACCGGTCTGCCCGGTGAGGCTCGGCTGGAACTGCTGGCCCACGGTCATGTCTGGATGCGTAGTCTGGTGGCGCGGTATGCGCACACGCCTCAGGCTTTGCTCGAGGGTTTTAGTGCCGACGAGGACTGGCGGGTGCGCCAGGCGGTGGCTTCCAACCCCAACCTGGGGGTGGAGTGGTTGGCGGTGTTGGCTTCGGATAGCGACCGTGACGTGCGGCAGGCTGTGGCTGCCAACCTGGCTACGCCGCCGGAGGTGCTCGAGCGGCTGGTGGGTGACGAAAACGAAGAGGTGCGCACCTTGGCGGCAGCCAACCCCAATGTTCCGGCGGGGGTCTTGGAACTCTTGGCGCGGGCGGAGGCGCAGGATGCGGCCCTTCCACCGCAGGAGTTGGGCCGTATGGCATCTTTTAGCGAATGGGCCAGGCGCATCGCGGCCAGCCACCCCAACGCTCCGCAGGAGACCCTCGAGCGCTGCCAGGCCGACAGTGATTGGCATACCCGGCTGGCCGTGGCCCGCAACCCCAAGGCCTCGCCGGAAATTCTCTCGGCCCTGGCTACTGATTCCGACCCCGACGTGCGGCAGGCCGTAGCTCGGCATCCGAATACGCCCCAGGATTTTCTAGAACGCCTCTCGAGCGACGACCAGCCCGACGTGCGGGCACAAGTTTTGCAAAACCCGGCCCTTCCGACTTTTCTCCTTGCCAAGCTGGCCGCCGACGACCACTGGAAAGTGCGGCAGGCCGTGGCAGCCAGTCCCCTTACCCCGCCCGAATGGCTAACCCATTTGGCCCAGGATTCCGACCGCGACGTGCGGCAGGCCGTAGCTGACAACCCTCAGGTGCCGGAAGAAGCGCTCGAGCCCCTGTTCTCAGGTTGGTTTGCGGGGCTGGGGGCCGAGATGAGCCTGCTGGAACTCTACCGGCAAGCCAAAAACCTGGCTCCCGAGCTGTCCCCGCTGCTGCTGGGCAAACTTGCCGAGGGCAACGAGTGGGCCAGACGGCTGGCGGCGCGACATCCAGCTACCCAGGCCCCAGACTTGGCCCGTCTGGCCCGTGACGAAGACTGGCGGGTACGCCTGGCTGTCGCCGAAAACCCCCAGACCCAAGGAGCTTTGCTCGAGGCCCTGGCCCAAGATACCGATGCCGACGTGCGCAAAGCGGTAGCCCGCCACCCTGGCCTCTGTGGGCAGGGGCTGGAGATGCTGGCAAAAGACGAAAACCTGGATGTACGGCTGCTGGTAGCGGCCCATCCTCAGACCCCTGCCCAGACCCTCTATGTTCTGGCTGGCGACGATGACGAAAGCGTGCGCCAGGCCGCGCGGGGCAACCCGGCCACCTCTTGGGAGTGCCTCGAGCTGTATGGTTTGGCTGAGTCCCTGAACCCTCAGCTTTCCCCCGGCTTTCTCGAGGCCCTGGCCCAGCGTGGCCTCTACGCCCGCGCCCTGGCAGCACAGAACCCGGCCCTGCCCACCCCACGGCTGCGGCTACTGGTTCAGGACAGCGAGTGGAAAGTGCGCCAAGCTGCGGCCTTGAACCCTACTCTGGACAGTGAATCTCTGAGCCGTCTGGCCCACGACAGCGACCGCGACGTGCGGCTGGCGGTGGCGGTTCATGACCAGACCCCGCGCGAAGCTCTGGCCCAGCTTTTGAGCGATGCTGACGAGAATGTGCGCCGGACTGCGCTGGGCCACTCCAACCTAGATGCCCAAACCCTGACCAAGTACAAGCAGCGTTTGCTGGTAGCCGCCTCGAGGTCGCGCTACGTTCTGAACCGGTCTGTTGCCCTGGCCCACCCCGACCTTCCGGCGGTGGAGCTTGCCAAGGTGCGCCACCGGGCTTCACCAGACTGGTTGGTGCGCTATGCCCTGGCCCGAAACCCCAGCACGGCAGCCGAAGTGCTGGCAGAACTGGCCCAGGATGGCAACCGCAGGGTGCGGATAGAGGCCGCTCTAAGGAGGAAAGAGGAAGGCTAGAGGTCAGCAGTTTTGCTTTTTTCCTCTCCAACATGAATCC
>JADMIM010000241.1 GCA_015478585.1 Thermaceae bacterium | reverse complement strand
GCTGCGATGAAAGCCAGTCGGCAAGGGCGTCCTCGGTTGGCTCCCCCACCCAGCGGAGTGCGCCCCGGTCGTAGACGAGCCAGTTCTCGTCGTCCCAGGCGACACCTTTCCAGGCTGTTTGCAACAGAAAAAGAGAGCGACCAGGCTCTGCTTGCATGGCGTACACCGGGTGACGACTCTCCTCATGCACGCGCACAAGGGGCAATTCGTAGGGAATCGGGGGCTTTTCCGGTCCTTCCAACCTCCAGCAAAAGAAAGAGCGCGGGGCAGAGCGCGGGGCAGGCAATTTCCTTTTGCGCGGGTCTAGTTCGCGTTGCAGCAAAATGGCAGCCGTTGGGTGAGGAGCCAGGTTTCCCAGCTGATCAAACCACAGAAACTTCTCGCGCACCCACTCATTCAGGCGCTCGGGGTAGGGCGTGAGTGGGGCAGGATAGAGAATATCAAGCAGCGCTCTCCTGCTCAATTGACCGGCGCGCACGAGGGAATCCAACAGATCATAGACCTGCTGGCGCGCTGGTGCGATCTCGGAAAGCAGCCCCTCCAACGCCAGGCGTTGGCGCTGCTCTTCCCTGGCAAGCTTATCTGGAACTCCCCGTTTTGGGCGGCCCTCATTCATGAGGGGCAGGAGTCGCTCACGCTGGATCAACAGGTCTCGTACCTGGTCTGCAGCCAGCGGAGCAAAGGCGGGCAGGCTCGGCAATAGGTCCATCAACTTCTCCTGAAAACAGGCTTTTCCGTAGTATACGGGATAATTGGCGAGATGTAAACTTTTTTGTAACTTGGTTTTATAAACTTCTTATAAACTAGATTTTTTGAAAGTAATGTGATAGAATAGGAGTGGGGTGGTAGCAGGGAAGGGAGGCACATCACGCGTGCCAGGCGGAGGCAGATCGGCTTCCTCGGTTTGCATCGCACGACACGTGCAGCGTGTTTGATCTATTGATCCACTGCAGGGAAGGCGTGAGTGACTATGCTCGACATACGACCAGAAACACGGCTCCAGGAG
>JADMIM010000162.1 GCA_015478585.1 Thermaceae bacterium | reverse complement strand
TTACACAGCACCACCCCGTGCATCTGCCCGCTCAGGCCGATAGCCTGGACTTCCGAGGCGTGGATGCTGAGGGCTTCCTGAACGGCCTCGCCCACCGCCTTCCACCAATCCTGCGGGTCAGACTCGGCCCAGCCCGGATGCGGCGAGAGCACCGGATAGGGGCGACTGGCCTCACCCAACACTCGGCCCTCGAAATCCAGCAGTAGGGCTTTGAAGGAACCAGTGCCTAAGTCGAGTCCGAGCAGCATGATGTCAATACTACCTGCACAGCGATAACTGACAGCATTGGGTAAAGCTAGTGAGCCAGGGCTTCGGGGGGAAGTTCTTCGGCTTTTTTGGCCCCGGTCATGACCGCTACCGTGTCGGACATGCTGATGTGTTTAGGGTTCACTACTGCTGCCCGCCGCCCCAGGCGCTGAATGTGGATGCGGTCGGCGATATCGAAGACGTGGGGCATATTGTGGCTGATGATAATCACCGGCAGCCCACTCTCGCGCACCCGCCGGATCAGCTCGAGCACCATGTTGCTCTCCTTGACCCCTAGTGCGGCGGTGGGCTCGTCCATAATCACCACGTGCCGGGCGAAAGCCGCGCTGCGGGCTACGGCTACCCCCTGGCGCTGCCCACCCGAGAGGGTTTCAACAGCCTGCTTCATCGAGCGGATACCGATTTTGAGGTCTTGCATATAGGCGATGGCATCCTCGAGCATTTTTTTCTTGTCAATCAGCCGAAAGAACCGCCCGAAAATTCCGGGGCGCAAAATCTCCCGCCCGAGAAAAAGGTTCTCGGCAATGGTCATGGCCGGAGCTACCGCCAAATCCTGGTACACCGTCTCGATGCCCTTGTGCCGGGCATCAATGGGGCTACGAAAATGAACCTGTTGGCCATCCAGGTAAATTTCCCCCTCGTCTGGGATAATCGCACCCGACAGAGCCTTAATCAGCGTGGATTTGCCCGCGCCGTTATCGCCAATCACCGCCAGAATCTCGCCATCGCGAAGCTGAAAGTCAGCCCCGTCGAGGGCCGTAACCTGCCCATAGCGCTTGACGAGCCCTTTAGCCTCGAGCACCAGCTTAACAGGAGTGGTCTCTGGGCTGGGCATCGGCAGGTTGGACAGCGGTGGGTTGGATTGGGGAGGCAGGTTAGGTTCCATAGCGCTCAAGCCCTCTTTTTGGACAACTGGTCGGTAGTTACGGCCAGAATAACCAGGATACCGGTAATCAAAATCTGATATACCGAGGGAACCCCGGTCAAGGTCAGGCCGTTGCGAAACACCCCAATAATTAGTGCGCCCAGCAGGGTTCCAAAAATCATCCCGCGCCCACCGAACAGGCTAGTTCCGCCCAACACTACCGCGGTAATGGTCTCGAGGTTATCGGTCTGCCCGGCGTTGGGGTCGCCCACCCCGGTGCGGGCGACCAGCAGCAACCCCGCGATGCCGTAGATAAAACCCGCCAGGGTGTACACGATTAGCAAAACCCGCTGGGTAGGAATGCCGGTCAGGCGAGCCGCTTCGGGGTTGTTGCCCACCGCGTAGAGGTGTCGCCCTGGAGCGGTCTCGCTCAGGAAAAACCAGGCCAACACGTAAAGCAGCAGCATCAGTATGGTTCCATAGGTGACAACCGTACTGCCTACCTTGAAGGTATTGCCAAAAAATAGCAGCGCATTGGGCAACCCCGACACGGTTTGTGCGCCCGAATAAATCTGGGTTAGGGCCAGGGCGATGTTCAGCGTGCCCAGGGTCACGATAAAAGGGGGCAGCTTAATGCGGGTAATCAGCAGCCCATTGAGAAAGCCAAACCCCGTCGTCACCACCAGTCCCAGCCCAATGGCCAGGAGAGGAGGCAGCCCCGACTCCACAGCTAGCTTGGTCATGACCATAGTGCCCAGGGCCATCACCAATCCACAGGAGAGGTCAATCCCGGCGGTCAGGATGACCAAGGTCTGCCCGATCCCCAAAACCCCGGCCACCATCACTTGTTGCACGATTAGGGAAAAGTTTTGCCCGGTGAAAAAGCGGTCGGTTTGTGCCGCAAAGTAGATAGACGCCAGAACCAGCGCGATAAAAGGCCCTAAAACGGTTAGGCTGGGAAGCCGCGCCAACAGGCTACGCCCTACCACTGCGGACGATTTTTGCTCTGCCATAGTTGATCCCGTTCAGTATATTCCCTATGTTGTGGGGAGACCTTATATACAGGTCTCCCCTGAGTGTTTAAACTTGGGTTTATTGGCCCCAGCAGTTAGCTAGGCCGAACGCAGTGTCCTTGCTGGGCACGCCCGCCACAGCCTTGTCGGCGATCAGGTTCACGCCGGTATCGGTGTAGCCGGAGACCTTCTTGCCAGTCTTGACGTATTCGACTCCAGCGGTTACACCCATCGCAGCCATCTTCAAGGGGTACTGCTGCGAGGTCGCGGCGATAATGCCGGCCTTCACGTTGCGCACACCCGCGCAGCCACCGTCTACCGAGACGATGATTACGTCTTTCTCCTTACCCGCAGCTTTGAGGGCCTGATAGGCACCAGCCGCAGCGGGCTCGTTGATAGTGTAGACCACGTTGATACCAGGGTCTTTCTGCAAGCAGTTTTCCATGGCGGTCTGGCCCTTGGCCTGGTCGCCGTAGGTATCCTGCGAGCACACCACTTGGGGGGCAGTAGCTTGTTCGGTGGTCTTGTCGGTGATACCGGCTACGCCAAAACCCGCCAGGAAGCCGTTGTGGCGGGCAATGCCCACCGGCTGACCGGGGAACAGGTCGAGGGTAGCGATCTTGACGGGCTTGCCACCCACTGCGGCCTTGGTGTATTCGCCAATCAGGACACCGGCCTTGTAGTTGTTGGTGGCGAACAGCGCGTCCACTGCGCTAGCAGGTTCGGTGGGGCTGTCCAGGGCGATCACCATCACGCCTGCGGCACGGGCCTTGGCAATGGCCGGGACGATGGCCTTGGAGTCGCTGGGGGTAATCAGGATGGTTTGGGCTCCAGCGGCGACCATGTTCTCGAGGGCCGCAACCTGACCAGCGTTATCGCCGTCGGTCTTGCCCGCACCGGTGAGCAGCTTGGCTCCCAGCTTTGTGGCTTCTTGTTGGGCTCCTTCTTTCATCTTGACGAAGAAGGGGTTGGACTCGGTCTTGGTGATTAAGCCGATGATGGGGCTCTTATTCTGGGCCGACACCAAGCTGAGTGCGGCGGCGGCGACTGCCAGCAGACCAACAATTGCTACTGTTTTGCGCATAAGTTTCCTCCCGAAAAGGTGTGGGGCCGATTTGCCAACGAACACTACTAGATGTTTATCCTCCTTTCGCTAAGAACGAGCCCATTCACTAAACCGCCGGGTGGGGCGGTGGACTCCCGCACTAAAAAGGTGGTCGCCAGACGAAGGTTGGTAGTCTGGGGGCTTCCTCGAGCCAGGAAGCCCAGCAGGGTTTCGCAAGCCAGAAAGCCCAGGTCGTAATCGGGTTGCGCGACCACGGTCAGGGCAGGGGACATGGTGCGCGCCCAGCGCGAGTCGTCGAAACCTACGATGGAGAGGTCGCGGGGGATGCGCAGCCCCAGTTCGTTGGCCGATAGCACTGCCCCCACCGTCATCTCGTTGTTACCAACGAACAAGGCCGTGGGGCGTGTTTCGGGAGGGCGCGAAAGCAGAGCGTGGGCGGCAATGCGCCCACCCATCTCGCGGTGGTTGCCGTGCAGAACCAAATCCTCCTGGTAGGGCAGGCCCGCTTCTTTCAAGGCTTCGCAGTAGCCCTGAAAACGCTCTACCGCAGTAGAAATATCCATCCGCCCGACGATCATGCCAATGCGTCGGTGGCCCAGGGCGATAAGGTGCTGAACGGCGGTTTTCGAACCACCCAGGTTATCTACCATGATGCTGTGAACACCGGGGGTTCCACTGCTGCGGTCGAGCTCGAGGATGGGAAGGTTTCCCACGAGTTGTAAGTTCTCCTGAGCCTTGGAAGTGGGCACTAGAATTAGACCCTTGGGCAAGTGGCCTCGCAGGGTGTTGAGAGCCCGGCGCTCCTTTTCGGGCTCCTCGTCGGTATTGAAGAGAAAAACCGTGTAGTTGTGTTTCTCAGCCGCGTCTTGTACTCCTTTGGCAAGCGTGGCGTGAAAGGGGTTGAGGATATCGGTGATGATTAAGCCCAGGGTGCGGCTGCTGCGCTGACGCAGGCTACGCGCAGCCTGGTTGGGTTCGTAACCAAGTTTGCGGGCCGCCTCGAGCACCCGCTTACGGGTCTCTTTGGCTACCAGTTCGGGCTTGGATAAAGCCCGTGAGGCGGTAGACAGGGAAACCTGGGCGAGTTTGGCGACTTCCTCAAGATGAATCATTTGCAATCGTTTTCAGTCAAACTGCACAAAGAAGGGCTTAGAAAGCTCATCGTAGGGCCTACAGCCAACTTGGTTTTTAACATTTGCTGCAATCGTTTTCGGTTGTCGCTCGATGTTACAGCCCTTTTCACCAGGTGTCAATAGGGTGGGGGCTCGAGTTGACATTTTTACCTTACTGAACGAGATTTAAGGGAAAAGTGGGCGAGTTGAGGAATACGCACCTGACCGGATGGGGTTTTGGCCTAATATATATCAAGAGCGGATATTTTTAGAGTCAATCCCTGGAGATCAGCATGAGCACTCAAC
>JADMIM010000161.1 GCA_015478585.1 Thermaceae bacterium | reverse complement strand
GCTATTAGAGCGCCAATGGCTCATCCAGCAGGCCTTCGGGGAGGAGACACGGGTGCAAGGCGAAGGCGTGGTGGGCGAGAAACCGGTGCTCGAGCCCGGTCAGAGCTACGAGTACAATAGTTACTGCCCTATAAATCATCCACCCGGTTCCATGGAGGGCTTTTATATCTTCCAGAATATGTTGGGCACACGCTTTAAGGTAGAAATCCCGGCTTTCGCGCTACGTTTGCCAGGGGAACGCACCTTGAATTGAGGCTCAATCCTTCAGTGCTGCTCGCCGCAGCCGATCCATGATGGCCCGGCCCAGCCCTTCTTCAGGAACCGGCTCGGCGTAAATAATTTCCAGGCCCAGGCAGTCGAGCTGGTGCAGCGCCTCGAACAAATGCGCCGCAGCCTCGAGCAAATCTCCAGTAGGCGACAGCACCTTGACCACCTTAAAGCCCTTGGGCACGTCGCGGAAGGCCAAATATCCGGCTTTTTTCCGGGCCTCGAGCGGCAACGCCTGGGGTTTGGCAATGGCGATGGGCGTTCGCGGGGCATAGTGCTGCGGAAGCTGACCGGGAACCAGGGGTTTTTGGCTCTCCCCTACCCGCACCTCGAGCGGCCCCAGAACTGCCTCCAGCGGTTCGACTGGAACCGCGCCGGGCCTCAGCAAAACTGGCTTTTCGGCCAGCAATACAATCGTAGACTCCACCCCGAACTCGGTTGGCCCTCCATCCAAAATCTGGTCTACCGAATTCCCTAGCATCCGCTCGACGTGCTCGGCTCGGGTCGGACTCAAGTAGCCAAAGGGGTTGGCACTGGGAGCAGCAATTGGAACACCGGCGCGGCGGATTAGCTCGAGGGCTACAGGGTGACTGGGCATTCGCACCGCCACTGTGGGCAGGCCCGAGGTCACGATAGCGGGGATATTCGCAGATTTCAGCAGCACCAAAGTGAGGGGGCCAGGCCAAAACTGGGCCATAAGTTTTTCGGCTTGAGGAGGGATTTCCTGCACGACTTTAGAGAGCATGGCCCGGTCTGCCACGTGAACGATGAGCGGGTCGAAGCTGGGCCGCTGCTTGGCCTGGAAGATTTTTGCCACGGCTTGGGCGCTCAGGGCATTGGCCCCGAGGCCATATACCGTCTCGGTAGGAAAAGCCACCAGCCCGCCAGAGCGGATGATCTGGGCTGCCAGGTTCAAGTTCTCTGGGGTAGGAGGCAGGCTGGGCATACAACCCGCACATGATAGCAAACCCCATTGCTAAAACCTGCTCGAGCCCACCCCACCTGGCAAAAACTGTTTATAGGACGGCCTGATCACGTTTCCCACCCTTACCGCACACGCGGAGTCAAGGATCACAACGCCAGTACTGGTGCGCCTTGATGTACCCCGAACAACAAAAACCCTTGTTCGGGGTATTCGTGGGAACCGCTCTCAGGCAAACCGCTCAGCGGCAGCCAGGGCCACCTCGATGGCGTTTTGTACGGCCACCGCTTTGGCCTCGAGCACCGGCTGTTCGGCTTGGGTGCGCTGGGCAATTACCCCACACACACAGGCCGCCGCAAACCCATAGACATTGCCCATTTTGAGCAGGGTTCCCGCTTCCATTTCGTAGTTAATCACTCCCAGATGGCGGTACTCCTCGGTAATTCCCTGTAGCCACCGCAACAGGTAGGGATTGGCCGAAGCCCTGCGTTCTTGGCCCTCGTAAAAAGTGTCCACCGAGGCGGTGATGCCCAGGGCATACTCGATACCCAGGGTTTGGGCCGCCTCCACCAGTGCCACCGTGAGAAAGGGGTCGGAGCTAGCGGGGTACTCCGGCGGGGCGATGTCGTTGGCTGCGCCCTGACGGCAGAGGGCAGCTTTGGTAATCGCCACGCTGCCCGGCAGTACCTGAGGTTGGATGGAGCCACACGTACCCACCCGAATAATGGTGCGAATTCCGGCCTGCACCAGTTCATTGACCACGATGCTCAGCGACGGAGCACCCATACCGCTGGTCGCCGAAAGCACCGGCTTACCGCTGGGCAGCAGCCCCAGATAGCTGTTTAACCCCCGATTTTCCGAGAGTATTTTGCGGTGGGTCAGCTTGCTGCTGGCAATCTGGGCGGCGCGGTTGGGATCGCCGCTCAAAATTGCCAGAGTAGGACGATACTCACCGAGGTCGTGCAGCGAAAAGCCGAGATGGTAGAAGTCAGCCATGTCCCCAATTATGCTGCAAACCCGGCGCTGTGGATAAACCTCGAGGCCGCCGTCTGCGGGCTACAATGGCTTTCGGCATGAAGACCACCGACTATCTGGTTATCGGCGGGGGCATCGTGGGACTGACCATAGCCCTCGAGCTCAAAAAACGGTATGGCAAGACCAGAATCGTGGTCTTGGAAAAAGAGAAAAAACTGGCCCAGCACGGCTCTGGTCGCAACTCCGGGGTCTTGCACGCCGGGTTTTATTATACCGCCGACTCCCTCAAAGCTCGCTTTACCAAAGACGGCAACCTCCGATGGAAGCAGTTCGTCCAGGAACGGGGCTTGCGCCTCAACCCCACCGGCAAGCTGGTCGTGGCGCAAAACCCATCCGAGGTCGAGGGCCTGCGCGAACTCAAGCGGCGCGGCGACTTGAATGGGGTCGAGACCCACCTGATTTCCGTGCAGGAAGCCAAGGCCATCGAGCCCAGGGTCAAAACCACCGAGCTGGCCTTGTGGTCGCCCAACACCGCCACCGTAGACCCCCAGGAGTGCATGGCCGCCCTGGCCCAGGAGTGTGCCCAGCAGGGCATCGAAATCCTGTTGGCTAGCCCCTACCAGGGCCGCAGAGGTAAGAGCGTGATTACGCCCCAGGAGGTCATAGACGCGGGCTTTGTAATCAATGCCGCTGGCCTGCACGCCGACAAGGTGGCCCACGACTTCGGAATCGGCGAGCGCTACCGCATCCTCCCGTTCAAGGGACTGTACGTCTATGGCTCCGAGCCGGTAGGCTCCCTGAGAACCAATATTTATCCGGTTCCCGACCTGCGCAATACCTTTTTAGGGGTTCACTTTACCGTCACCGTGGATGGCAAGGCCAAAATCGGGCCCACCGCGATTCCAGCCTTCTGGCGGGAAAACTATTCGGGCCTGCAAGGTTTTGACCCCGCCGAAGCCCTTTGGCTGTTGCGCGACGAGGCCCTGCTATTTTTCCGCAACGACTTTGGTTTTCGGGCGCTGGCCTTGGAGGAAATCAAAAAGTATTCGCGGGGGTATTTGGTTTCGTTAGCTTCCAAGCTGCTCGAGGGCGTTCGCCCGGAGTCCTACACTACCTGGGGCCGCCCCGGCATCCGGGCCCAGCTCTACGACCACCAAGCCCAGAAACTGGTGATGGATTTTATGATTGAAGGCAACCCCCAGGGTATCCACATCCTCAACGCAATTTCACCAGCCTGGACAGCCTCTATGCCCTTCGCTGAGTATGTCGTGGACAAGGTAGAAGCCTTGCATCAGGGCAAAGCCCTGGCCTAGCTCGAGAAGCTATTTGAATCCGCCCTCTTATTCCTGGCGTATCTAGGGGCGGAGGTAAACCTATGAAACTACAGTGGCTTGGATTGCTGGTATTGGGTTTGGGGATGGCACTGACTCAGGGGATGAGCGATACCGTCCAGGTTAAGCAGGATGTCAAGCTGGGAACCTACCTGAGCGGCTCTAATGGCAAGGCTTTGTATATTTTCACCAAAGACCAGCCCGGCCTGAGCAACTGCTCGGGGGGTTGTGCCACGGCCTGGCCTCCCCTGCTAGTTAGTGGGGATGCGCCGGTAGTGCCTATGGGGATCCCGGGGAAGTTCGGGGTAATTACCCGTAGCGACGGCGGTCATCAAGTGACCTATAATGGCTGGCCGCTGTATTACTGGGCCAAGGATCAGGCCCCCGGTCAGACCACCGGACAGGGCGTAGGCGGAGTGTGGTTTATCGCCAATGTCTCCCCTACCCTTCAAGTGCACAACGATGCCAAGCTGGGCTCATTTCTGGTCGGCCCTACCGGCATGACCCTCTATATCTTTAGCAAAGACCAGCCCAACATGAGCACCTGTACCGGAGCCTGCCTCGAGCACTGGCCCGCCCTCGCAGTTGGCTATCCTCCTGTCGCCATAGAAGGCTTGAGTGGCAAACTCGGCACCATCACCCGCACCGACGGCACCCTGCAAGTGACCTATAACGGGCAACCCCTGTACTACTTCGCCGGAGATAAAGCTGTGGGTGAGGCTACCGGGCAAAACGTGGGCGGGGTGTGGTTTGTGGTCAAGCCCTGAACGTCGGCTACCACATCTATGAGAGTGGGACAAGCAATAAGTTCGCCAGGCCCACCAGCCCTAAGTCTTGCGCTCGAGCTGGATGTTACCCCCGAAGTCTTGGCCCAGCGCAAAGCCACCTGAAAACACCCGAGCCCCATTACAAGAGTGGGCTATTACGTGGTATGCAACGCTCCAGCATTTTTCATTTTTGCCCAGCCAAACTCCGCCCCGTAGATCCATCGATCGCTCCACGGTTGGGAGAGGTTGAGACCGGTGTGCTCGAAAATGAGAGGCAAGCCGTCGCGGTCAGGTTGGAGCCAGGAGGACACCTGTCTTAGCTCACCGCTTTCTTCACAAGCGTGCTGATCCTTGCCTCTTCGGCAGCAGCCAACT
>JADMIM010000240.1 GCA_015478585.1 Thermaceae bacterium | reverse complement strand
TCTTTTGGCTCCCGACTACTAACCCTCACGCTCGGCGCCGAGAACCTCTCTTTTTCATCCCTGCAATTCATAGCATGCTTCTGTGGGCAGCCTTCGGAACCCTCGTCGCTCTAGAATTGGTCAAACGTGCGGCCAGGCGACGCCTGAAGAAACGCCGAACCTCCTTCACTTCTGCATTCCTGCACCAGGGCTTCGTCAACCAGAATCGCTCGGGGTTCAACAAGCACAAGACACCCGACAGATTCCTTCCCATCTCCCTCGTTCCTCCCCAGGGCCGCATCGCTGTCGCTCTTCCTCCTGTGCCCCTCCGGGACAAGCGCTTCAAATCATACAACCCCGCTGTCTTCGCAGGGCAGAGGGTGGCTATGGCCACCCTCGTGCCTTCAGGTTGGGCAGCCAGGCATAGCCTGGCGCCCAAGTTTGTGGGTGAAAACCCACAAACCGATTTGGTGGTGCACTGCACCACCAAACCGCCTCCTCCGAGACGCCCTGTACGCCTGCGTGAGGTGCAGCTCCTACACGCTCACCGCCGACATCCGACGTCCCATCGCCACAGAGAACTTTCTGTACACCTTCGCCACCAACCGTTACAGACACATCGACTTGCCAGATACACACCGCCATGCCCCCGCTCTGGGCTTCGAGGATGTCCGTGCCCTCGTGAGGGGCGACGATGTCCTGCTAATCGCCACCGCCTACAACCGCCAGGGTGTCAACCAGATGCACCTGCTCACCCTCACCACAGAGGACGTCCTGTCCGAAGGCTCCGTCCGCGCTCGCAAAGTGCTTCCGCTCATACCCGAGGTTGTAGAGGGAAGCACTCCGTGCTGCCCTCCAACAACCCGGGTTGGGCAGCCACGAACGTGGCGCCCAAGTTTTGGTGCACTGCACCCCTTCCTCGCCGGGCCGGAGCGGCGGCAAAAGAATTGGGCCCCCTTTCTTCACGATGACCGCCTCATGTTCGTCTATTCGGTGCAGCCGCACATCGTTCTGAACTGTGATGAGCAGAGCGG
>JADMIM010000160.1 GCA_015478585.1 Thermaceae bacterium | reverse complement strand
CTATAGACCAGCTTAAAAGCACGGTTCCAGGTGATGTGCTTATAGGTGAAGGCACCGAATACGGCTATGTGGCCCAAACTTTTAGGATTTTCCTGCTCCGAGAACGCCCAGAACAAGGGTTCCAAATCTTCATTGAAATAAGCCCAGGCCCGAGATTGCTGCGTTCAAAGGAGCCCGTAGCAGTAAGTCAGGTTGACAACTAGCTAGTCGAAAACGTTGGGAGTTGGAGGTGGGTTTCGCTCGTTTGACAACATCATGTACATGACCAAACTTCAACTTTGGAGCTTCGTAAACGGCTTATTATACAGTGGGGATATATGGAGAAAAAATTGGCTGACGGCGTAATCTTTACGTCAGCCCAGATTATGAGAGTCTAAGGCCACGGTAAAATGAACCGCTTCAGCACCCCGTCCGGTGTATCGTGAGTCCTAGAGAAACTCGTTCCCGACTGGACTCTCCCAGCATTACAGCCCACTTCACGCTTCTAAGCGCCCCAAACCCTACTCTTCAGACTGTGGTTCGCACCGCGCTCATCGCCCTGGCTGTCATCGTGGCCCTCTCGGTGTTTCTGGTCACCCGGCCCGTGCCGCCTGCCCCCACCCCGCCTAAAGGGGTGCGGCTCGAGAACGTCCGCCTCACGCTATATCCCGAGCAAGACCCCAAAGCAAGATGGGAGTTCGCCGCGGCCCAGGTCGAGCAAGACCCCGCAACCAGAGAGTCCAAGGTGACGGGATTGCAAACTGGCCAACGCTACGTGGGCAACACCCTGGATCTGCGGCTGTATGCGCCCTCGGTAGTCATTGACCGGCAGGACAATATGCGTGTGCCTTACGCCAAGGTCGAGATTCTCAAGGGTTGTTATAACGTCCAGCTCGGGGCCGAGGGGCAGTTTCCGGTAATCATAGACCAGCGCCAGGGCTTCAAAGCGCCTACCGTGCTCATCACCTCGCCCACCATCAGCGTGGATGGGGTGAACTTTATCAGCGACTTCGGCATCACCAACCCCAGTTGGAACGTGCGTAAGGAAACCTTTACCACCGGTGGGCAGCCCAAGCCCTGCACCATTCAAGGAGGAAGTGAGTGAAGCGTATCGCCCTATTGTTATTTTGTGCAGTGGCCCTGGCCGCAACCACCAAGGAGCGCATCATCACCATCGAGAGCCCCGATGCCAGCGCCAAGCGCTCCGGCGACCTGCGCGATGGCCCCTGGATCTACGAGGCCACCAAACCCGGCTCGCTCATCGGCAAGGTCAAGGACCTGCAAATCACCGCGCTCAAGGTCACGCTGGCCGCTCCTAAAGGCAAGACCATGCAGGCTGCCGAGGGGGAGCGGGTGGCAACCTTTGAGAACTCGGTGGTGGTCAAGCGCGAGCGCATGACTGCCCAAGGCCCCAAGCTGGTCTACTCCGAATCTACCGGCAAGGGGGTTCTGGACGGCGGGGCCAAGATGCACCAAGAGCCCAAAGACCCCAAAAGTGATGCTGTAGACGTGGTAGCCCCGCGCATGACCTTCGAGGTGGATACCAATATTTCCACCAGTGAGGGCGGCGTGATCCTCAAGAACGGGCGGCAGGAAGGCAGGTCGGAGGCGGTGTATTACGAAGAAGACCGTGGCCTGGCGGTGTTCACCGACCCCAAAGAAGTGGTGCTGACCCGCAAGCGCGAGGGGGGCGACCTGATTATCCAGGGCAAGGAAATCCGCAGCCTGACCGATGCCAAGCGGCTCATCGCCACTGGCGGCGTGACCCTGATTGACGGCGATATCACCACCACCGGAGCCAGCTTGTATTACGACGACAACACCGGTGAGGCCATCATCCTGGGCGACCGGGCCAAGGGCATTCCAGCCAAGAGCGTCAACAAGAAGGACAACGCCACCCTCAGCAGCGGTACGCTCAAGCAGAACGTCAACACCAAACGGGTACAACTGTATAGCCAGCCCTTCAAACTGCCCGAGGCCGACTTCAAAAAGGCCGGAAGCTGAGCCGCCGGGTACAATTCGCTTCATGAAACACCGAGAGCAGAGGGCTAAGCGCGGGTATACAGTCTTTAGCCCTCTGCTTTTTGCTGTGTGCCCTCTGCTGCTGATGCTGGTTGTGGCCCAGCAAACCCCCGCCGATGCCCCCATTGACCCCTTCGCACCTACGGCGACCCTCGAGCGCAAGGGCAAAACCATCACCGCCATCAAGACCAGCCCCGACGACAAGGGCCTAGCCCAGATCGAGGAGCGCGACCTGATTGTGGGCAAACTGGACAAGCTCGAGGCCAAACAGCTCGTAGTAAGCGGCAAAACCGTTCTGATCAACGATACCACCCAGGTAGAGAGTGGCTTGAAGGTGGGCCAGGGAATAACCGTGGAATATATCAAAGACGAGAACAAGCCCGACCAAACCCCCACCGCCCGGCAGGTATATGCCGGAGAACGCAAGGGGACGGTGTTGCAGCGCTTTGTCTACAACGACCCCGCGCCCTACCGGGTCAATGTGCGCTTTGGCAAGGATGCCAGGGCCTACGGAGCACTGGCCCTGGTGGAGAAAATCAAGGATGGCAGCGAGACCGTGAGCTTGGATGGAGGCTCGGCCCAGTACTTCGAGAAAGAAGACCGCCTCGAGATCAAACCCCAAGCCGCCCCCAAAGCAGTAGAGGTGATTCAGGGCAAGAGCACGGTTTTTGGTAGCCGCCTAGATTACAACAACGATACCGGCGAGGCCGTGATTAGCGGCCCCAACGAGATTAGCCGCACCGGCGAGAAGCCCCTCAAAGGCCAGTCCAAGATGATGGTATATAGTGTGGACGACGAAACCCTGAAGATGTTCGGAGATATCAAGCTCGAGCAAAACGGGCGCACCACTACCGCAACCTCGGCCTTGGTGCGCGAAAAGGATGGCGTGGCCTACCTCTTTGGCAGCGAAGCCCAGCCGGTGGTAAGCACTGATAAAAATGGCACTGCCAAGGGCATCCGTCTGCGTTACAACCTCGATACCGGCGATGTGGTGGTCGAGCAGCCTGCGGGAAGTGAATTCAACGACCAGTAATACCAAGTTCGGTTACGTCACCGAACGGTGACCGTCTAACCCGACCAACGGGAGCCTACTCAGCTTCACAAAGATGAGCCTCTAAAGAGCTTGGAATACTATCTTTGTGAAGCCGCTCTAATGCCGATTGTGCTCTATCGTTAGGTAGGCCTTTGGTGCTGGACAGTAGCCTAGCCAGGTGCAAGCCATAACACGCAACGAAGAACAAGCGGGCCTTCTGTGGGGATTGGTCGGGGTCGTGGCCTTCAGCCTCACGCTTCCATTTACCCGCCTGGCCGTAGAGCACCTCGAGCCCTCTTTCGTCGCACTGGGTCGAGCCTTGGTGGCGGCTGCTTGCGGCGGATTGTACTTGTGGTCGAGCAAAGCCAGGTGGCCTTCGGCGGCGGAATTTCGCCGTCTGGGGCTGGTAGCGCTGGGCGTGGTGTTGGGGTTTCCCTTCCTGACCACCTATGCCATGCACAACTTGCCCGCCGCACACGGCGCGGTGGTAACGGGCCTGCTGCCTTTAGCCACAGCCGTGGCCGGAGTGGTGCTGGCAAAGGAGCACCCCAAGCTGCTATTTTGGCTGTTTGCCGCACTGGGTGGCAGCCTGGTAGTGGTGTTTGCTCTGTTGCAGGGCGGGGGACGGCCCCAAGCTGCGGATTTTCTCCTGATAGGGGCAATTATTGCGGCTTCGGTGGGGTATGCCGAAGGAGCCAAGCTCTCGCGCAACCTGGGTGGGCTGGCGGTAATTTCCTGGGCCCTGGTGTTGGCAACTCCGGTTTTTGTTGGCCCCATGCTGTGGATTGTGGCCCATCACTTTCCCTCGGCCCCTGCTTCGGCTTGGGCTGGGTTTTTGTATATCAGCCTGGTCAGCCAGTTTTGGGGCTTCATGGCCTGGTATCGCGGGCTGGCCCTGGGGGGGATTGCCAGGGTAGGCCAGACCCAACTCTTACAGCCCTTCCTGAGCCTGCTGGGTGCGGCCTTGCTACTAGGGGAGCGGCTCGATGCAGCAACCCTGTTCTTCGCGGTAGCAATTTTCGCGGTGGTCGCTCTGGGGCGGCGGGTGCCGGTGCAAAGATAACAATCCCACCACTTTCATTGCCTGGTACACCCCAGAGGACTCGAGCAGCTAATCCTTTATCGCCTTGCCATCATGGTCACGGTGATTTCCATGTCACGTCCGTTGCGCCATACGGTGAGCTTAACCTTGTCGCCAGGACGGTAACGGGAGATGCTCTGGGTGACTTCCCCGGCATTGCGCACGGCCTTGCCGTTGACAGCCAGGATGATATCGCCCAAGCTGACCAACTTGCCGCGCTGGTCGCGCTGGGCGGGGCGCAACCCGGCCTGGGCAGCGGGGCCACCGGGCTCCACTTTTTCCACCATGGCCCCCTTGGTCGAGAGCAGGCCCACCTTACCCAAAAGCAAGGGGTCGAGTTCGGCTAGGTCTACTAAAGTTGCCCGCAAGCCGCCACGCTGGGGAACCCCAAAGCGCTCGAGGTCTTGCACGCTCTGCTTGACGAAGTCGCTGGGAATAGCTACGCCAATCCCCCGAACCCCGCTTAGGTCGCCCAGGATGCTGTTGGCGACCCCCACCACCCGGCCCTGCAAATCCAGCACTGGGCCACCAGAGTTGCCCTGCATGATTTTCGCGTCGGTAAATATCAA
>JADMIM010000159.1 GCA_015478585.1 Thermaceae bacterium | reverse complement strand
ATTGCTTCCTACGGCAAATACCACCCTGGGGAGTATTCGTGGGAACCGCTCTCAGTAACCCGCTTTGGGAGCCGCGCCGTGCTTGTAATACCTGGCGTAGTCGGTCATCAGCAGACGGTAAGGCGCTTCGTCCTCTTCAATTTGTGGGAAGCGGCCTACAAGTTCGTAGAAAAAGTTGTCGTTGGCATCGTCGTTGACTGTGGAGACTTCGCCCACCAGGACGGGTTTTCCTAGGGCGCGAAATTGGTGGTACTGGAGGGGCTCGAGGGTGATGCTCTGGCCTGGAGTGAGCACCACCTTCCCGCCCGCCGCTACGGTGCGCTCCACCCCGTCGCAGGAGACGCTTACATCCCGATCCTGGAACCTGCCGTTTTCATCGGCCCAGTGCAGGATAATCTCGAGGTCGCCACCACCCCGGTTGATGATGTCCTCGGTCTTGCTCTTGTGGTAGTGATGTAGCACCAGTTGATCCACGCCGCAAATCAGGATTTTTTCGCAGTAGGTTTTGCCTTTCATGGCCCGCAGGTTCTCCAGGCTACCGTTGCGAATGGTAAAGAGCAGCACCCCTTTTTTTGCATACTCGCCCAGGCCAAAATCGGTCACATCCCAGCCCAGGGCATGCTGGGCGATTTCTCTGGCTTGGGGGCCTTGGTTTTCCCAGTCCTGTGCTGTCCAACTTGCGAAGGGTGGCAGAAAAAACCCGTGCTGCCGAACAAAAACCTCTCCATCGCGAATGATCCGGTTAACTTCAGAGCGTTTCATTGAGAACCCCTTTCGAGCAAGGCTGGACAAAGTCAAAGGAACAAAAAGTAAATTCTGACCTGTTCTTATCGCGGCTTTCGTTATTTTTGCCGCGACTCCTGGTGGCAAAAATAGTGGAAACCGCTCTAGCCCTCACCAACTCGAGCTGCAAGCTGCTGAAGCTCGTTCCAATCGGTAATGCCGGTCATGGCCCCCATGGCCCGCACCCCCATCGCACCGCCCGCGTTGCCATATTTGCCGCACTCCTTCAGGCTCATCCCGCGCAGCCAGGCCGCCAGAAATCCGGCGATAAAGGCATCGCCTGAACCGGTGCCGTCCACAGTTTTGACCGGCACGATGGGCAGATAGTGGTATTCGCCCTCGCGGTTGATCACCAGCGAACCTTCCGCGCCCATCTTGAGGGCTACCAGCTTGCGCACACCCATTGCAAACAGTTTGTGGGCGATAGCTTGGGGATGGTTTTCTCCGCTAATATGCCGCGCGTCGTGGATGCTGGGGCAGAAAATGTCGGTGTGGGGCAAAACCAGGTGAATCAACTCCCAGTTGCCTTTGGCACTCCAGACGTTGTCCAGCGAGGTTACGAAGCCGAGTTCAGAAGCACGTTTGAACAGGTCTCGAGTTGGGCTGCCATCGCTTCCTTCCATTCCTGGTAGGGCGAAAAACCCGGCCAGGTGAAGGAGTTTGGCTCCCCTGGCCCGTAGCGCCTCGAGCGGTACATCCGAAGGCACTAGCCGGGCGTTAGCTCCGATGGCGTGGATGAAGGTACGCTCTCCATCGGGGTCTACCAAAACCTGGGTGGCCGAAGTGGAAGCGCCAGGGTCGCGCACGAGCAAGCTCTCGGCCCCGTGACGGTGGGCCTCGTTGACCAGAAAATCACCAAAACCATCCTGGCCTACCCGCCCGATGACTGCGGTGGGGATGCCAAAACGGGCCAGCGAATAACCCGTGCTAGCCGCCGAACCACCCGAGCAGAGCAGGATTTCATCTACCAGCTCGAGCTTGCCCTTCTCCGCCGTGCCCCGCACCGGCTTGGCTACCACATCAGCCACGAAAATACCAACCGAAACTACGTCCAGCATAGCTATATCCTCACATCAAGGCCCGAATCGCAGCGATTGCTTCCAGCATATCCGGCCTCTGCCAGACGTTGCGCCCGATGACCACGCCCCTGGCTCCACTCTTGAGCCCCTCCGAGATACGTTTGTAGAGGGCCTCGGGGTCGTCCTGCTTGGCCCCGCCCAAAAACACCGTGGGCACGTCCCAGGCCAGGATTTGCTCTAAAGCCCGAGGCCCCACCGCCGGAACCTTGAGGATGTCGGCTCCCAGCTCGAGGGAAATCCGCGCTCCGTGAACAATTACCTGGTCGTGGTCGTCAGGCAGTAGGGCCGGCCCCATCCAGAGTGGCTCGAGCATCAGCGGAAAGCCATGCCGGTCGGCTTCTTCGGCGATATCGGCGATAATTCGGATGTTCTGGGCAATCACCGCCTCATCCAGGCCCCAGGGGAACAATATCTTCACCACGTCGGCGTTCAGTGTGACGGCCCGGCGTACGGTGGTGATGGGAATCTCGGCCTTGATAACCTCGAGCACCCCCGGACGGTTACTCCACAGTTGGGTATCCATGGTCAGGGTCAGGCTCATGTCTCCCCGCTCTTGCCCGATGTGCTTGGCCAGGCCGGGCGACATCAGGGTGCCGTCCACGCCCGCCTGGCGCAACTTTTGGAGGATGACCCCCGGCTGCTCGAGGCCCTGAACATTGCCCATGCTCAGACCGTGGTCTACCGGGATAATCAGAGCTTTACGATCCGGGGGCAGGACGCGGTGGAGGCGCTGATTCAAATCACTCATGGTTGCTCCTTAAGCTTGGTCTACACTACCAAACACCTCGAGGCGCTCGCGCACCGCCTGGCCCAGGGCCTTCACGCTGGGGCCGAGCAGTTTGCGCACGTCCCACTCGGCAGGGTGGGCGCTCAAGGTTTCGCGCAAGGTGCGGGTAAAGGTGCGCTGGAGTTCGGTACCGACGTTGATTTTGGCTACGCCCCTGGCGATAGCCTGCTGCACAGTGGGAAAAGGTACGCCCGACCCCCCGTGCAGGACGAGCGGAAGGAAGGTTGCCCTGGCGATGCGCTCGAGGCGCTCGAGATCCAGCACCGCGTCCCTGGCAGCTTTCTGATGCACCGAACCAAAAGAAGCAGCCAGCACGTCCAGGCCGGTAGCCTCCACGAACCCTGGCACGGCCTCGGGATCGGTGAGCACCCCTGCCGACTCCACGTGCTCCTCCTGCCCACCAATCTCGCCGAGTTCGCCCTCCACGCTGACCCCAGCGGCATGGGCCATTTCCACCACCCGCCGGGTTAGGGCAATGTTCTCGCCCAAGGGCAGGTGCGAGGCATCAATCATCACGCTAGTAAAGCCTGCCCGAAGAGCTTTTTCGACCTCTTCGGTGCTGCTGCCGTGGTCGAGGTGTAGACAAACCGGAACCGAAGCGGCCTGGGCCATAGCCCGAATCGCCGCCGGAAAGCCCACCCAGCCACTGTACTTGGCTGCACCGGGAGTCACTGCGATAATCACCGGGCTGTGCAGGGCGACCGCCGTGTCCAGGACGGCCCGCACGTACTCGAGGTTGACGCAGTTGAAGGCTCCCACGCCATAGCCCTTCTGACGGGCTGGAACCAGAATCTCTTTGGACGTGACCAATGCCATGATGTCTCCTAACCTAGGGGCTTGTGTGAGGCCCGGTTACTCAAGGGGATTAGCTGGGGTTTGCCTGCCTGCCAGGCCATCAGGCCGGACTGGGGCTGGGCTAAGGCTTGCACTGCCGCTTCTGCCAGGCTTCTGGCTAGCAAGCGATCCCGCCCACTGGGACGGCCTCCACGCTGGGCGTGCCCCAGGCGGGTGTAGCGCAGGCGCAGACCCAGGGCCTGTTCCAGGCGCTGGAGGGTTGGCATCAACTCGGGATAGCCCTCCGAAGCCACCACGATAGCGAAGCGCTGGCGCTCCAGCACCTCTCGCGTTGCCGCTTCAACCTGAGCAAACTCCAGCGGCCTCTCCGGCACCAGCAATAAATCTGCTCCACCGGCTTGGGCTACGGCCTGGGCCAAGAAACCGGTGTTCCCACCCAAAGTCTCGAGCACGAACCAGCGGGGTAACGCCTCGGCGGTGTCGCGCATCCCGTCGAAAAGCGGCAGAGCCAGGTTGAGCGCGCTGTCGAAGCCGATGGATTCGTCGGAGCCGTCCACGTCGTTGTCTATGGTGCAGGGGATTCCGGCCACAGTGAACCCGGCCTCGGCAATTTTGGCCGCTCCAGCCAGCGAGCCATTGCCTCCCAGCACCAGCAAATGGGTGACGCTGGACTTTTGCAGTTGGGCTAGGGCAGTGGGAATTTTGTCGCCAAAGTCGGGCTCACGAGCCGTGCCCAGAAAGGTTCCACCCAGCCGGGCCTGACGCAGAGCTTGCAAGGGGTCTAGTTCGAGGAAATCTCCCCGCAGCAGCCCCGAGAAGCCTTCTCTGACCCCCACCACTTCCCAGCCTCGTCCCTGAGCAGCATTGGTCGCGGCCCAAATGGCCATGTTCATGCCGGGGCTGTCGCCGCCAGAAGTAAGAATTGCGAGCCTTGGCATCAAATATCCTGACTTTGGGGCAAGACCACCAAATCGCGGATGTTTACGTGCGGTGGGAGCGAGAGCATCATCACCACCAGCTCGGCCACGTCCTCCGAGCGCAGGCCGGTTTTCTCGGCTATGCCGCGCTCGACCTGCTCGGGCTGGGTGACCTTCCAGATATTGTTGAGCACCACCCCCGGCGCGATGGCCCCCACCCGCACGCCTTTGCCCACCATCTGGCGGCGCAGGCCATGCACGAAGGCTTGCAGAGCGTGTTTGGAGGCACTATAGACCGGCTCCCAGTGGATGGCCTGGTGGCCGGAA
>JADMIM010000239.1 GCA_015478585.1 Thermaceae bacterium | reverse complement strand
CTTCTGAGGAATGTACGCGAAGTCGCCGTCGGCGCTATGGATTCCCTGGCCGTAGAAGTCCTCGTCGTACTCGACCTGGATGCAGGGCTCGTGCTGCCCGAGGAGTGGGACCGCGACCGGGTGAAACTGGGGCTCCGGCGCGTCCAGGACCTCCCAGCCCTCGATTTCGGTCTGTCTTGCCAGGGTCTCGCGCAGGAGGGCCAGCGAGCCGGTGGGGACCCTGCGCCGAATGGTGAGCGTGCGCACGATCTCAAAGACTTGCTCGTTCAAAGCGCCCCCCTCGTTCTCCGGCTGGTCCTGTGCCGGCGGTCTCGTCTGTGAATGCACAGTTCGCCACGTTCTCTGCGGGCGGCGCAAGCGCGGGTATACGGGAAGGGGTGAGGCGGGCAGCCTGCCCGCTGTGTTCGTGTGGCATGCTTCTTTCTCCTTGGTGTTATAAGGAATAGGAAAGCGAGCCCCAGGCGGGGGGGCTCGTGCGTGTGAATAAGCTCCTTCACAACGGGAATGCAAAGGGAGTGTGTTCGATGCATCTGGTAAACTGGGGTGACTCAGCGGGGAATGGGTGTCTTTCCGCAAACAACTGCTGGCGTCTCGGATCACGGCAGCTGGTCTACTGAGGACCCCTGCTCGCGAGCCTCTGGCGCGAAGCGGTCTTCCCTCTATCCTTCTGCGAGTGTCTTTCTCCACGATGGGAGCTGGTGGCGGAAGATGGCTCCATGTGGCGCTGACAAGAGCTCCGGGCAGTGCTCGTCTGCCCACCACACCCCATCGAGACGCGGTTCCTGGGCCTCGGCAAACAGGAACAAGGCAAAATCCTGCACGAAGGCCAGTGGGGGCGTCGAGTGGAGCATAGCGGCACGCATGCGCTCGGTTGGAGCATAGCCGAGCAGGGTATCGAACTGCGCTTCTCGTTCGTCATCCCGAAGTGCCCGGTATTCAGCGCGCGCCTGGCCTTCGTCAAGAAACGGGAGCAGGTGCCAGCCTTCCTCCTCCGTATCGTAATACCTGACCTGGTACAGCGG
>JADMIM010000017.1 GCA_015478585.1 Thermaceae bacterium | reverse complement strand
CCCCGCCTCGGTTCTCAATGGCGATGAAGTAGACAAAAATATGCTGCCCGGCCCTGGAGTGTTCCTGTGCGTAGAGCACCCTTACCGAGACCCGGATATCTGTACGCAAAGGGAGTTCCGCCATGCTTCAATCCTATCGCGGTTCTCAGTCTGGCTCGATAAATATGCTCAGGCCATCGCAAGGTTCTTTGCGAAAACCACCGTATCGCGGTTTGGACGGGGTTGTGTGGACAGGCCGATTCTGTTATTTTCGTAATTGAACTCTCGAGTTCAGGGAAAGGGGTTAGCATATGAAGGCTTCTGCTTTAGATGACCCTCCAGGCATTGCCCAAGCCCTCCTCTCCAGCCTCGAGCTGGCCGTAGAGGGTGACGAGACCGACCGAGAGAAATATGGCTGGTACAACGGGGCATGGTTCGCTGTGAAAAACCTCAGCGCTCTGGAAGCGGCTAGGTCGCTCGGGCTGGGCCGCACCTGTGTGGCAGCGCACCTCGACCACGTTCGGGTCACGCTGGCCTACACGCGCCACATCCTTGCTGGGGGCAAGGACGAGGAGTACCAGGCCGACTGGGGCCGCAGTTGGAAGATTGAATCGCCCAGCGAGGCCCAGTGGAGCGAGATAAAGACCGGTTTCTGGCATGAATACCAAGCCCTGCGCGAGTTCATCGGCAGCAAACCGTCTTGGCATCAATCCGGCCTCACTGCCGCCATTAACAACATTGCCCACACCGCCTACCATGCAGGGGCAGTGCGGCAGATTTTGAAAGGGAGTATCTACAAGGAGCACGAGATGGCAGAGGGGCGGGTGTTGGATGATTTGCTCGAGACTTGGCAGGCTCACAACGCTATCAACCTGGGTCTTTTAGAAAACATTCCTGATGGCGGGCTGGGGGTTAGCGCTTCGTCAGGGGGCATGACTGTGGGCCAACAGTTGGGGCATATGCATACCGTGCGGATTCGCTGGGTCGAAGAGTCAGAGCCTGAACTTGCAAAGGGCAGCCTAAAGTTTGGGCGCGAGGAGAATCTGAGCCTCGAAACCTTGAAGCAAGCCCTGAGCGACTCGGGAAAAACCATTCAGTCGTTGTTATTGCGGCGTTACCGAGCTGGTTTAGGGGTGAACGGTTTTCCCGGCTCCCTCACCTCTTTTATGAGCTATCTGATTTCGCACGAGTCGCACCACCGGGGCCAGATCGTATTGGTACTTAAACAACTGGGCACACCACTTTCCAAAGAGGCGGGCATGGGGCTTTGGAAGGGTTGGTGGGGACGGGAGATGAGCCAGTCTTGATCCCTTTAGAGACCTATTTAGCTACCCACCTGGGTTACACCGTGTGGGCCACCCGGCGCACCTTGCGGGCGGTGGGCCGACTATCGCCCGAAGAGTATGGGCGCGACCTGGGAACTGGACACGGGAGCGTGCGGGGAACGCTGGAACATATGCTCCAGGCCGATTGGGGCTGGTACGAACTGCTGGCGGGGGAAAATCCTGGTCTCGAGGAGCCGCCCGACCCCACTTACTACGCCGAGTTCGGCCACCTCGAGACCGATTATCAGGTGATTCTGGCCCGCTACCAACAACTCGCAGGGTTTTTGGTTGACCCTGAGCTGGCCCTTTACTTCGCCAATAGCCAGATGCACGTGCCCTGGCTCGAGGCTTCTATTCCCAAGTGGCAGGGGGTGATGAATATTGTCAGCCACGCCACCTACCACCGGGGGCAGTTAGCTACTTCGATTCGCCACTTCGGACACCCGCCGCTCGAGACCGATCTGATTGATTACTACATCGAACTCTACGGGCAAAACCCTAACTTCTTAGCGCGAGAGCAACAGCAGAATTAGGGCTATCGCCGCCGGTAGGGCTTGAATGTAAAGGATGCGCCTGACCACGGTTAGGCTACCGTAAACTCCTGCGACTAGCACGCATAGCAAGAAAAATACCTTGATTGCAAAACCCCCGCTGAGCAGCCCCCACAGCAGCCCGGCGGCCAGAAAGCCGTTGTACAGCCCCTGATTGGCTGCCAGAGGAGCGCTGGCTTTGGCAAACTCGGGGGAAGTGCCAAAAGCCCGCATGGCCCTGGGGGTTGTCCATAAGAACATCTCGAGCACCAGGATATACCCGTGCAGCAAAGCGATAAGTAGCACCACAAGATTGGCTAAAAACCCCATACCTAAGCCTCCTCTATAGCGGTCTTGCGGGACAGCTCCTCGAGGGTTATCTCCTTCAGGGAGCTGAGAATCAGGTCGGCCTCGCTCAAATCTAAATGCCGAGTCAGGGGATTGGGGATGACCACCACGAATATTCCTGCGGCTTTGGCGGCCTTGATGCCGTTGAGGGAGTCCTCGAGCACAATGGCCTGGTTCAGTTTCACCCCCAAGCCCTCCGCCGCCCGCAAAAACAGCGCGGGGTCGGGCTTGGTGCGCTCTACGTCGTCACGGGTGCACAACAGCGAGAAGTAATCTATCAGCCCCAGTCGCTGCAAATGGCCTTCTACCCAGGTGCGACCAGAACTGCTGGCTACTGCCAACCCTAGCCCCCCAGCGTGGGCTTCAGCGATGAGTTCGCGTACGCCGGGCAGGGTATCGGTGGCATTCACATACTCCTGCTCGAGGGTCTTGGCCCGCTGCAAAACCGCATCGTGGTCTACCGAACGGCCCACCTGTCCCTCGATGTCGGTCAGGGGATTGAAGGCTACCTCGTTGGTGCCAATCAGGGGCAGCCAGGTCTGTAAGGTCAGGGTTGCTCCCTGCTCGGCATATACGGTCTGCCAGGCTCTGAAAATAGCGCTCTCACTATCAAAAATAGTTCCATCGAGGTCGAAAATCAGGGCTTTCATTAGTTGCAGGTTAAGGGCTCGGTGGCTTCACGGTCAACTGAAAGCAGAGAGCGGAAAGCTAAACGTCTAACGCCAAGGGCAAAAAGGTCGAAGGTCGAAGGCTAAAAACTCAAAGGCAAAACCCTAAAAACACAAACTGCGTCCCAGACGGTATTTCTTGATAAAGCAATTATACTGTCCTGGTGTGGCTTTAAGGCCCTTTGCATTTTACTTTTAGCCCTCAGCCTTTGGCTTTCGGCGTTAGTCGTTCGACGTTTAGCGTTTAACTCATTTTCCCTTGATACCAACCTGACAAAACTTATAGTAGACTCTTCAGCGTGAAACGCACCCTGCTCATGCTTACGGCATTGCTCGGTCTAGGCCTGTCTGCGGCCTTGGCCCAGGCTCCCATCACCATTCGTATCGGCTTCAACCCCACCCAGAACTCCGACCAGCTCAAGCCAGCGGCGCAGGCTATCGCTGACTTTATCGAGAAGGAGTTCAAGGGCACGGTACAGGTGCAAATCTCCATCCCCACCGACTACCGGGGCCTGATTGAGGCCATGCGCGGGGGCAACCTGGATTTTGCCTTCTTCCCCCCGGCAGGCTACGTCATTGCCCACCAGGACGTGGGGGCTGAGGTGCTGCTCAAGAGCGTGCGCGGAACCAGCCCCTACTACTGGGCGGCTATTGTGGTGCGCAAGGACTCGGGCATTAAAAATGTTCAGGGCCTCGAGGGCAAAACCATCGCCTGGGTAGACAAAAACTCCGACGCGGGCTACCTCTTCCCCAGGGCTGCCTTGATTGCCGATAAACTTGACCCCGATAAGCTTTTCTCCAAGCAGGTCTTTGCCGGCAAGCACGACGCGGCGGTGCTGGCGGTGCTCAACAAGTCGGTAGATGCGGCGGCTACTTTTGCTAACGATGACAAGAACAAGAGCGGAGCCTGGACGCAGTTCCTCAAGCCCGAAGAGGCTTCGCAGATTACCGCCATCTTCTACTCCAAGCCCATTCCCGGCGACACCTTTAGCGTTTCCAAGCAGTTCCTCGCCAAATACCCCAACCTCGCCAAGGGCATTGCGGCGGCTATTTCGCGCATCAAGACCCCCCAGAGCAAGCTGCTTTTTGATCTCTACCGCATTGACTACATGGTTCCGGCCAAAGACTCCGACTACGACGCGGTGCGTGAGGCCCGTAAGCTGGCCCAGTAAAACTCTTCGTCGCATGAATAGCCCCCAGACCTGCTCTGGGGGTTTTTCAGCGAGATTGCAGGCTTTGAGGACTTTGGGGTCTATCGCGGTTTGCGCTATTAAGCAGCTGGGTAGGCTCTTTCTAACAAAGGGGAGGATCCTATTCTCTCTGAAAGCCATTCTAAAGGGGCCTGGGGCAATTTACGCTTCGTCGCTGGGAGCGTAAATTTGGGAAACGCGATAGGCTATGGGCAAGTATCGGACTGCCATGATTGAAGTCAGAAACCTCAGCCAGACCTTTGTAAGCCCCAAGGGGTCGTTTAGAGCCCTCGAGGACGTAAACTTGAGCATCCCAGACCACGATTTCATCGCCATCATCGGACGTTCAGGGGCCGGGAAGAGCACCTTTTTGCGAACCCTCAACGGCCTGCTGATTCCCTCTGAGGGTTCGGTAGTGGTTGGCGCAACCGATATCACCCAACTGTCCAAGCGGGCCTTGCAGAAATATCGCTGCAAGGTGGGCTTTATTTTTCAGCAGTTTAATCTGGTCAACCGGCTGAGCGTTTTGGACAACGTGCTGCACGGGCGACTGGGCTATCTGCCGACCTGGCGGGGTTTGCTAGGGCTCTATACCGAGCACGACTACGAGGTTGCCAGGGCCCAACTGGCCCGCCTAGACCTTTCGACCAAGGAGAATGCTCGAGTGGATTCGCTCTCCGGTGGACAGATGCAGCGCGTAGCCATCGCCAGGGCTATGGCCCAAGAACCGGCCCTGATTCTGGCGGACGAACCTGCCGCCAATCTCGACCCGGTGCTCTCGGAGGAAGTGATGCGCACCCTGCGGGGCTTCAATGCCGAGCAGGGGGTGACGGTGGTTATCAACATTCACGCCCTGGACTTGGCCCTGGAGTACGCCAAGCGCATCATCGCTTTCAAGCGGGGGCGGCTGGTTTTCGATGGAAGACCAGCCGAGTTGAGTGACGCGCTGGTAGATGATATTTACGAACGCAAAGAGATGCTGGCCTAGAGGAAAACGCCATGATTGCCATCGTTCTATATGTCCTCAGTGGTATTGCCATCGCTCTGCTCTCGGGGATTGCCAAAGGCTCTATGCGCCGCTTGTGGCTGGGCGCTGCGGTGGGCCTCCTGATTGCGTTCGTGGCTTTCCCCTTCAGCCGTTCGTTGGGCAACCTCACCCGCGAAACCGTCAACCCCACGCTGCTGGCCCTGGCCACGGATTTTCCCTGGCTGTTTGGGCTGCCAGTTTTGCTGATTCTGACCCTTCTGATAGCTCGCCGAGGCGGGCCCAGGGGAGCTTGGACGGCGGTGGTTACGGGGGTGGCCACCCTGCTGGCGGGGCTGGTTTTTTATAGCCAGCCGGTTCATCTGGTCAGGCTGGCTCCGATTAATGGCTTGATGGAATTGCTCACCGCGCTGGTGCTGCTGGGGGCTATTGGCCTGGCGGCCTGGAACCGTCCTCGGCTGCGCTGGCCGCTGCTGGCGGTGGGCCTGGTTGCTGGAGTGTTGGCTTTCTTCTGGCTCAACTCGAGCCAGGGAGGACATACCTACCTACCTAACAGCGCCGGATATTACAAGCTCCTGCGGCCCACCCCCGCCGGAGCCAATCTGCAACTGGTAGATGCTTACAATGCCGGGCTCCAGGCCCGCAACCAGGTCGCTAAGGAAAACGGTCTGGCCCTGGCCGAGCCCATTCAGAGCCTGGCTGACCTCAAGGGCAAAATACCCGCTGAGGCCGCCAATCAGGGCTACCGGATGCTCCAGCCCAGCAGGCTTCAGTACGGTGCATTCGCGGTGTTCGTGCTGGCTGGGCTGATGTTGGGCGCGGGGCTGCTGCACCTGCGCAACCTGCGGCTGGAAGAAACCGGCGACTTGCAGGCGGGGGTAGTGCTGGCCTCGGTGTTTTCCTTGCTGCTACCGGCTTTCAACGCTACCGAGTTCAACCCGGCCAAACTGGTCAAGGGCTGGCCCTTTTTGGTGCAATTCGGACAGAAAGCCTGGCCGCCTTTGCTGGCCGACCCCAGCACCAACCGCTTCCCCCTGCAAGAAGTGCTCTCCTTCATGACCATCACCGTGGAGATTGCCCTGGTGGGCACTTTTATCGCGGCCCTGGTGGCCCTACCCACTTCCTTTTTGGCGGCCCGCAACCTCACCGGGGCGAGCCCCTGGATGCGTGGGGTGTTTTACTTCACGCGGGCCTTCTACAACGTAGACCGAGGGATTGACACTTTAATTTTAGCCCTGATTTTGGTAGCAGCGGTGGGCCTGGGGCCCTTTGCCGGGGTGTTGGCGATGGCGATTCACTCCGTAGCCGACTTGGGCAAGCTCTACAGCGAAGCCATCGAAAACGTGGACAAGGGGCCGATAGAAGCCCTCGAGTCCACCGGAACTGCCGGGGTGAACGTGCTGCGCTGGGCTATTTTGCCTCAAGTGTTGCCGCTCCTGGTTTCCTATACGGTCTACCGCTTCGAGATCAACTTTCGGGTCTCGATTATCCTGGGCTTCGTGGGGGCTGGAGGCATCGGGTTTTTTATCCAGGGGGCTATGGCGGCTGGCCAGTATGACCAAATGATTATCGGAGTGATTGCCATTGTGATCGTGGTCAATCTGATTGATTTTGCCTCGAGCTACTTGCGCTCGAGGCTGGTTTGAGTGGGGTATGGCAGTTCTCTGATTTTTGCCGCCCAGGACAGTAAACAGGCCCAGGTTATCCCAAGGTTCTTTGCGAAAACCGCGCTAGGATTCAGCCTGTAGCCGGTGGGGTAGGTCTAGAAATCCCCCCCCGTCCAGCCCCATCCTGCTTCAGACACTAACCTTGGCTAGGTCTTTTAGCCCCCCTTAGTAAGGGGGGTAGGGGGGATTAATACCTGTAGTCTCCAATGGGCAAATGAACTATTCTCGATCTGAAGTCAGTATTATGGGTAGCTGACGAGGTTAACCGGGATAGTTGCGGCTCCTTGCGCTGGGCCACCGGTGTCGTTGACTACATGGTCGATGACCCCGACCCCGCCGAGGGAGACGGTTAGTAGGTCATGCAGTTTGACCCCTGGTGTAACCGGAACCTCGAAAGCACGTGTGGCGTGGATTGATGGATCGACATTGAAGAAGCAGTAGCTACCCAAACCCCAAGCCTCATGGGTTTTTACAGAGTCGGCCACCTTATAAGATGCGTAGCCGTTGATGCCGTCGTGCATCCAGGCGGCCTGGTTTGGTGGGTCGTAGGGCATCTCGCTCTGGAACATGATGGTGCGACCGTTCTCGCCATTCCAGATGACCTGGTATTTCTGGTAGTGCTCTACAAACAGGCCGTAAGCGGTTACGTCGTCACCGTTGACAACCACCCCAGTATCAGCAGTGTTGATCGTCCAGCCGACCCCACTTCCGTGATCGGCGCGCCAGACCCAAAGGTCATCCAGGATAGTGTTGTCGCTATTCACCACCAGACTGGTGGTAGCCTTGCCTAATCCGGCCCCACCGATACGAAAGAATATGTCCTGGAGTGTGGTCGGGTCGTCAGAGTCACTCTCGTGGGCGTGCCGGGTGCCCACTTGTAGCAGTACTGGGGAATTCACCGGCCCGGCATCGAACAGCAGACCGGACAATTTCACGGCAGGCACATCAGCCACGGTCATTGTTATTTTTCCGTCGCTGGGTACGAGCGTAGGTAAGCCGATACCGAGAACAACGGTGTTGGCTCGCGTGATTTTGATCGTCTTATCAAGGCTGTAGATGCCAGGAGTAAAGATCAGATTCTGACCACGGGCCAGCGCCTTGTTGATTGTCTGTGCGCTATCGGTGGGCTTAGCGATGAAGAAATCGTCAATCGGGATTGACGTTCCTGCGGTAGGGCCACTCCCCCAGTTCGAGCCCACCGAGTTGCGGCGCGGTGCCGGGACGAAAACCTTGTAGCGACCGGACGAATCGAGGTATAAGAAGGGCTTTTCCCTGGTAATAGGGCTGCTCGCCAGGGTCGTGTAGGGCGGATTGCCCGGCAGGGTAGAAAACGATTGGGGCGGGGCTCCAACGACACCAGAGAAGACCTGATTCCAAACCCCATTAGACCAACCCCCAATATTGCTGTTTCGCACCAGGAATTGTTGCTGCGACCCATTGATGATAAAGTCGGTCTGAGAGTCGGCAATGAAGCCACCGCTGGCATACTGTGGCCCGGCGGTACAGTAGTCCATCAGTGTAAGGTTGCCGCCAGTAATTTTGACTCGTCGCATCGGCGCTGCTTGGGAGACTGCCCAAAAGTTGCCAGACGAACGGCAACCGGATAGGCCTGTAACGTTGATGGTCAGGTTTGAGACCGAGCGCCAGAAGTTGTCGAGCGCGATACAGTTATCGGCAGCCAAACACCGATTGTAGACATCAACGTGACCGTTGATGGTGACATCTGTAGGCGATTCACCCAAGCCAGCCACCTCGGTGTAGTAGCCCACCTGAATGATGAGCGGATTGGCAACACTGCCATAGATGCCGGGCTTGAACAGCAGTGCGTAGCGCTGCGTGCCCATCTCACTGTCCACCTGCTGATGGGCGATGGCATCTACCGTTGCCTGAATCTGGCTGGTTGGCATGCTGGGATCGAAGATTTTGACGTTCGGGCCGAAGTCAACGCTAGCCTGCCGGGAATTAGCCCTGACTTGGCTCGAGTATTGTTGAGTTCCACACGAGGCAAGGGCCAGAAGCACGGAGGTTACTACGAACCAGCGTAGAATAGATTGCACAGTATGACCATCCTTTCAACTCTAGAAACCCTGTTCTGGATAGGCAGATAGAGGCTTACTGCGATCAAGCCCTCCTTTCAGTTGAATGGGTCTATCTTATTCCCTCATCAAGAGAAGACACTATATTTTGCAGGACAGTGAGTTCCAGACGAAGATTTAAGCTCTCGAGGGAAATCTCGAGTGTTCCAGGCATAGTTTTTTGCGGCAGGATGTTGCAGCGGCCCTAAAAAGCCACTGAGGATTACATGGGCATCGCCGCCCAACCGCCAGGGCCTTACCCACGGCCTGAGCCGGGTTGCTACATTTTGTCCCCAAAAAGTCAAAGGCCCTACTAGAATGGCAGGGCGTTTTTACGTCTGTTGGCGGAGAGGAGGGGATTCGAACCCCTGATAGAAGTTACCCCCTATATACGCTTTCCAGGCGTACCTCTTCAACCACTCGAGCACCTCTCCGCGCCTGGCCCCATAAGGGCAAATGTGAGTGTACAAGCCGGGTGGGTAGCAGTCAAGAACGCCAATAGTCTATAGCGCATAGACCAGGGCTAAAGACTTCACGTCCTGAACAAATAATACTGAATCATATTTTGTCGTCCTGGACAGACCATTGCTTTTAACGACGGGCTGTTGTCTGTGAGCTGTTAGCAATATTTGCGGTAAACTCATCCCCATGCGCCTGCTCGCTATCTTCCCTCATCCCGACGACGAAATTGGAGTTTCAGGAACCCTTGCCAAACACGTTTTGCGCGGCGATGCCGCCAAGATTATATGGCTTACACGGGGTGAACTTGCCAGCCAGTTTGGCGATATGCCTGCGGCCCAGGTGGCCCAAATCCGCGAGGGACACGGGCGAGACGTGGCGGCGATTCTGGGGGCTGAGTACGAGTTTTTTGATTTCGCCGATGCGGGCCTCACGGGGGGCCGCGAAGAGGCTTTGCAGATTGCCAGGGCTATCGCTGCCTGGAAGCCCGACGTGGTATTTACCTGGAATCCTCAGGATGTCCACCCCGACCACCGCGCTGCCTACTGGGCTACCCTATCGGCGCTCAAATTTTGCCGTATCCCCAAGCTGGTGGGGGAGGCCCACCGCAAACCCATTCGGCTTTTTCATTACAACCGGGGCGATATTCCCCGCCCTTCGGTCTATATAGATATTGCTGAGGAAGGCCAGGCCGCTGCCGAGCGGGTGTTTGGCTTGTATCACGATTTCTACAAATGGGATACCAGCCTCGAGACCTTCAGGGCGAACCGGGCTCGCTTGGGGGCGGAGGCTCAGGTGAAGTATGCGGAGCGCTTTCAGGCTGAGACCCCGCTGGCGCATCGGTATTTGTCGGAATAGGCTCGATCACTTCAAAGCTACCCCTGGGGCTGGTAAAGGTATAAGCCGAAAAGGCGGCCAGCAGTGTGATCGGCAATAGGCTATATCCTGAAATTTCTCCGGCCAGCACGATGGCTGCAAAAGGAGCCCGGGCAATTCCGGCCAGCAAGGCCGACATACCGGCCAGGGCCGCGACCTCGGGAGGTGGTGATAGCCAAGGAATAGCCTGGGCCAGAATCAGCCCCGCCAGCCCGCCCAACGTGAGGGCCGGGGTGAGCTGGCCCCCGTAGGCCCGTACTCCGCCTCCCACCAGCAAAAGCGCCAGTTGTACCAGAAACAGGATCACCAGAAACGGCAGATTGAGAATGGGCGAAGCACCCAGTTGCACCCAAGGCAGGGCGTTGCCCAGGGCTTCGGGAATCAGCAGCAGAGTCACTCCCAGCAACAATCCGAATAGGCCGTGTCGAACTGGGAAACTCAAGCGCCGCAAAGGCCCGCGTAAAATGCGCTCGCCCTCGAGCCACAGTGTGCCTACCCCAGCACACACCAGCCCCAGCACCAGTCCAAAAGCCAGACTGCTCCAGTCCAGGGGAGCCGAGCGCAACTCCAGCAGCGGCCCATAGCCATGAATGAAGCCATATACGGTGAATCCGGCCAGTGCGCCAATCAGGGCCGGAGCCAGTGCCCCAGCCTCGAGGGCCAGCCCTCGGTAGACGATTTCGCTTGCCAGAAGCGCTCCGGTTATGGGGGCGTGAAAGGCCGAGGCAAACCCCGCTGCCATGCCAGCAAAGGGCAGAAAGCGGCCCGCATCCCCGAGGGGGAAACGTCGCCCCAGGGCTCCGCCAATCCATAGCCCCAAAGCCGCCATCGGCCCCTCACGGCCCATCGGGGAGCCTGCTCCGAGCTGGATTAAGGCCCCAAAAATACCTCGGAAATACTGCAAGGCCCGCACCTCCTGGCCTTGTCGGTAGGCGGCCAGTAGCCAGCCCAGCCCGCGTCCCGAACCCAGATAACTGCTGGCCGCGAAAATCAGGGGCAGCAACACCGCCAGTCCAGCGAAAGCGGGGCCGCGAAACATTTGTTCCAGGCCCCCTTCCCCTGGAAGGCCAGGGGGGAAATAGCCCAGCAGTTCACCCATCAGATACTGTTGAATCAGACTCAGCACAGAGGTGAACCCGGCAGCCAGAAACCCCGTTAGGGCTCCGGCCAGCGCGCTATAGAGGATAAGGGGGCCAATTTGCATATGAAGACTAAACGCCAAACGCGGGCCTTAGAACGCCCAGCGATGTCACCACGATTGTACCTGGGAAACGGGTGTTCCTCGCGTGATTCTGGCCCCCTCGAGGCCCAGCACCCTATACCCTGAGCGGGTCGCGGCGCGAACCAATATCCGGGGGTCTACTGTGTCCCATAACAACAAAGCCTCATTTTTTACGTCCAGGTCGGGACTGCTGCCGCGCGAATCGGTTCCCAGGGCCACCTCGAGACTGTATTTGCCATACAGCGCCCAAGGGAAAAGGCCACAGCCCAAGCCCTGGTTGCTGCGCGGGCAAGAGACCAGCTTGCAGCCCGCTTGGGCCATGATTTGCACGTCGTTTTCGTCCACCTGGACTCCGTGTATTAGCGTCACGTTCGGCCCCAACAGGCCCAGGTCGGACAGGTACTGTACCGGGCTGATGCCCAGCCCTTTCCAGGCGGGGTTGAAGGGGGCCATGAACTCCGCTAGCGGGCCGGTGTTGTCACGAAAATAGGTGGTCTCCTCGGGGCTTTCGGCGATGTGGATTTGTATGGGGAAGCCCTCGAGACTGCCAAATTCCACCAGTTTTTTCATCAGCGGGGCGCTGACGGTGTGAGCGGTGTGGGGAGAAATACCGACTTTGGTTTGTCCTTCGCGCCGTTTCCACGTCAGAAATTTTGACTTTACTGAGCCGAAGATTTCCTGGGCCTTTTCAGGATTGCTGCCCAGTACCTCGCGGTAGAGCACGCCGGGCAGGGGAGAGTGTTCGAGCAGAAAATCCATCACCTCGTCCCGTGCCACGATGTCGCCGAGAGCGCCGGTGTGAAGGGCTTGAAGCTCAGCGAGTCCAGCTTGAGCCGCTTCGACCCCGCGCTCTGCACCGCCCGCGATAACGTGCTGGATAAATCCTGTGTAGGAGCCCTGATACAGGCTCAACTTAAATAAATCCAGATGGGTATGGGCGTTTACTACAGGCGGGGTCAGCGCTTTGCCTTTGTGGACGAGGTTTGCTGATGGATAAGCCTGGCGCAGCTCCTCGAGCCCCCCAATTGCTGCCACATGCTCACCCACCACGACCAGACCACCGTTCAGCATCGGCGTGCCGAAGCCGGTGTAGACCACTTCGGCAGTCCAGATTTCAGGGACAAGGTGTAGGCCGGTCACGTTAGCTCTCTGCGCTGAAGTTCGTCCGGGGTCGGCGGTTGGAATATGCCTATATACACTTTCAGCGTCTCTTTAGGAATCGAGAACGTGCCCATCGGGAGGTTAGCGTTTCGGGCCTCGAGGTGCTGCAAGCGTATCTCCTCGGGCACGTCCAGAAAATGAATTTCGCTACTCGCCCCCAGCCCTGCGGCCCTCGAGCGGTAATCCTCGCGCTTGACCTGCCCCCAAAGCCCGTAGTCGAGGATCACGTCCACGCCGAGCGGGAGCACCCTCGCTGCAACCTCCCACATCAGGTTCTCGATAAGCCCGTATCGGGCATCGTGGGCAGGGTGGTCGGCGAGGTCTTGCCCGAACAGGCGGGTATGCCACTCGTCGGGCGTGAGGCGCAGCGCCGGGAGTGCGGCCTCGAGCCGCCGCGCGAGCATCGTTTTGCCCAAACATGGCAGGCCGATCATCAGGTGAAGCGTCGCCATAGCCCTAGTTCGCCCTCTCCAACACGTACCGGTTGGGGTTACGCACGAAGTCCACGGTGACATAGCCTTTGGCGAAGTAGTGCCCGAAGAACTGCCTCGAGTGAATCCGCCACATATTCGCCAAGCCTGTGTCTGTCTGCAAAATCTGGCCCCAGTCCTGGGGGATTTGAAAGAGGATTTGGGGGGACTCGAGGCCCAAATCCAATGCTACCGGCTCCTCGGTGTGAACTGCGTTGGCCTGTGGAATCCCGTCCAGCTTGGGTTCCGGCTCAGGCCCGTAGATACGCCGATACACCCACTCCGAACGCAAATCCCACAGCGCGTAGGCCCGGTCAGAGGGTGCTCCGGCGTTGATGCCGCCCATGCTGCCGTAGCAGTTGGGGAGGTACTCGGCGAAGGTAATGCCCAGCTTGCGAAAGTTGAAGCTGGCGTTGATTCCGCGCATGGGGTCGAAGGTCCAGACGATTTGCTCGTAGCCTTTGCCCAAGCACCAATCGCGTTGAAACCGCTTGAGCAATAGCGCGGCAGGCGTGCCCCGGTATTCTTCCAACACCCCGGTCATATGCGAGTGGTGACGCTGATTTTTGTGTGTGGGGAAGCCGAAGACGAAGCCTATCAGCTTTCCCTCACCCCCGGCTTCTCTTCCAGAGGTAGAGGGGAGAGTGTAGGCTCCAGCCAACAAACCGCCCTCGTGGACGAGGGCCATCAAGGTTCCGGTGCGAATGGTATCGCTGGGGTCGCCCCAGATGGCGGCCTCGAGCTGCGGTATCCGCGCGATTTCGTTGGGGTCGTGGATTTCTCGAATGTAAATATCCATTTTGTAGGGGCGGTTCCTTGTGACCGCCCTTCAATCTCCGGGGCGTGATGGGCAGGCCCAAGACCTGCCCCTAAAGAGTTAGGGGTTGGCCGACAGGTAGGCCGATTTCTGGGTTAGCTGGGTGATGAAATCGCGCTTGGGGGTCACGCCGATGCCGGGGCCTTGCGGTACGGGCATCATGCCATCTTTAGACTCGAGCGCCTCCTCGATAATATCCTCATCCCAGTAGCGGCTGGCGCTGCTGGTGTCGCCGGGCTTGACAAACATCGGCAGGGTGGCGACGTGAATATTTGTGGCCCGCCCGATGCCCCCCTCGAGCATCCCTCCCATCCACACCGGCAGACCGTAGCTCTGGGTGATGTCATGAACCTTGCGGCTGGCCAGGATTCCCCCGACCCTTCCCGGCTTCAGGTTAATCACCCGCCCCGCGCCAATTTCCAGGGCTTTTCTGGCATCCTCCGGTGAGGTTATGCTTTCGTCCAGACACAGCGAGGTCGAGATTTCCCGCTGGAGCTTGGCGTGGTCGAGGATGTCGTCAAAAGCCAGGGGCTGCTCGATGTAGTCAAGGCGGGCCGCGTCCATGGCCCTAAAGGTCGAGATGTGGTTGAGCGTATAGGACGAATTGGCATCCACGGTGAGGTTGGCCTCGGGGTAGGCCTCGCGCACGCTCAAGAGCATCTTTACGTCCCAGCCGGGTTTAATCTTCAGTTTGGCCCGCTTGTAGCCCAGCTCGAGCCCCCGTCCTACCTTCTCCACGGTAGCCTCGATTGACGGCTCGATGCCCAGCGAAATCCCCACCGGAATCTCCGAGCGCACCCCGCCCAACACCTTCCAGAGTGGTGCGTTCAGGCTCTTGCACCACAAGTCCCAGTAGGCCATCTCGAGGGCAGCCTTGGTCATCTTGTTGCCCCGGTAGGGGCTGATGATTTCCCACAGGGCTTCGGGGTTGGGGAGGTCTTTGCCCAGCACGCTGGGAATCAGGAGGTGCTCGAGCAAATCCCAGGCCCCAGCAATGGTTTCCTCGCGGTAGTGCGGGCTATGCTCCATTACCGTCTCGGCGTAGCCCTCGAGGCCCTCCCCGTAGAGGGTGAGCACCACCAGGTGGCGCTCGGTCTGCACCCCAAAGCTGGTCTCAAAACGGAACTTCAGCGGAAGCGAAATCAGGCGGAGTTCGGCGGCTTCGATTTTCACGAGCCTTATGCTATCGCCTCGAGCGCAGAACGTCGAACGCTGCCGCGTTGCCCAGAGCAGAGGGCTGAGAGCGGAGAGCCCGACTCGCGCGAGTAATAGAGTTTACAAGATCGCTTCGTTCAGAACGACAACGGTTTTTTTGTATTGATGTGCTCGACTGCTTTCCACAGAAATTTATCACGAGCAAAATATCGTGAAACTATATTCAAAATCCGCCCTATCCTCATTTCTGCCAAGCTAGGAAGCACATCACTGGGGCTTCGGCGGTGTAAGGCTGGTGGTGAAATCCGCCAAATAGGCGGTAGCGCAGGCCAAAAGCCCGTAGCCACCGCTCTATTTCGTAGCGCGTGAAGTAGCGCTGGGTGAGGGTGAAGGTCTGCCGCTTAAGCGTGCCCTTAGGCGAAACCCGATCCACCAGATAGTGTGTGTTGAGCGACTGAACTGCAGCTTCGTGCTGCTGGTGGATGAACACGCTCACCCCGCCTTTGTAGTCGCCCTCGTGTTGCAAAACCCCTTGTGGCCCGATGTGGGCGGGGTTGTATAGGTCGAAGGCTAAGCGTCCCCCTTTCCCCAAATGTTTGTGGATGCCTGCCATTGCGGCATCCTGATCCTCGAGCGTATATAGGTGCATGAAGGCATTGAATGGTGCGATTATCAGGGGAAATTTGCGCCGCAGACTGAGCTGACGCATATCGCCCGGGGCCCATTTGACGGGCAAGCCTTTGGTGTGCTCGGCTCCTAACTCGCGCATCTGGACGGAGGGCTCGAGGGCCACCACCTCCAGGCCCTGCCGGGCGATTGCCCGGCTCACCCGGCCCGTTCCCGCGCCAAGTTCCAGCACCGGGCCGCCGTAGTCTTGGGCCAGGCGGGTGTAGAACTCGAGGTCATCGGTGTAGTGCGCGTAGTTGAGGGCGTAGAAGGCCGCGATGGGGTCGTAGTCCATTGGAAATTACCTTATCACTCGAAAACCAGCCCCTGCGTGGTTTATAGCAAATGCGACCCATGTCTCGCAAGCCGAGTATCGCCACGTCCAGGACATTTATTTGCCAAACCCTCGAGCTGCCCGTATCAGTAGCGCCACGTCGCAGTCAGATTTAGGGATACTGGTCGCGATTTGCGTGATGACTGCGCCCACGGTGTGCAGTAATTTATTGTGTAGGTCGTAAGCTACGCAGCGTGATGCTTATGCAAACTGCCCTATCGCGGCTCTCTGCTTAGATGAGCCCAGTCAATAGGCCCAGGCTATCCCAAGGTTCTTTGCGAAAACCGCTCTAGTAGGACAATCCCAGGCGCAGGCTAAACTTTCCGGTAGGGTTACGCTGGCTGAAGCCGTAGTCAACTCGAATTGGCGGCAACACCGCACCCAACAAATCCAGGTTGACTTGCACGCCAACGCCAGCTCCAACATAGAATGCATCAGGCTGAGTAATGGCGGGCCAAAGACGACCAAAATCGGTGAAGATAAAGCCATACACATTGGTTCCACCGTTTTGGTTCAACCCGAAATTGTAGCCATATTCGACAGTCCCCGAAAACAGGGTGGTTCCTTTGTCCAGGAAGCGGGAGTCGTAGCCACGCAAGGTGGTGATGTCGCTGCTGTTGCCCCCCAAACTAAACTTCTGGCTGTCCTGCGGGGTGCCGAAAATAGTTCCCAGCGAGAGCCGCACTCCGATGGCCTGTCGGGCGGCTTCGTCCAGGCGGAAATAGGTCTTGCCGGTTATGACCACCGGCACGTACTGAGTAGGCGAACTTCCACTGGGGAAGCTGATACCGTAGCCGGTGCTCAGACCCACCGAGAAGCCCTGGGTGGGGAAGTCGGGGCGGTCGAGGTCGCTATAGCTGGCGGAGAGATTGAGGCTGAGGTTGCCGAAGTTGATGGGCATCAGCGCCTGGGCCTGATTCTGGAAAGGTTGACCGATCTGGATGTCGGAGCGCGACTGTAAGTATTCGGTCACGTATTCATAGCCCAACCCTGCTCCCACGATCAGCTTGGGCAGGCTGGCCGACCAGGGGCGGCTCACGTTAATGCGTGCCCCGGTGCGCCGCTCGGTGTACTGCCAACCGGTATTGGTGTTGGTGATGTTGTAGAGCGCGATATTGGGGGTGATGGTGCTGTAAATCCCGAAGCTCAGTGAGGTTTTGACATCCTTTAGGTCAGCAAAATCGGTATAGAGCCAGGGAATCGTGTAGGAAGCACTAAAGTTGAAAACCTGCCCGGTGGCGTTGGGGTTGGCTCCCACGGTGATGTTGTATTGGTGGGCCAGACCCCACAAGTTGGTGTCGTTGACCCCGAAGCTACCCTCCCAGCCGGTAGTGCTGCTCCAGCCAATAGCGGGTTGGAAAGTTCCGGTGCGGGCTTCCTTGAGGCTCAGTACCACCGTTACTTCACCGGGTTGGTTGGTGCCCTGGAAGGTGACGTTGGGAGGTTCGGAGAACAGACCAGTGCGCAGCAAATTGGAGATGCCCTGGCGCAGCACAGGCACCGAGAGCAGGGTTCCGGACTTGGGTAGCTCGCGCAACACCACCTCGGGCTGAGTGCGGGAGAGGGGTGGGTCAATTTTGTAGCCCGCGATGCGCAACTCGTGGATGCGCAAGGTATATACCCCGTCTTGGAAGTTGATATCGGGTTGCTGCACCAAGTCGAAGCCTGCGTCACGGTATTGGCGCAGGATACGGGCAAAGTCTTCTTGGGCCAGGGCCGGGTTGTATTCGTCGCCCGGCTGGAGGCGCAGGGTAGGCAAGAGTTTATCGCTCGAGAGAACCGTATTGCCTTCGATCACCACCTTGCTAATCGCTCCGTAGCGCTGTGCTCCGGCCTGGAAGTTGAGCCGCACCCCATTGTCGCCGACCCGCTCGGGCGTGAAGTTGACCACCCGGCTGATTTTCTTGGAAAGAGCGTTGATTCCGTCGAGAATCTTATCCACATTGAAAGGGTCGCCCACCTTCAGGCCCAGCGGACTTATGTCCAAGTCGGTGGCGTTGATCTCGGCAATTCTGAGTTCGTTGAAGGCGATTTTGAGCGTACCGCCCTCGAGGGCAGTCTTGGCTAGGTCTATTCCGCTGCCCCGGAAGCCCGCGTTGGCGTAGATTTCGCCCACTTGTTGCACCACATTGCGGAAGCGCTCGAAGCTGAACTTGCCGCTATCAGGGATGTTCTGGAGCAGGGGCTCGAGCTTGTCTTTGGGAAGATAGGTGGGGTCGGCTACTTCGACCTTCTTGACCTCGGGGCTTTCGTTGACGTTGAAGGTCAGCTCTACCCCTTTGGGGGTGTCTTTGGCCTCGGGGGTGATTTGGGGGATGAACGGAAAGCCCTGGCTACGGTAAATCTGGCCCAGGGCGGTGGCGGCCTCGGTAGCTTTTTTGGCGTTGAAGGTCGAGCCTATACCGATGGCTTGCTCGGTCTCGAGGTACTTGAGTACGGCAGCCTCGGGGAAAGCCTTGGAAGTCACCGAAACCTTGCTGATCGAAGGATTGGGCGTGACTTCTACCACCAACTTCTGCCCGTCCAGGCTGACCTTGACATCCTTGAAATATCCGGTGGCAAGCACCGCAGCCTTAGCCTGCTGCAAATCTCCTGGCTCGTCGCCCAGGCCAAAAGGCAAGGCAATACGGGCCAGGGCTTGTAGCACGGTGTCAGCCCCGCGCACTTCGACTTCCTGAATCGGCGCTGCGAAGACAAAGCAAAACATTAGTAGCAGCGGAGATAATCGCTTCATGGCTTCAACCATATTGAACTCCGGTGAACTCGGTGTGAGAGGCACAGTGGGGCAGCATAGCCTGTTGATTGTACAAGGTACGCTTCCCACCATCACTCCGCCTGTGGGATGGTTTATCCCTCGGCAATAAAAACTTCTCCTAGAGATGTTCGTGGCAGGGGCTCGAGCTAGGCAGCAAGGTGGATTCTTGTTTTTGCCCTCAGCTCATGGCTGGCTACCCCGTATTATTAGCCCATGAGCGCTACCTACGAGCAAATTCAAGAAACCGTGAAGTTCATCCAGTCCCGAACCGACCTCGTACCCCAGGTTGGCATCGTGCTGGGCTCGGGCCTGGGGCCGCTGGCCGAAGAAATCGAGGCGGTGGCGAGCTTTCCCTACGCCGACCTGCCGCACTTTCCCCGCTCGACTGCACCCGGTCACGAAGGACGGTTGATTCTGGGGCGGCTCGAGGGCCAGAAGGTGCTGGCCTACAAGGGTCGAGTTCACTGTTACGAGGGATATACCCCTGCCCAGGCGGCGTTTCCCGTGCGGATGGGGGTTTTTCTGGGGGCCAGAACTTTCCTGATCAGCTCGGCGGCGGGGGGCCTCAATCCCAATTGGAATGCTGGTGAACTCATGCTGCACAGCGATTACATCAACTATGCCGGGCTCTCCCCGCTGACTGGCCCCAACGACGAGCGCCTGGGGCCGCGCTTTCCAGTAACTTTCGATGCTTACGACCTCGAGCTACGCCGCCTGGCCCACACCGTAGCCAGGAGCCAGGATTTCATTTTGCGCGAGGGAGTATATGCCTGGTGGCCGGGGCCGCAATTTGCCAGCCGGGCCGAACTACGGGTTCTGCGCAACATTGGGGCGGATGCCATCGGGATGTCCACCGTGCCCGAGGTGATTGCCCTGCGCCACCTGGGGGTGAGGGTGTTGGGGCTCTCGAGCATCACCGACCTGGCTATTCCCGAGCGTGACCACCACGCCACCGAGCAGGAAGTGCTGGAAGTTGCGGCCAGGGGCGGGGTGCAGTTTCGCAAGTTCGTGCGGGGCATTTTAGCTGCCCTGCGAAGCTAGAAAGGTGGGGGATTGAGCCTTAGTTATGGGAATTCAGCGCGTTTTAGACCGTATCCAGGCGGCCTGCCTCAGAGCCCGAAGAAGCCCGTCGGAGGTGCGCTTGGTGGCGGTTACGAAGGGGCACACCCTCGAGGAAATCCGCGAACGGGTGCTGGCTTTTGGCAACTTTCCCCTGGGCGAGTCCAGGATTCAAGAAGCTCTGCCCAAAATGGAGCTGCTGCAGGGTATAGAGTGGCATTTTATCGGCCCCTTGCAGCGCAACAAGGCCAGGTTTGCGGTGTCTTTCGATCTGATTCATTCGGTAGATTCCCTGCCCTTGGCCCAGATGCTGGCTCGCAAAGCCCTCCAGGTTGGCAAGATTCAGCCCGTGCTGGTCGAGGTAAACCTGAGCCTCGAGCTGCAAAAGCACGGGTTTTTGCAGCAGGAACTGGCTGAGGCGGTGGCCCAGATGCGCGAGATGGAAGGGCTCGAGGTGCGGGGCTTGATGACCATTGCTCCCTACACCTCCCAGCCCCAAACCGTGCGCCCCGTCTTTGCCCAACTTTCCAGCCTGACCGATGACCTCGGCCTCAAGGAGCGCAGCATGGGGATGTCCGGCGATTTCGAGGTGGCCGTAGAGGAGGGAGCCACGCTGGTGCGGGTGGGAACAGCACTTTTTGAACCCGATTGAAGAAATTGGGCTCAGGGCATTTTCCAGACATCTTGCGTCAAGATGGGGTTGACCTTAGCCTCCTTGACCTTGGCTTCGGCGAACAGTGTGCCATCGGCATATATTCTGGCCTGGAAGGGAATCAGAATGCCCCCTACCGGCTTCAAATCGCCGTAGACGATCGTGTTGCGACCCTGGCTGCTTTGGTAGCGTTCGGCTAACAGGCGAGCCTGGGCATCGAACAAATAGGTGGTTTTGGCTCCTCGAGTAGTTACCGCGACGGCTTGGCCCCGCACGTCGGCGAAGGTGCGCGCTCCCTCCAGCTTGGCGCGCTCCCTCCCGTTTGCGCCCAGCCGCAGGCCGTACCAGTTTTGGTAGAGCCCATCGTGGAGGTCTCGAGCCAGGTCGGCTCCCAGGGCTTTGGTTCCATTTTGAGCGCTCCAGCTCTGGGATTTGTGTGGGGCAAGCTGGATCACCTGAATCAGGGTTTGGTCGTCGCGGTATTCGATGCGCAGGCGTTCTGCGGCAAAATCTACGTAGGAGACTACGGTTAGGGTATTTTCGGCCTGACCGGTGTTGTAGGTGGTCAAAGTAGCGGTTTCTTGATAGGTGCGGATGCTGGCGAGCGCACCTCCCAGGGCGGCTCGAGCCCGGTCGAGAAGCTGTGCAGCACCAGGTTCCACCTGGGCTAAGGCCAAGGCCAAAAAGGTACCAACAAAGACACTAACCCGAACATTCACCCCTACAGGCTACCCGACTTCCGCGCAGGTGGGGTGATAACCCCTGAGCAGGAGGCAGCGCCTCAGCAATTCAGTTCAGGTAGGGGCTCGAAGCCGTCCCTCGCTAGTTCGCTACACTAGGTTTATTTCCGCAGTGGCTGACGAAAAGAAACTTTTAAAAATCGTTCGTAGCTTACCGCCTGAACGGGTAGCTCAACTGATTGATTACGCACGGTTTTTACAGGTTTACTCCGGCAGTTACGTAGAAGAAGCCGACCTGGAAGCGCTTGACGAAGCCTTGTGGGATCGGCAGTTTGCCGACTCAGCAGATGTTTTGCAGCAGATGGCTGAGAAGGCTCTAGCCGAACATCGCGCCGAGAAAACCAAACCGCTCGAGCCCGAAGAACCATGACCTCTACAGGGTGGTCGGGGTGATGGAAGGCGAGACGATTATCTGGTTTTGGGTGGGTTCGCACGCGGATTACGACAAACTTGTGGCGCGTTTACAGATTGACAATCCCAGCGCTGAAGCGCGTGGGATTCTTGGTTCGACGGTTCGGCCTTCACGCCGACACCTCCCCAACCTCACTTCGGTTGTCCACCGATGTATTTGGTTTGCGGTACGCAAACCTTTTGATGTGGTTTGAGGCCAGTTCGTCCCGGTCGTGGTGCCTGCCGCACTCCGGGCAGTCCCACTCCCTGTCCGAAAGGGTGAGCACATGGGCGCTGTAGATCATGGAGGGCCACGCTGACCCAGGAAGCCAGCAACCCCAGACTTCGGCTTTCGAGTTCCTGGCGCAACCGCTGAGGGTCAGTAGGCATAAATCCCCAATCCCCCAACTCGGTTCCGGCATAGCCGGTTTGCTGCTTTTCGTCAAGCACCTGGACGTAGCCGCCACGCTCACCCGAGACATTTTCAATTACCCCCCAAGAGCAGAGGGCATTAGGGATGCGGATCATCGGGTGTCCTGCTGGGAGGGAGTTTTCAATCTGCCCTCGACCCGCTCCCAGCGCCCCGAATCCCAGGAGCGGATCATGGCTTGTTGAACCTCTGCAACTGCTCGAGCCTCGGCGAAACCTGGCTCACCCTGCTTTTGGTTTACGATGGAGGAGAGAAAGTTGTAAGCTTCGATCACCTTGAGATCGTCATAGCCCAAGTTAAGTGCCCAAGCCGGGTTAAAGTGCAGGTGATAGGGGTGAGCGGGGCCACTTTGCAAGGTGAGATAGGCATCCTCAGCGGGATTTTGGTCGTTACGCCATTGAAGCTGCAATTCGTTCATGCGCTCCATGTTCCACTTGAGTGCCCCTTTGGTTCCATGCACCTCGAAAGACATATCGCACTTGCTACCGTTGATAACACGACAAGCCTCGAGAATTCCCCTGGTTCCACTGGCAAAGTGTACTAGGGCACTCACGTAGTCTTCGTTGGTCACCTTGCCTTTGCGGGCATCGGCACGACCCTTGTCATAGTGGGTTCCGCTACCAGGTTCGGGAATGGGGCGTTCACGGATGAAAATTTCTTTGTCGCTGGTCACGCGGGTGATCGACCCTGTCAACATGTGAGCCATATCTATAACGTGGGACATCAGGTCGCCCAAGGTTCCCAGGCCGTGCTCTTTCTCGAAGCGCCAAGATAGCAGACCGTTGGGGTCACCGGCATAGCCATTGAGGAAGCGCCCATGATAGTGGGTAATCTGGCCTAACTTGCCCTCGGCAATCAGGTCTCTGGCATATTGCACCAGCGGAGCCCAGCGATAGTTATAGCCAACGAAGGTCAAGACCCCAGCTTGTTGGGTGGCCTCGACGGCAGCAAGAGTTTCGGTAGGGTCTTTACCCACGGGCTTTTCACACAGTACGTGCTTGCCCGCCTTGACGGCTTCACGCACCATCTCGAGGTGTATCCCGTTAGGTGCGGTTATGTTGACGGCTTCCACAGCCGGATTGACCATCACCTGCTGCCACTGGGTGGTATAGCTTTCGTAGCCAAAGCGCTTCTGAGCAGCCTGGGCTCTGGCTTCTACCGAGTCCGAACACACCACCAGCCGGGGCTGAATACCACTTTCAGCAAAACGATCCTGGATTGCGCGGTATGAGCGGCTATGGACTTCACCCATCCAACCCATACCGATGACACCGACTCCAATGGTTCGGGGCATGGTTTTTGCTCCTTTCACTAGGATAAAGGCCCAACAGTTGTCTTTACCCTTATATTCTCCAGCCTCTTTTCACGAAAGCGCCGGGGTAGAGGGCAGCCAATACTCGACCTTGACGGGCCGGTTGGTCTGGAGAGACTGCGCTGCAGCCTCGGCAATCAATTGGGCCTGCAAACCATCCAACAGATTGGGATAAGGACTGGTTTGGCCCTCGAGGGAGCACACGAAAGCATCTAACGCCAGCATGAAGGTAGGCTCCATGCGCTCGAACCAGCCTGCATGTAGCCCGTTGGAGGTCTTCTGCTGGCCTTTGTACAGGACTACCTCACCGGTGGGCTTGCGCTGGGATTCCACCAAGCCCTGTGAACCAAAGGCTTCGATGCGCTCATCATAGCCGTAGCCGGTACGGCGGCTGCTGTCAATATGAACGAAGGCACCGCTGGGCATCTTGAGGATCACCAGCGAAGTGTCCACATCCCCGGCCTCACCGATAGCGGGGTCTACCAGGGCCGCTCCGCTAGCGTAGACCTCGAGCGGAGCTTCCCCAGCAATCCAGCAGGCCAGGTCGAAAAAATGGATGGTCTGATCGCGTAATTGCCCCCCCGAAACCTTGACATAGCTGATCGGCGGCGGGGTAGGGCCACGGGAGGTCAGGTGCAGTATCTCGAGTTTGCCAATGGTTTCACTTCGAACTGCTTCGAGCACCCCTAAGTGGTTGGCATCAAAGCGGCGGCTAAAGCCCACCAGGATGGGTACTGGATGATCCTGCGCGAGTTGCACTACTCCTTTGACCCGCTCGATGTTGAGGTCAATAGGTTTCTCGCAGAAAACCGGTTTGCCTGCGCGGATGGCGGCCTCGAGCAAATCGGCATGGGTGTTGGTTGAAGAGGCAATCAGCACCGCGTCCACGTTGGAGTTCCAGATTTCCTCAGGGCTGTGGGCTACGGCTGCGCCCAGGCTCGAGGCCAGGGCCTGAGCACTATGTTGGTTCACGTCGAAAACATAGCTGAGCTGGGCCTTGGGATGAGCGGCAATGTTGCGACCATGAACATTGCCGATAAAGCCAGCGCCAAATAGGGCGAACTTGATCATTGAAACCTCTCTTTCTCCGGCTCCAGGGTAGCATTCACCCATGCGCCGTCCTTGCTATGTGATTCGACTGCTGCATCCACAAAGCGCACCCCCAATGCCCCGTCCCAAACCGTAGGAAAGGGATAGGAAAAAGGCCTGCCACCATCCCCGTGGGCGATGATCGCATCGGCGATTTCGCCATAGAGGTTGGCGAAAGCCTCGAGAAAGCCCTCGGGATGACCGGGCCACAGCCTCGAGGACTGCTGCGCCTCGAGAGCCAGCCAGTCAAAACCACGCGAGTAGGTTTCTTGTCGCCCCGTACCCCAGCGAACCCACAGGTCGTTGGGATTTTCCTGCACCCACTCGAGGCTACCCTTCTCACCATAGACCCGGATACGCTGCCCGTGGAGGTTGCCTGTGGCTACCATGCTGGCCCACAACAACCCCCGCGCTCCATTGCTGAAGCGCAGCTTGATATGGGCGTTGTCGTCGCTTTGGCGACCCGGAACCATGGTGGAAAGCTCAGCCGAAAGCTGGGTAATTTCCAGACCACTCACGAAGCGGGCTAAATGATGGGCATGGGTTCCCAGGTCGCCTACCACACTGGACTTGCCTGCAATGGCCGGAGTGGTACGCCAGACAGCCTGTTTGTGACCCTGGGCCTCAAGCAGTGTCGAGGCCCAACCCGAGGCATGCTCGACTTGTACCAGCCGAATTTCCCCCAACTCACCGGCTTGGATCATGGCTTTAGCCTGCCGCACCATGGGGTAGCCGGTGTAGTTGTAAGTCACCCCAAACATCCGCTCCGTTTCACGGGTCAGGCGCACCAACTCGAGGGCATCGCTCAATTCGGTAGTCAGGGGTTTGTCGCAGATGACATGGATACCGTGCTGCAAGAACCCCTTGGCAATGGCATGGTGGCTGTTGTTGGGAGTCAGGATGCTCACTACCTCGAGGCCATCTGGGCGCTGAGACTCTTTCTCTGCCATTTCTTGCCAGCTTGCGTATTGGCGATCAGAGGCAATTCCCAGACCGGCGGCAAACTCACGGCTACGCTCGGCAGTCGAGGCGAATACCCCTGTCACCAAGCGATAGCGGTCATCCAAGCGGGCTGCATAGCGGTGGGCCTCGCCGATATTCGAGCCTGCCCCACCTCCGACTATACCCAGTCGTATTTTTCTCGGTCGCTTTGTGGTGTCGGACATATTTCCCCTCTAGTACACCTCGAAATACGGAGATAGCACCTCGAGGGCCGCATTGCGGGCTATTTTTGCTAAATCGAGCGGATTCCATTCCCAATACTCCGGGCGGAACAACTCTATCGAGCACGCCCCGTCGAAACCAATGGCCTTTAGCCTCGAGCAAATTTCTCCGGTCTCGGCGATACCTTTTCCTGGTAAGAGTCGCAGGGCATCGGTGTAGGCCTCGCGAGCAGTGTCCTCGATATCGTCGAGGTGAAACCCGTAAATACGGCTGGAATCGAGGAGGTCAATCTCCTCGAGGCGACCTCCACCGATGCTGAAATGGGCGATATCGAACACCATCCCGATGTTGTCTCGTCCCGCCGCTTGGATTATCTCCCAAGCTCCACGGGGCGTGCGCACCGAGAATCCGCCGTAGCCAATAAACTCGAAGGCTAGCCGGATACCATAAGGTGCGGCAATCGCAGAAAGCACCTGGAGTGCTTGCACATGCTCGGCTACTACCGTGGCCCAGGGGGTATCCCAGGCCGGTTTGGGGCTGGGAATTACCGCAATCGAAGGGCAGCCAATCGCGCTCGCAACCTCGCAGAGCTGCTTGCAGCGGGCAGCGACCTGGGCAAACTCGTTCCCGCGAAAGGCGATGAACTCAATAGAGTTAAGGGTCATGGGGGCCACCCGATGGCTATGGAGCAAGGTGTTCAAGTCGGCGGTGGTGTGCGTCTGAAGGTAGCGATCCACCTTGGCGGCCCATAGCTCGAGGGCTACATATCCAGCTTGGGCACTGACTTCAATATCGGTTTGTAGGTCGGCTTTTATAGACGTTGCGCCGTGAAAGGCCAGTTGCATGGTGCTCCTTAGGTTTCCCGAAATCCGAAGGGTTTTCTGTAAACAAGGCAGGAAAGGTGTTTAGCTTTGGTGAGACGACACGCTTCCTTTCGCCAGTTATTTTGTATAGAACCACCATCCGATTTTGGGGATGTTGGTTATTCATCCAGATATATGCTCGAGCCCGAAGGTAAAGAGCGGAAGTGCGAGCTGACCCAAGCCTTCCGCTCTTTCGCCAGAAGAGAAATTTATTTGGAGAACTTCGCTTCGCGGGCTATTACAGCTTTGATGTTGCTCTTGTCCACGATTTCCGAACCGGTATCGTAGGAGTAGCCGGGGTAGCCCGCTTCCATCATCATGTCCAGCAAGGACGAAGTAACCCAACCTTGAGCGTAAGGATTCTGCCCGATACTCCACTGTGCATAGCCTTTATCAATGGCGCTCAGAATTGCAGGGATCAGGTCAAAACCTCCATTGGCGAATTTGCCGGTGAGACCCCGGTCAGCAGCCCAAGCAGCCCCATAGGCAATGGCTTGGTCAGCATGTGCCCAACCGACAATCTGATCTTTCTTGGCTGTCCACTTGGCATCTATTCGGGCGATGGCTTTAGCCTGGTCGCCGTCGGTGATGAACACCTCGGTAGTATAGTTGGTGCCGTTTTTCTTGTTGTATTCCTCGACCCCTTGCCGGGCTCCCTCGGTGCGCTGCTCGAGGGCACTGTTTCCCGCAGCAAGCTCACACAGCACGATTAAACCATCTTTACGCCCAGTAATCTGCTGGGCATATTTCGCCACTTGTAGGCCGTTGGTGCGCCCTGCGGGCACGAAGTCTTGTCCGACGAAGCCCACTCCTAGCTCCTTGTATCCAGCAGATGCCACGTTATATAGCATTACCGCAATTCCGGCTTTCTTGGCCTTCAAGATGACATCATCAAAACTAGTGGTGTCAATGCGGGTAAAGCCAACCCCGTCGGGCTTAGCTGCAACCGCCGACTCCATCAGCTTGAGGGTTTCTTGCGTATCCTGAACGGGCTTGCCCAGAAACTGAGTTTCCCAGCCACGTAGCTTGCCAAAGGTTTCAAACCCTTTCCTGACCGGAACAAAGAAGGGATCGTTGGAGTGGGTAACAAAAATCACCTTGCGGCGGGGGGTGTTTGACTGAGCTGCTGCTGGAGAGAGCATCGCTGGCAGTAGCGCCGCTCCTGCACCGGCCAGTGCTACTTTTTCGATAAATCCACGCCGAGACATCTGGTTGGCTTTCTTCTTCATATCTTTCCCCCTGTACTGCATTGCCCAGTAGCGTTTTTGGTAAAGATAGCCATCCTTACTGTTGACGCTGACGCATCTGCGCCAGCACGCTACCCTTGGCCGCCTTTGCCTGTCGTATGCGAATCCAGCCATCTAAAGCCACCGCGACAATGATGACTATTCCCTGGGCGACAGGTTCCCAGTAGGCATCTACCCCTAAGAGCACCAAGCCATTGGCGATCATGCCGGAGATCGCCGCGCCCAAGAAAGTGCCAAAAACAGTTCCAGAACCTCCAAAGAGGTTGGTACCCCCGATAATGACTGCTGCGATTACGTCCAACTCGAAACCCGTGTTCTGGCTGGGACTCGCCCCACGCAGCCAACCCACCGCGATTACCGCAGAAACCGCAACTAAGAAGCCCGTGATTACGAAGCAGGCAGTTTTGACGGTATTTACAGCAATTCCCACATTCTCTGCCGCCGAGCGGTTGCCCCCCGTCGCGTAGATTTGATAGCCCAATTTGGTGCGAGCTAAAACAATTCCGCCGATGAGCATCACTGCGAACACCCAGAAAATTTGGGCTGGAAGAAAGCCAAACACATACGCAGCAGTCACTGCTTTGTAGGTCGGAGCCTCGAGGCCGCTGATCGGAAATCCACCCGCAATAATCAAACTCAAGCCCCCGAAGACGCTCCTGGTTCCCAGGGTGGTGATAAAGGCTGGAATCTTCATCCGGGTAGTAATTAGGGCATTGAGCAGCCCTAGAAGAGCGCCCAGCACCAAGGTGGCTGCGATACCCAGAAGAACCGGTCAGCCCTCCTTGATCAGCAAGTGCGAGAGCACGATGGTGAGCAAGACGTACATAGTGCCTACCGAAAGGTCGAGTTCGCCTGCTACAAAAAGCATGGTCATACCGGTAGCGACGATGCCCAGCAGAGAAATTTGCCGCACCACATTAAGCAGGTTGTCCTCTGTGCGAAAGTTGGGAGAAATCACCGCCAACACCACAAATAGGGCTAGTGCTGCCACGGCAATACCGGTTTCGCGCTGGCTCAATAGGCTGCGTAAGCCACTTCTCGAGCGGAGTACAGGCGTATCCTGCGCTGGTAGGCTCATCCCACTCCTCCCACCACCACATTGGCCCCTGTAATCAGGTGAACAATTTCCTGGGGATTGGTTTCACTGCGTTTGCGCTCGCCCGCGATGGCCCCGCCCCGCAAAACCACAATACGATCAGCCAGATGGAATACGTGCTCGAGGTTATGGCTCACCACACATACAGCCGTGCCATGCTCCCGCAAGTCACCAATCAATTTGAGCACCTTGGCTTGCTCCTGAACTCCAAGGGCCGCGGTAGGCTCGTCCATAATCACCAGTTGACCGCCTTGGTGGATGGCTCTGGCAATAGCAACCGACTGCCGCTGCCCTCCAGACAACTCTCCCACTTTGATGTCGGGCGGGATGTTGAGTTTCAGGCGTTGCAGCAGACGATAAGTTTCTTGTTCCATGGCATAGCGATCCACAAATAACCCTTTAGTCGGCTCTGCCCCCAGAAAAACGTTGTGGGTGACATCCCGCACGTCTACAAGGGCCAGATTCTGGTGTACGACCGAGATTCCGGCGGTAATAGCCTCTCTGGGAGTTTTGAAGACCACCAATCTGTCGTTGATCCGAAGCTCGCCTTCGTCGGGTTGATAGACTCCGCAGAGCACTTTCATCAAGGTGGATTTCCCTGCGCCGTTGTCGCCAACCAGGGCTACGGTTTCCCCAGGGGAAATAGCAAAATCCACCCCTTTCAAGGCGGTGACGTGACCGAAGGTTTTTTTGATGCCAATGGCCGATAAGAGGGGAGTCATGGCTGGCCTCGACCTACGGTACAAAACTTGTTCGTAGCCCTTTTTGTGAGACCCCATCTCATCACAAACCCCCTATAAATTATCTAACCGATTAGAACACAGTCATAAAAGCCCGAAAAAACTGGTGGCTGACCTCGAACTCTCAACTTTGTCTTATCTATTTGTCTAACCGATTAGACAAAATCCTATAGCTACCTCGCTTTATTGTCAAGACCCTGTTTGATAGGACTCTTCTACAAAACTCAAGTTACGCAGCAGTAAATAAGCTCGTCTGGGTTGAACTATTTAGTCTATGAGATGTGGAAAGATGCCTGGTAGAGCAAGTTGATCGGCTTTTCCTATGCAAAGCCGTTAGTGGTCTGTCTTTGCTTTTGCCCACAGAGATTTTGCTCCTGGAGGCAAACCCCTTAGACCTACCCAGGCGCTTTGTGAGCTAAGCATGACTTAGCATCTTGACTCGAATATGCACTAGATTTAGACAATTTCGCAGCTCGGGGACGGATTCAGCCAGGTTACGGGCAGAGCCTGTATGGCCTACGACCATCCCCTCCAGGTTAGCCGCAGAGCGGCTATGCGCTGTGCGCATCCCCTCCAGGTTAGCCGCAGAGCGGCTCCGGAGAACAGAGTTATTCATGAAAACCGCGATGAAGGCTCTTTGGTGTTTTGCGTCCTGTGCCCTCAGCGCTTTGGGTCTAGCTTTACTCTCCCCTAAACTGCGCCGTGCGCTTCTCGAGAAAAGCCCGTGTACCCTCGCGCATGTCTTTGGTGGCGCAGGCCAGGCCAAAAAGGTCAGCTTCGATTTCCAAAGCTTCTTGCAGATCGAGGTTTTCTCCACGCCCGACGGATTCTTTGGCCAGGGCCAGGGCCACTGGGCCGTTTTTGAGGATGGCCCTGGCTAGCTCTTTGGCAGCCTCGAGCGCATCCTCACCGACGCGGTTGACCAAGCCGAGGCTGAGGGCTTCCTCGGCGGGAACATGCCGCCCGGTAAAAATCAGATCCAGGGCACGGCCCCGACCAATCAGGCGAGGCAGGCGCTGGGTTGCGCCATAGCCGGGGATGATGCCCAGGCCCACTTCTGGTAGACCCAGCTTGGCGGCTTTGCTGGCGACGCGAATATCGCAGGCCAGAGCCAGCTCGAGGCCACCCCCCAGGGCGAAGCCATTGATAGCCGCAATCGTCGGAACCGGCAGGGCGGCAATCTCGCCCAGCACCGACTGGCCCAGAATCGCCAGCTCGCGGGCCGCGAACACGTCCTGCACCTCAGCAATCTGAGCAATATCGGCACCTGCCACAAAGGCCCGGCCCTCACCAGTAAAAAGGGCGACACGCACCTCGGGGTCTTGGGTAATGACATCGGTGACAGCCGCCAGCTCCATCAGCAGGTCTTGGTTGAGGGCATTCAGGGCTTGGGGGCGGCGGATGGTGACGATACCCAAGCTGTCCTCGACGGTGTAGGAGAGAAATTCAAACTCTGGGACTTCCAAGTCAAAGGTGTCTGCCATAAAACCCTCCGGGTTAGCTGATAGCTTATAGCCGAAAGCCAAAGTCCTAGCATCTGTCTACAAGAGCATAAAAGGCATAGCAACGACCATCGTCCTGGATGCAAAATTTCTGACTATGAGCCATGAGCATCCTTCACCCGTAGGAAAGCCTCGAGCGCGGTCTTGGTCATGCGCTCTACCCCGGTCTGGATCAGTTCGGGGGCCACGAATTCGCTGTCGCCGACCTTATTGACCACCGCCAGCACGGTTCCAGCCCGCACCCCCCGCATCCTTGCCAGCAGAAACAGCACCGAAGACTCCATCTCGACAGAAATCGCTCCAAACGGGGTATAGCGGGCTCCGTGGTGCTCCATGGGCGAGTAGAAGGCATCCTCGGTAACATTGAGACCCACGTGATGCTCGAAGCCCTCGGCACGGGCCGACTGCACCAGGGCTTCTAAAGTATCCCAGTCGGGGATGGCCGTGTAGGGCAGGCCGCCCAGGTATTGCCGGGTGGTGCCGTCGTAGGGAATCGAGCCCTGCACCACCACCAACTCGGGAGCTTTCATATAATCCGTGAAGACCCCACAAGTGCCCACCCGAATCAGGGTTTTGGCCCCCAGCGTGACCAGCTCTTCGACCACAATGGCGGTAGAGGGACAGCCCATGCCAGTGGCCTGTACCGAGACGGGCAAGCCCTTGTAGGTGCCGGTATAGCCGTAAAGGGCGCGGTAGGTGGTATAGGTTTTGACATCTTGCAGGAAGTGTTTGGCAATCCAATCGGCGCGGTTGGGGTCTCCGGGTAGCAGGACGAAAGGGGCGACATCGCCGGGGTTTGCTCGTACGTGTAGCGGCATGGCAAGAGCATAACAGAGCTCGAGCGAAACCCTGAACCCTACAAAAACACGACTTTGGTGGCAGGTTCTTTTGCCCAAACCTCGAGGTAACGCCTAAAACTCGACTTAACGCTTAAACCGCATCGCCTCAGGGGCTTTGCGGGTTTACCCTTGGGGGGTAAAGCTAGATGAATCCAAGCTAGGCGCATAAGGAGAACCCCATGAATAGGCAACTTGGCAGTCTCAAACCCGGTGACACCGTAGTGCTCTACAAACCCCTGCCCGAACTCGTCCAGGGACAGGACAACCCTGACCAGGTGCTGACAGTCGCTGCGGTCACGCCCACCACCATCCTGCTCGACAATGGCGAGATGTTCCTGACCGCCATGTCTGCTCCGCATCGTCTGCGCTTTTGAGCAAACCCTTCCCGAAGCCCTCGAGCGCATACTCGAGGGCTTGATTGCTGGCTTGGTCGCGGGGACAGAACCGAACTGTCAATTGGCCTAGAGCGGTTTTCAGAAAGAAAACGGCAGTCTACTCTGCTAGAAAGACCGTATCCAGCTCATTTTTTGCTGCCATGAGTAGCGGCAAAAATAGCGGAAACCGCGATAAACCTGTCTGTTTCGGTTAATGGTTGGAAAGACCCCTATAGGGCCTTGCAAAAGGTAGTCAGCACGGTCTTGTACAATCGCCTGAACCGTGAAGCCCTCTGACCTGCAAACCCGCAAACGCAAGCACCTGGAAGTCTGTCTCAACGAAAAAGTTGAATACCAGCGGGTGACAACCGGCCTCGAGCGTTACCGCCTGCGCTACCGTGCCCTGCCCGAACTTGCCCTGGGCGACGTTGACCTATCTACCCTTTTCCTGGGCAAAAAGCTGGCGGCCCCTTTCCTGATTGGGGCCATGACCGGAGGTGAGGAGTTTGGGGGACGCATCAACCGTACTCTGGCCGAAGCTGCCGAGCATCTGGGGGTGGGCCTGATGCTGGGTAGCCAGCGGGTCATGCTCGAGCACCCCGAGTCGGCCCGGTCTTTCCAGGTGCGGGAGGTTGCACCTACGGCTCTGTTGATTGGCAACCTGGGGCTGGCCCAACTCAATAAGGGCTATGGCCTGGAGCAGTTGGAGCGGGCGGTCTACTCCGTAGGGGCAAACGCTATGGCATTGCACACCAATCCCCTACAAGAAGCGCTACAGCCCGGAGGAGATACCGATTTTCGGGGCCTGTTGGATAAGTTGGGCTTATTGCTGCCCCAGGTATCTTGCCCGGTGATGCTCAAGGAGGTCGGTCATGGCATTGGTGCTGAAGTTGCTGCTGGGCTGTCCTCCCTGCCGCTTGCGGCTTTAGATGTGGCGGGGGCGGGAGGCACTTGCTGGGCTAAAGTCGAAGAAATCGTTCATGGGGGGCAGGTTTTACACCCAGAATTGGTAGAGATGGGTCTGCCCACGGCCCAGGCTTTGCTCGAGTGTCGGCAGGTTTTACCCCATATGCCTCTGGTGGCCTCGGGCGGTATCCGCACCGGCACCGATGCGGCTAAGGCCTTGGCTTTGGGAGCGCAGATGGTGGCCGTAGCCAGGCCCTTGCTGGAGCCTGCTCTCGAGGGTACTGAGGCGGTGGTGCGCTGGATTGCAAACTTTCTCTGGGAATTGCGCGTCGCACTTTATGGGGTGGGAGCCCAGGCTCCTGTTCAGGCCACCGGACGGGTAGAGATAAATCCAAACCCCTCTCCTTAGGGGAGAGGGGTCGGAACTAGAAGATATTTGGTTGCGGGGATAGGATTTGAACCTATGACCTTCGGGTTATGAGCCCGACGAGCTACCAGACTGCTCCACCCCGCGCCGTTCTCTATGCCGTGGCTAGAGCTTTCATATACTAGATGAAATACCTCACAAGGTCAAGCTGCTCAGATAGGCGTAGACCCTCCGAAGCAGTGGAGAACGCTGATAGTCTGTAGCCACAAGCAACAAGCCCAAAGCCACCTGTCGCGCATCGCTGAAGTTTTGTTGCTCCTCCAGTACCCATAGCGCACTAGGCCCACCTGTTCCGGCAAAGCCCAGGTTACGGGCAGAGCCCGTATGGCCTACGGCCACCCCCTTGGGCGCTGTGCGCCTGTAACGGCCGGGCTTGGCTAGCGCACGCGCTATAGCGCTAAGCTGCCGTGCGAGTAGGGCGGCTGTGCCGCTTGACTCCAGTACCCGCAGCGCGGGGGGCCTTTAGCCTCGCCGCAGATTACATCCCTGAGCCCTAACCCCCCTCACCCCGTCCTAGGCAAAGCCCGCTTGCTGTCGCGGGTTCGCCCCGTCTCGGGTATAGCCCTAGCCGCGATATCGCGGTCGCTGATAGCGATACAGGCCCGCCCTCGATGGGGGTTCGACTCAGTCCCTCTCTCAGAGGGCCGAGGGGCTAAAACCGGGCTTTTGCCTGAAGTCTATTTTTGAACTTTCCTGAACCTTTCGCGTAGCCTGGCCAGCCGCTCCCGCACTTTCTCCTCCCAGCCCTCGCCGCTGGCTTGGTAGAGCAGGGCGTTTTCCAGCGCAGCAGGAAGGTAGGACTGGGCAAAGCTGCCCTCGGGGTCGTCGTGGTAGTAGGCGTAGCCTTTGCCATAGTCGAGCTGTTGTAGCAGCTTGGTGGGGGCGTTGCGCAAGGGCAGCGGGATGGGTGCGTCGGGATGCTCGGTGGCGGCTTCCTGGGCGGCTTTCCAGGCGGTGTAGGCGCTGTTGGATTTGGGAGCCAAGGCTAGGTAAATGGTCAGCTCGGCCAGGGCCAGTTCGCCCTCGGGTGAACCCACAAAATCATAGGTATCCTTGGCGGCGATGGCCAGCCGAAGGGCATTGGGGTCGGCCAGGCCGATATCCTCGACGGCCATTCGAACCAGGCGGCGGGCCAGGTACAAGGGTTCAGCCCCGCCATCTAGCATCCGCGCCAGATAATACAGTGCAGCATCTACGTGATTGCCCCGCACGCTTTTGTGCAGTGCAGAAATCAGGTCGTAGAAGTATTCCCCACCCTTGTCCATGTTCAGAGTTCCTGCTCCCAGGGCTTCCTTGACCGCTCCCAGGCTCACTGCGCCGTTACCCAAGTTGGCGCTGAGTTCCAGCGCCGACAAGGCCCGGCGGGCATCGCCCATGGAGCCTCGAGCAATCAGCTCGAGGGCCTTTTCCTCGATATGGTTCACCTTCAACCCCTGGGGATGAACCAAGGCCCGCTGTAACAGCTCGAGCACCGCAGCCTCCTCGAGCGGCTGGAGCACGTAGACCCTGGCCCGCGAGCGCAGTGCTGGATTGACCTCGAAAGAAGGATTCTCGGTGGTCGCCCCGATGAGCCTCAGGAGCCCACTTTCTACATGGGGCAAAAGTGCGTCCTGCTGCGCCTTGTTGAAGCGGTGAATCTCGTCGAGAAAAAGCACCAGGCTGCCCTCAACCTGGGCCCTGACCACCGCCTCCTTGATGTCCTTGACCCCCGCCGAAACCGCCGATAAGGCCACGATCCCTAACCCCACCGACCTTGCCATCAGCTTGGCCAAAGTGGTTTTGCCGGTTCCCGGCGGCCCCCACAAGATAAAGCTCGACAGCCGCCCAGTCTCGAGCATCTTCCGTAGGGGCTTTCCCGGCCCGGTGAGGTGTTCTTGCCCCACCACGTCCTCGAGGGTTTGGGGGCGCAGGCGTTCGGCCAGGGGAGGTATGTTCACTACAGAATTATAGCCTGAGGAGCGAGGACGGACAGCGGTCAGCCTACAGCTTTCCCTTGCCATTTGCGGAAGTGGGTGCTGGGGGGAATATGCAAACCCTCAGCAGGGTATTTTTGATGGGGAAAGACAAATCGTTTTGCTGGATGTTTGTTGGTTGGGTTACTGGCTATCGGCTTTGTTCATCCTAGGCACGCCCTGGCGGGCTGCTCATCTATGCTTGGAGTATGTGGCTATCGGTATTGCCGTGGGGATTCGTGCTGCTGGGCCTTCTTCCTATGGGGCTGTTTCCCCGTCAGGTCAACTTATACCCAGGTGTGGTATTCCTGTTGGCAGCACTCATTCTGGCGGCTACAGCGAGTTTGTACGCCCGTGTGCCCCTGAAGCCCCAGGTGAGGTTTTTTTGGGTGCTGGGCCTGAGCGTGCTGGCAAACGTGCTGGGGGTAGAAGCGGCAGGAGACCTGGCTAGGATTCCCTCGGAAATCTCGGTTGCGGCAGGCGTTGGCAGCCTGCTTGCCGGCGGGTTATTGCTGGCGGGACTCTACTTCTTGGGGCAAGAGCCTCTGGGGTTGCCCAGCCAGAGCGGCTCGAGAGGTCGGGGAGAGGTTTTGGGTCGGGCCGAGCTGCAAAACCTTGCGCCCACCCTCGAGACCCTTTCCGCCCTGCGCCCGGTCACGCTGCTGCTGATTCACACTCCCAAAGAACAAAATGGCACCGAACTTCTCCAGTATTTGCGGCAGCCCGACGTGATTTTCGGTCTCGAGCCCAGCCAATACCTAATTGCTTTGCAAGGCAGCTCTCTGGAAGGGGCGCAAATCGTCTTTCGCCGTCTGCGCCAGAACATTTCCATTCGGGCTTACGCGGTGTTGCCCCTGGACAAGATGAGTATAGCCGAGGCCCTTCAACAGCTCGAGGACGAGCTTCAGCACTACTACCTGACCCAGCAGTAAACCCCTCAGGCTGGGATCAAGCCTGCTCGCTCGAGAAAAGCCTTCTCCAAGCCCGACTTGCCGAGCACCTCGCCCAAGGCCCGGAAAAACACCTGATAATGCTCCACCCGGGCGCTCTCGCCCATCAGCCCCAGGCGCAGCACTTGCCCGGCCGTGGGGCCAATTCCACCCGCGACGGAAACCCCCTTGCTATACAAACCCTTGCGGATATCCGCCTCGTTCAAACCTTCGGGCGGGCGCACCACCAGCACCGTGGGCAGCCGTGCGCCTTCGGCGGCGTAGGCCCGGAAGCCGATGTCCTCGAGCGCCCCCAGCACCGCCGCATACATGGTTTCGGCCCGCTTCTGACGGTTTTCCAAGCCTTCTTCCAAGGCCATGTTCAGGGCCTCCTCCAGCGCAAAGTGCAGCGAGACCGGCGAGGTGCAGAAATAGCCTTCCTGCTCCCAATACACCGCCACCCTCGAGAGGTCGGAGTACCAGCCCCTGGCCTTTCCCAAGTGCTCGCGCCCCCGCTTCGACAGGGCAAAAGGAGCCAAGCCCGGAGGGGCCGAGAGGCATTTTTGGCTGCCGGTGAAAGCATAGTCCACGCCTATCTGCTGCATGGAGAGGGGCATCATGGTTCCGGTTGTCACCGCGTCGAGCATGAACAAAGCCCCGTGCTCTGTGGCTAGGTCGGCGATTTCCTGGGCCGGGTTGAGCACCCCGGTACTGGTTTCGCCGTGGACTAGCGTTACCAGCTTGTACTTGCGCTGGGAAAGGGCTTTCTTTACCAACTCTGGGTCGAGGGGCTGGCCTGGTTCACAGCGTAGCACGGTGTAGTCGTGGCGATAAGCCTGGGCAATCTCCACCATGCGCTCGCCAAAAGTGCCGTTTACCAGCAACAGCACGGCTTCGTCCTGGTCGGCTAAGTTGTTCAGACCGGCTTCCATGCCCAGGCTGGCCGAGCCGGGCATGGCTGCGACTAAAGCCCCCTCGCCGGGGTCAAAAAGTACCTTCAACACCTCGCGGATGCGGCGGTTGGTGGCAAGGGTTTCGGGATCCATGTGGCCACGCATGGGCTTACCAAGCGCTTGTTGCACCCTGGGGTGAATCGGGCTGGGGCCGGGGGTGAGCAGTATCATGAGGTTCCTCCAGACAAAAAAATACGCCCCACATCGCTAATATCCGACGACCTCTTTCCGTAGAAAGAGAGCCGTTAGCGGATAGCTCGAGCGGGACGCATTACTGATTTTGAATATACACGCTCTCTATGCGGTTTGTAAAGCCAAGTTGAGCAAGGGCGGCTCGAGGGCTGTAGAACCTTCCCCGTCAACAAAAGTGCAGAGAGCCGAAGGCCAAAAGCTAAACCCTAAACGTCGAAGGCCAAAGGCAAAAAATCAAAAACACCAACCGCGTCCTGGACGGCGTTTTTCGATATGACAATTGTGCTGTCCTGGTGTAGCTTTAAGATCCTTTATATGTCACCTTAAGCCTTTAGCGTTCGGCGTACGACGGTCTTTAGCTCTCCGCCCTCCGCCCCGTACACTGGCTACATGGAAGTCCTGTGGGTGGGGGCCGCTTACGCCCTGGGGATGCTGGCGAGCCGCCTCAGCCTACCGCCATTGGTGGGCTACTTGGGGGCGGGTTTCCTGTTGTGGGGCTTGGGGCAGGGCTCGAGCGAGTTGCTCAGCCAACTGGCCCATATCGGCGTGCTGCTGCTGCTCTTCACCGTAGGTCTCAAGCTGCGCTGGCAAAACCTGGTGCAGTCGCAGGTGCTGGGGGCGGGCGGGCTGCATTTCGTGGTGTTCGGGCTGCTGGTGGGGGGGATGGTTCTGCTGCTGGGCTTAGGGGGCCGGGCGGATTTGTTTATCGCGGCGGGGTTGGCCTTCTCGAGCACCGTTCTGGCCATCAAGCTGCTGGAAGACCGGCGCGAGCTTTCGACTTTTCATGGTCGGGTAACGGTGGGCATTCTGGTGCTGCAAGACCTAATTGCCGTGGCGCTGCTGGCCTATGCCGGGGTGCAAAAGCCCAGCCCCTGGGCCTTGCTGCTGCTGGCTTTGCCCCTGCTGCGCCCGGTGGTGAGCTGGATTCTGGAGAAGAGCGGCCACGACGAATTGCTGCTCTTGTACGGGCTGGGGCTGGCTCTGGGCGGGGCCGAACTGGCCCGTATAGTAGGGGTTTCTCCCGAGCTGGGCGCGCTGCTGATGGGGGCTGCGCTGGCTGGACATCCCCAGACTTCGGAGCTTTCGCGCACCCTGTGGGGCCTCAAGGAAGCTTTTTTGGTGGCCTTCTTCCTGCAAATCGGGCTGAACGGGCTGCCCTCGCGGGCTGAGCTTCCGCTGATGCTGGGGCTGTTGCTTTTGCTTCCCCTCAAGGCGCTGATATTCTTCGTGCTGCTGGTGTTGTTCGGGCTGCGTTCGCGCACGGCCTTTGTCAGCAGTATCGCCCTCTCGAGCTATAGCGAGTTCGCCCTGATTACCACCGCAGCGGCTATCGAGGGTCATATCCTGCCGCCGAGTTGGGGGCCACTGGTGGGCTTGCTGGTAGCGGTTTCGCTGGCCCTGGCAGCCCCCCTCAACCGTGCTGTACACGTGCTATATGCTCACCTCGAGCCCTTCCTGCTGCGCTTTGAGGGCCGGGGGCATCACCCCGACTCAGAGCCCACCCGCCTGGACGGGGCCGAGTGGCTGATTGTGGGCATGGGCCGCACCGGCGGGGCCGCCTACAAGATGCTCGAGCGCCAGGGACAGGTGGTGGTGGGGCTGGATGCCGACCCCGACAAGCTCGAGCGCCATAGCAGCAAGGGACGGCGGGTGTTCTACGGCGACTCCGAGGACAGCGAGCTGTGGGAACGGCTGGAAATCGCCGGGCTGAAGGGGGTGCTCCTGACCATGCCCGACCTCGAGGCCAAGCTGCGCGGGGTACAAGCACTCAAATTGCGCGGCTTCACCGGCATCGTCGCCGCTACCAGTTATCACCGCGAGGAAGACCCCTTGCTCGAGAAGGCCGGAGCCACCCTGATTTTTCAGCCTTTCGCCGAGGCTGGGGAGCGGCTGGCCGAGCGGGCCTTGGGGCTCGACACCGAAAGACCCCAAAAGGTGTCCAGCCCATCTGGTTTTATGGAGCATGACAGCAAGTAAAGTATTGACACGCTGGGAGCAGCCTTACCTGGAGAGGCCCCTAGAGCGATACAATCGTTAGCACTATGACCCAGACCTTGGATTGGAACACCGAGAAGCTGCTCGAGCAAGACCTGGCCCATCTCCTGCACCCCGTCACCAACCTCCACCGTCACCGCAAAAGCGGTTCCCTGGTGCTGGTCGAGGGCCAGGGGGTGCGGGTCAAGGACTCCACCGGGAAGTGGTATCTCGATGGCTTCGCGGGTCTGTGGAACGTGAACGTGGGGCACGGGCGCACCGAACTCGCCGAGGTGGCCAGAGAGCAGATGGCGAGACTGGCCTTTCAGCCCACCTTTTTCGGGCTGGCCACCCCGCCGGCCATCGAACTTGCAAGCAAGCTGGCCCAGCTTTTGCCGCACCACTCGCACTTCCAGTTCACGAGTGGGGGGGCCGAATCCAACGAGACGGCCATGAAAATTGCCCGCTACTACTGGTCGCTCTCGGGTCAGCCGGAGAAGACCAAAATCATCTCGCGCCGCATGGCCTACCACGGGATTGCCATGGGAGCTCTGGCCGCGACAGGTGTTCCGGCCTACCACGCCGATTTCGGGCCGCTCGCGCCGGGGTTCGTGTATGCCTCCGCGCCGCTGGACTACCGCAACAATCCGGGCCTTTCCGAGGGCGATTTTGTGGCGGTGCTAGTGAAGGAACTCGAGGACATCATCCAAGGTGAGGGTGCGCATACCATCGCGGCCTTCATCGGTGAGCCGGTGCAAGGGGCTGGGGGCGTGGTTCCCCCGCCCGAGGGCTACTGGAAGGCGATTGTGCCCATCCTCAAAAAGCACAACATTCTGCTCATCGCTGACGAAGTGATTACCGGTTTTGGCCGCACCGGGCGGATGTTCGCCCAGGAGACCTACGGCTTCCAGGCCGATATCACCAGTTTCGCCAAGGGCATCACCTCGGGCTACATCCCGCTTGGCGGGGTGGGGGTAACCCCGGAAATCTTCGAGCGGATGGCGACCCCCGACCGGATGTTCATGCATGGCTTCACCTACTCGGGCCATCCCGTGGCCTGCGCGGTGGGGCTGGCTAACATCGGGATTATCGAGCGGGAGCGGCTGTGGGAAAACGCCGAGGTCAGGGGTCAGCAACTGATGCGGCGGCTAAGGGAACTCGAGGCCCATCCCTTCGTCGGCAACGTGCGCGGCAAGGGCCTAATGGCCCTGATTGAAGTGGTGGAAGACCAATCCAGCAAGAAGACCTTCGATGCTGCCAAAGGCATCGGCGGCAAGCTACAAGCGGCAAGCCGTAAACGCGGCCTGATTGCCCGCTGCAACGACACCGGCTTCGCGGTGGCCCCACCGCTGACCATCAGCGAGGCCGAGGTGGACGAGATGGTAAATATTTTGGGTGAGTCGCTCGAGGAGGTGTTGGCGTAGGCCAAAAGCGAACCCCTAACTCCACCGCTTCGGATCAATCCTCGCCACCTCCCCTCAGAAGGGGAGGCTTTGTGCGGAGGGCGGAGAGCTAAAGACCGTCGTACGCCGAACGCTAAAGGCTTAAGGTGACATATAAAGGATCTTAAAGCTACACCAGGACAGCACAATTGTCATATCGAAAAACGCCGTCCAGGACGCGGTTGGTGTTTTTGGGTTGTTGTGCCTTTAGTTTTCAGCTTTCGGCCTTTAGCCCTCTGCACTTCTGCTTCATTTCCCCACGCAGAAATTGCGGAACACTCGGTCAATTACCTCTTCCGAAACGTCTTTGCCGAGGATTTCCGAGAGGGCCTCGAGGGCTCCTTCTATCGAAAGCCCGGCCAGGTCAGTGGGAGCCTCGAGGGCTTCTTGCAGGTGCGATTCGGCTCGAGCCAGGGCTTCGGCGTGGCGCTCGTTGGTGATCCAGACCTCGCCCTCGGGAGCATCCTTTAGCAGGCGGTTGTGGATGGTTTGGCGGAGAGAATCCAGGCCAAAGCCGGTGGTGCTCGAGACCAGCACAAACCCCCCAGTATCCCACTGAGCTTCCAGGTCGGCTTTGGTTGCTACTCGAAGGGTGCGTTCCCAGGGCAGTTCTGGAGCTTCGGTCGGTAGGGTGCTCGAGTCGGCCAAATATAGCACCAAGTCGGCTTCCTGGGCAATCTGCAAAGCCCGCTCCACGCCGCTTTTCTCCACCAAATCGTTGGTTGGCCGCACCCCGGCCGTGTCTATAGCCACGATGGGCACACCGGCAATTTCCAGGGGAGCCTCGAGGTAGTCTCGTGTAGTCCCGGCAACCGGCGTGACAATTGCCCGGTCATAGCCCAAAAGCGCGTTGAGCAGGCTAGATTTCCCTGCGTTGGGTGCGCCCACCAGGGCAATCCGCGCCCCTTTTTGCGCGATGCGTCCGGCGGGGGCAGTGGCAAGCAGATGTCGAACCTCGCCCAGGACGGGCTCGAGCCTTACTTGAATCTCCGCAGGCTCCACGCCTTCTTCGGGGTAGTCGAGCCAGGCTTGAATATGGGCCAGCAGGTCGAACAACACCTCTGACAGAGCCTGAATTTTGGCTGAGAGCCCAGCGCTCAGGCCCCGCAGAGCCTGCCGCCGGGCGGCATCCGACTCCGACTCCACCAAGCTCAGCACCGATTCGGCCTGAGCCAAATCCATCTTCCCGTTCAGGTAGGCCCGCAGTGTGAACTCCCCCGGCCCCGCAGGCCGCGCTCCGGCCTCAATCAGGGTCTGCAAAACCTTGCGCAGCACCGCCGGGGAGCCGTGGGTGTGTAGCTCGGCGCTGTCCTGCCCGGTGTAAGAATGCGGCCCTTTGAAGGCCAGCAGCAGCGCTTCGTCGAGCGATTCCCCACCTTGGCCCACAATCTTGCCGTAGGTAAAGGCATTGCGTCCCAGCTCGAGCGGGCTTTTACCGCGCCACAGCCGAGAGACCAGCTCGAGGCTGCCTTCTCCCGAAACCCGCACGATGCCCACCGCACCCTTGCCAGGCGGTGTGGCGATGGCGGCGATGATGTCGTGGAGGGAAGGAAGAGCCATGAGGTGTACTGGTTGCTGCTAAAGGCTCAGAGCAAAGAGCAGAGGGCTCAAAGTCAAAAACCAAAGAATCAAACTGCGTCCTGGACGGCGTTTTTCGATATGACAATTGTGCTGTCCTGGTGTAGCTTTAAGGCCCTTTGGCTTTTGGGGTTCGGCGTTTGGCCCTCTGCCCTACGCACAGGGCCAACTCCCTCAGTCTAACCGCGCCAAAACCCAATCCATTAGCCTCAGGGAGGTTTTCGCTCGGATATAGGGTTCCCCCTCGAAGAGATTCGCCAGGAGTTCGTCTTGGGACAGGGGGCTTTGCAGTGAGGGGATGTGGGCGAACACTGCGCCGGAAGGCGGAACCGGCTTGGAGTTGGCGGCCCACAAGCCCTCCATTAGCTTCCAACTCGAGGTGCTGACTATATAACTCACCCGCAGCAAATTTCCCTGGTTTAGGGCGGCCTCGAGCTTGCGTTTGGCGCTGGAAAGCCAGTAGCTTAGGGCGCGGCGCTCGGCCTCGGGAAGCTGAAAGGTGTCGTAGAAGTGTTGCGCTTCGCCCCGCAACTCGGCGAGCTTGCCACCCTCGTCGTAGAGGATGCGCCCGTCGAGGTGCGAGTACAGTTCCATCGGGTTTTGCCGCATCAGCTCTCGAGCCTGCACCAGGTTGCGGAAGTGGAACTCTGTCCAAACCCCATCGGTTTGCTCTGAGCGGAAGCGGCGCTCGCTGACCCCGGTCAGGAGCACCCAGAAATCCAGGTCGGAGCCGGGGATAGCATCGCCCCTGGCCTGGGAGCCGGTGAGCAGGATTCCAGCTACTTTGGGGTCGGTGCGGAGGGTGGCGACGGTGTTTTCGATAAGGGCTTGCATCCAGACACTATCTTTACACTCGGATGGGGTTTCAGAGTGAGACCGGTAATGGGTTTGAGAGGGGACTGAAGAATGGTTTAACCCTACCGCTCGCCAATTCACCTTGTAAAATTGTAAAACCGCTGTCACTCTGAGCGGAGCTCCAGCGCAGGGAAGAATCTGATTCGCTAAACTACCCCGCAACGTATGAAGCAGCATTAGGTCTACATCTTGCCAGCCACAAACGCATCCTCTACGTGGGCATGAGGGGTAACCTCGAGCGCCGCATCTACGAACACCGCCATAAGCTCATTAAAGGTTTAATGAGCGCTGCAAGGTCAATCAACGGGTGTATTACGAAGAAACCAACGACGTGAACGTGGCTATCGAACGCCGGAGGCGAATCAAAGGCTGAACCAGAGCTAAGAAGCTCGAGCTAATTCGGGAGTTCAACCCGATGTGGGGCGATTTTGGGAATGGCAGCGCATCAGATTCTTCGCCAAAGCTTGTCCTGAGCAGGGTCGAAGGGGCGGGCTCAGAATGACAGAGTGGGGATTTACTATGTCGGCGGGCTTGATTGGCTACATTTATATAGCCTGGGCTATAAATCTAGTTCGGCTTCCCAAGCCGCGCATACTTGGTTGCCAGCACCTCCGCCAGCATCCGCGCGGTGGCCTTGTCGAGATACTGGTTTCCGTTGCCGCACTTGGGACTGAGGATGCAGCGCGGGCAGCCGCCCTCGCAGGGGCAGCTCGCCAGCAAATCCCGCGCTGCCCCCACCCACCGTGCGAACTGCCGTGCCGCCGCCCTGGCATAGCCCACCCCGCCCGGATAGCCGTCGTAGATGAACACCGTCGGCCCCGTGCCGGAGGGCAGCGGCTTGGGGTAGAAGGGGTAGGAGACCCCACCCACGTCCTGCCGCTCGGCCAGCACGAACAGCGGCAACAGGCCGATCAGGGTGTGCTCGAGGGCGTGGATGGCACTCGGAACCATGGCCTCGGTGAGCAGGGTCGGCTTGTCGGGCCAACGCGCGTCAATGCGGGCCGGGGTCGGCGGGCTCTGCTTGCTGTTGGTCAGGGTTGTGGGAAAGGTCTCGAAATCTCCGTCCAGTGTGGGCAAAACTTCCATGCCCTCGGTGGGGTGGAACCAGACGGCCTCGGTCTGGAAGGTCAGCTCGGGCATCATCAGTTGGACTTCCTCGATCACCGTCTCGCTGAAAAACCGCTTCTTGACATACCCCGTGACCCGCTCGCGCATCGTCACCGGCCCCACCCACACGCCCCGCGCGATCTCCTCGCCGCCCAGCACGTCAATCTCGGTCTCGGCCCGCGACTGGGTGTAGTAGTCCTCGAGGCCCGGCAGCAGCACGATTTCCCGTTTCTCGGGGTCTAAGTTACGCACCAGATAGCTCTCCCCCATGTGTAGATAAACCGCTCCAGGATGGGCCTCCCAGTATGCCTGCCGCTCGTCCAGCGTCCCCAACAGCTTCCCCTCGTTGTCGCGTAGGGTGAAACCTTGACTAAAGCCGCGTAGCACGAGGTCTTGGTGGGGTGCGCGTTTGGGGCTGTAGAACCTGCCGTATTTATCGACCAAGTTTTGCGCCAGCCAGGGCTTAAAGAAGGGCTCGAGCGGCGCTAACGGAAGCTCTCTGGCGGCGCAGTGGGCGTGGAGCGGGTAGAGGACGGGGTTATCCGGGTCGGCGACGGCGGATTCGGGCGGGCTCGCCAGCAATAACTCGGGCTGGTTTTCGTAGAACGAATCCAGCGGGTCTTCGCGCGGAATCCACAGCACCAGGGCCGGGCGTTCGCCACGCCCGGCCCGTCCGGCCCGTTGCCAGAAGCTGCTCAAGGAGCCGGGATAGCCCAGCAGAATCACCACGTCCAGCCCGCCGATATCCACGCCCAGCTCGAGGGCACTGGTGCTCACCAGTACCCGCACCTCGCCTGTAGCCAGAGCTTCCTCCAGCCGTCGTCGTTCCTGGGCTGTATAGCCCGCCCGGTAGGGCTGGACGCGCTCGTCGGCGGCGTAGCGGGCTACGAGTTCGGCGGTGCGGCGGGCATTGGTAAACACCAGCGTGCGGAGCCCGGTCTCGGCAGCGTACTTGGCCAGCAAGGCGGCCTCGAGGTTGGCGCTGCGGCGGCTTTTGCCCGCTTTGTCGAGAAACTTAGGAATCCACACCCCGAACTCGCGCTCGGCCCTGGACGGGGTGGCCGAGACCTGCACGAAATCCAGACCACTCAGGCTGTAGGCGTGGTCGGCGGGGTTGGCGATGGTGGCGCTAGCAGACACGATTTGGGGGTTCGCGCCGTAGTGCTTTGCCAGGCGAATCAGGCGCTGGAGGATGAGCGCGGTGTGCGTCCCGAACACCCCCCGGTAGGCGTGCAACTCGTCGGTGACGATGTAACGAAGCCTCGAGAGAAACTGCCCCCACTCGGCGTGGCGCGGCAGGATGCCAAAATGCAGCATATCCGGGTTGGTCAGGATGGCCTGCCCGTGTTCACGGGCTTTTTTGCGCTGCGAATCGGGCGTGTCGCCGTCATAAGAATAGATTCGGTCGGCGATATCCAGGGTCTTGCCCATGGCCTGCAGGCGGCCCAGTTGGTCGTGGCCCAGGGCTTTGGTCGGGTAGAGCAGGATGGCGCTCTGGCCCTCGAGCACCGCCTTCAGCACCGGAACCTGAAACACCAGACTTTTCCCAGAGGCCGTGGAGGTCGAGAGCACCACATTGTGGCCTTGCTCGAGCTTCAGGAGAGCCTCCGCCTGAAAGCTGTAAGGGGCGATACCCAAGGCGCTTAATACCCCTGCAAACATGCCCGCATATTCGACAATTTCCGGCGGCTTGGGGGCTAGGGTGCGGGCAAACTTGAGCTGGCCCGCGTAGCCTTCCAAATCGCGCAGCCACTCGGCATAGTTGGGGTAGGGGAGAAGCTCTTTGGGCAGCACCGTCTGCTTAAGCATGACCTAAATAAAGGACTTGTGTGTGAGCCCGTAGGGGCGCTTCATATCGCGGTTTCCGCTATTTTTTTCCACTAGAAGTAGCGGCAAAAAGGAGCTGGGTACAGTCTTTCTAACCGAGTGGAGAATTCTATTTTCTTTCTGAAAACCGCTCTAAATCACCCTACTGATTCTCGGATTCTTCCTCCTCCCCGGCCTCGCGGCGCGGCTTGAGGAGCGGGAACAAAATCACGTCGCGGATACTCTCCTGACCGGTCAGGAACATGGTCAAGCGGTCAATGCCCAGGCCCATCCCCGCCGCCGGGGGCATCCCGTACTCCAGCGCCAGCAAAAAGTCTTCGTCCACCTCGGGCTCCTCGTTGTCGCCGGAAGCGCGGCGCTGGCTTTGCTCCTCGAAGCGGGCACGCTGCTCTAAAGCATCGTTCAGTTCAGAGTAAATCGGCGAAAGCTCCACCCCGCCTACGAACAGGTCGGCCCGTTCGGTGAGGCCGGGGCGCTGCGGGTCGCGGTGGGGTTTGACCAGCGGGCTGATGGCTAGCGGAACATCCATCACGAAGGTCGGGTTAATCAGGGTGTGCTCGACGTACTCGCTGAATAGCTTGTCCAGGAGTTTGTAGCTCGGTACACCGCGCATCCCGGGGTGCTTGGCATCCGCCCACAGACGCAACCGCTCCAAGTTGGTGGGGTCAAAGTCCAGCCCGGCCTTCTCTTTGAGTACCGACACGAAATCTATACGGGCGAAGGGCTTGCTGAAGTTCAGGGTCTTATCGCCGTGCTGGAGAATGGTTGTGCCATGAATGGTTTGCACCATCCCCGAGAGCATATCTTCGATGAGGGCCATCATGTCCTGGTAGTCGGCGTAGGCCCAGTAGGCCTCGAGCATGGTGAACTCGGGGTTGTGCTTGACGGAAATGCCCTCGTTACGGTAGTTGCGGCCAATCTCGAAGACTCTTTCAAAACCCCCCACCAGCAGCCGCTTGAGGTGCAGCTCGAGGGCAATTCTCAAGTTAAACTGGTGTCCCAAAGCCTCGTGGAAGGTGGTGAAGGGCTTGGCCTCGGTTCCCCCAGCAACCGCCTGCAGGGTCGGGCCTTCGACCTCTAAAAATCCCTGCGAGTCAAAGTAGTCGCGGATGTACTTGACGATGCGTGAGCGGGTGCGAAACACTCCACGCACCTCGGGGTTTTGGATGAGATCCAAGTAGCGCTGACGGTAACGGGTTTCCACGTCCTTGATGCCGTGCCACTTGTCAGGCAGCGGATGCAGCGACTTGACTAGTGGCGTGAACCTCGACACCTTCACGGTAATCTCGCCGGTCTTGGTGGTGAACACCGTCCCCTCGAAGCCCACGATGTCACCCACGTCGAGCTTCTTGATCAGGTCGTAGTGGAGGGTAGTGTCCCGCGCGAGATAAAGCTGGATGCGAGCAGAGCCGTCCTGGACGTGGGCAAAACTGGCCTTGCCCATCACCCGGAAAGTCATCAGGCGGCCCGCCACCCGCACAACCTCCTGGGGCCACTCCTGCCCCGGCTCAGCCCCCTGGTGAGCGGCTAAAATCTGCGCCGCATCGTGGGTCTTGGGGTAGGTGTAGGGGAAGGGCTCGAAGCCCGCTTCCACCAGAGCCTCGAGGTTCGCCAATCGCTGCCGGGTTTGTTCGTTGTGTTCAATCATAAATCTCCAAACGCTGTGCCTATTATTGTTGCTTTGCCGCCGTCAAAAAAGGGCGCACAGCCGTGCGCCCCTACAATTTTCGCGTCTAGGCGCAGGGTTTGTGGCTAGTGTTTGACCGCCTCCACCTTGAACTCCTTTTTGCCCTTGGGGGTCTCGAGCATTACCTTGGCCCCCACTTTTTGCCCCAGCAGGGCCCGGCCCATCGGGGATTCGTCGGAGATTTTCATGGGACGCTCGAGCACGCTGGCCTCGGCGGGGGCTACCACCTGCACCTCCAAGTGTTCGCCCTCTTTGGCCTTGAGGCTCACCACCGTACCCAGAGAGACCACATTGGACTTGCCTTTTTCCTCTTCGATAATCTCGGCCCTCGAGAGGGTGTCGGTGAGGGAGTCTATGCGGGATTCGATACGGGCTTTCTCGCGTTTGGCATCCTCCAGACCACTATCGTCGTAGTCGTCGGAAGATTCCATCAATTCCTGCAAAATACGGGTTGCGTCTTGAAGACGGACACGTTCTTGTTCGAGGTCGGCTACCAACCGCTCGTATCCAGATTTTGTCAGCTTGACTTCGCGTGCCACTTTGCCTCCCGGATAAAAATACCCACATTTAATCGCTACTGATGCTGCTCCTCGTACCTGAGTTCTACATGAGAGAGCCCCTAGGGAAGGGCTGCTGGCCTTTGGGCAAGGCTGGCTGATTTTTATAACAGGCCCGGCAATACCGAGCCCTGGCTTTGACTGTAAAGCCGACTGCTAGGGAAGTATACCGCGAAGCAGGATTTCCCTCAAACGCTGGGGGCGGGCCGAACCGGTACAGCTCTCGGTGTCCCGGCACAGCACCACATAGCGATAGTGACGGGGGTTTTCTCCCACCCCAAAGCGGAAAAACTGCGCGTTAGCTCGCCGCTGGTGGCGCAAACAGGCCTCGCAGATGACCGGAGCGGTGCTGGGAGTGCTGTCGAGGGGCTCGAGAATCAAATGGAGTGGGTCTTCTTGAATATGCACCCACCCCACGCTATCCCGGTAATACAGCACCTCCCCCGGAGGCAGCAGCTCCGGGGAAGTACCGGGAAACAGCTCGAGAATCAACTCCCGCTCTTCAAAGACTTTTTCCGCCATGTTCATCCCAGAATAGCACTCTGACCCTTTCTTGACGATGGTGCGGTATTCAAGCTTCAGGAATATCGTCAGATAGCGTTCATGGCCCGTTCACACTCATTTCGGTATTCCTTCACCTTTCTGGCTCTACCCTGCTGGAGTGCCCTTAGCATGACCTTAATGACAAACAGCACTTGGGCCGCATGACTTTTGACACTTGGTTCGCGCTCTCAGCTTAGGCACACTGTTCTCTCGAGACTCGAAGCATTTCTAGTGAAGAATGTATCAAGGAACCTAGTCTTAACCCATTAGTCAGGTGAATTATTTAGTTCGATGAAAGAAACCGATTCGCTATACGACGAGTTAGGCACGGTGGCCCTGGATTTGGCCCATCATTTGCGGCGCGATGCCCAAAAAGCCGTGGAAGGAATGGGGGTTACGCAGATGCAGGCATACGCAATCATGCTATTGACCGAAGGTCACACTCAACCCTCGAGCCTGGCCGAGGCCATGGGCACCTCGCCCCCGGTGCTTTCACAGATTCTGGCCGGGCTCGAGGAGCGGGGCTGGATTTCCCGCCACCCCGACCCCCAAGACCGCCGCCGGGTGCGGTTGGAGCTCTCCGAGGAGGGCCGAGCGTTTCATGCCCAGATGCAAGAACACTGGCGGGCGGCCTCGGCCCCTCGCTACCAGCAGTTATCTCTCGAGGAGGTGCACACCTTGATTCGTCTTTATCGCAAAATGCTCCAGGCCCCGGCGGTGCGTCTATGAAGCCATTTCCTGGTGTCTCAATCTTAGGGTGGATGAGGCCACAAAGCCTCCGCAGTAGCTTAGCCTTCATGCGCCTTGACCATACAAAAAGGCTATTGACGCTGAGTCTCATGGTGTGGAGTTTTTCGCTGGCTCAAACTACCTCGAGCTTCTTCACACCCCTCGAAAACAATCCCAACCTGCTACAAGCCAGATATGCGCTCGAGGCCGCCCAGGCCCAGCTTCGGGCCTTGCAAAGCCCGGTAAGCCTGCAAGGCCAGGGAGGGGTCTCGTTTTTTCAGGTTTCGCCCCCCCCTGCTGCCCCAGTCTGTCCCAACCCGCTCAACCCGGAGTGCGCCACCTTGCCCAGTAGCGGGCGGCAAATCTCGCTGGGGGTGGCCTTTACCCCATTCGCCTTTGGTGACGTGGCCGACCAAGTCAACGCTGCCGCGATTGGTGTGGAACAAGCCCGGCTAGGTTTTCGTCAGGCCCAAAGCCAACTCGAAGCCCAGGCCATAGAAGCTTTTTACCGGGTTCAGCTTTCCCAGAGTGGGCTCGAGGCCAGCCAGGTCGGGTTGCGATTGGCCCAGGCCAACCTCGATGCGACCAAACTGCGCGATTCGCGGGGTGCGGCCAACCCCGGCGATGTTCGCCAGGCCGAGGCTAACCTGCGGCAGTCTGCCGCACAGGTCGCGGATGCCCAGCGCAATCTGGCCCTAGCTCAGGGCAGCCTGAGCGACCTGGTGGGGAACTCCAGCGCCCAACCTCCTACCCTGGCCACCCCACAGGCCACCACCCCACCTGCCGTGCGGCAAGCCGAGCTAGGGCAAGCCCAGGCCCAACTCACCTACGACAAAGCCATTCGCAGCGTACTTCCAGTAGTGCAAGGCAGCTATACCCACTACACCTCGCCCAGCGACTCGCTGGGGGTTTCCATCAACTCCCGCACCCTGCAACCGACCCTCAGCTTCAGTAGCCAGGTTCCCTCCTCGCTCACCCCGCCCCAAGACCGCATCAACGGCACCCTGACCATCGGGCTCTCGCTTAACCTTAGCCTGGGTCTGGCTGATGCCCTCGAGGCGGCCCAGAAGCAGGTGGACGCGGCCAACCAAGCGCTAGAAGCGGCCAAACGCAGCGCCAAGCAGCAGCTAGACTCCCTCCAAGCGGCCCTACAAAGTGCCGAGCAAAACTCGAGCCTGGCCCAGCAGGCTGTTTCCGATGCGCAAAAGTCGCTCGACGAGGCCCGCGAGCGCGAGCGCTTGGGCCTGGCCAGCCCCCTGGCTACCCTGCAAGCCCAACTGGCCTTAGCCCAAGCCCGCTCCTCCGCCGTCCAGGCCAACCTCAGCCGCACCCAACGAGTCCTCGACCTATATCGCTTTTACGCGGTTCCCCCCAGCGAGGTGAATAAATGAACGCCAAACGCCAAACCCTAAACCCTAAAGGACTATTTTTCGCTACACTATTGATCGCCGGGTTTGCCTCTGTCGCGCTGGCCCAATCCCTGACCCTGGATTCGGCCCTCGCCAAAGCCAAAGACCAGGCCCCAGTGGCCTCGGCGCAGTCTGAGTTGGATGATGCCAAGGCCAACCTCCAACGCACCCTGGGCGACCCCTTGCTGACCCGTCCCAACCAGGTTCAGGCCCAACAACGTGCCGACTTGGCCCAGGCCAACTACGACCGTGCGTTGTACCAGGCTCAGAGCAGCATCGTGAGTGCTTATACCCAGGTGCTCGAGGCCCAGATTCAAGTGCGTCTGGCCCAAAAGGGCCTCGAGTTGGCGGCCAAAGGCGTAGAGGTGGCCCAGATTCGCCAGAAAAACGGCTCCGGCACCGCCCTCGACCTCAAGAACGCCCAGAACAAGCAGGCTGATGCCAAAACCACGCTCAGCCGGGCCAACGACGGACTGGCCCTGGCCCAGACCAGTCTGCGTAGCCTGGTAGGCAACTTCGATACCCTGGCTGCGCTGCCTAGCCCACCGACTATGCCCGATTCCCAAGCCGTACAGGATTTGTTTGCCAAAAGCCCGGAGGTATTACAGGGTCGTCAGCGGGTGGAGCTGGCCAACCTGCAAGTTGAGGTGCTCGATCCTAGCTACGCGGCCCAGGCCGACATCAATTCCGCCAAGGCCAGGGCCGACCAAGCGGCAGCGGGCAACAAGGAGCTCGAGCGCGGCCTGGGAATCCAATACGATTCGCTATACCAAAACCTACAGGCTGCCAACCGGGCCTTAGCCGTGCAGCAAGCCGCCCTAGCCAACGCCAAAGAGACCCAAGCCAACGACAAGAAGCGCCTAGATTCAGGCTTGATTAGCAGCCTGGCCTATTTGCAGACCGAACTCTCCACCATCCAAGCCGAACTCGCCGCCCAGCAAGCTCAGGACAACTACCTGAAGGCGCTCTATAGCCTCTATGCGGGGGGAAAATGATGTTAGCCAAACTGCAAACCC
>JADMIM010000016.1 GCA_015478585.1 Thermaceae bacterium | reverse complement strand
CCTATGAAAAATATAGCACACGAACCCAAACAGAAGGTAAGCAGGTGAACAAGCTAGAAATTTTCATACTTAAGCGCTCGATAGCTGTAGTAGCTGCCGCCTCCAGGAGCAATACCGAAGAAAAGTTGAAAGCTCAACTGGTTGGTGGTGGGGTCAACTTCAGTAATATCTGCGTCATTGGGTTCTCGCTGCCCCCAGCCCACAAACAGTCGCCCATTGCTCAGATGCTGAACTGAGCCCATGATGAAGGAGTACTTGTGGATCGGTGCATAGGCCTGATAGCTAGTAATTTGCTTGGTTTGTTCGTTGTAGCCAATATCCAGCAAGCGGGTCTGCTGATTAGCTACCCCGTTATCAAAAATGGTCAGAGTTCCATCGGGCAACAAACGCACATAGTGTTGGCGAGAAAACTTCTGTTGTGCTGTAAGACCAAACTGGTCACCCAGACCCCCCATCTTCCACAAAATGGTTCCGGTAGTACGGCTGATTTTCATTACTTCATCGAGATTACGGAACGAAACGATAAAATTGCCATCTTTAGGGTCTATGGTGATCGAGTTCAGGTGAGCATAGTCAGCTTGTTGATTGGTGGTGTTGGTAAAATCATTGAAATCGACACTATCTTGATAAAGATCAGTGTGGTCAGTGCTGTTCCACTCAAATATCACCTTCCCATTCATCTGCTCTTGTATAATTGTGTCCACAACGTTAGAAGTGTTTTTCCCATTGGTCAGTTTTGAAGGCACATTGCCGACTTGCTGGGCAACATACCCTACGACTAAATAATGACCATCTGCGAGAACTAAGAAGTCGTGACCATCTGCTGGATAGTCACCATGGTTTCCATATGGGAGTATTCGCACCTTATCAATTATGTTGAAATTTTCGTCCATGACGTAGTTGGTGCCTGATATGGTTGTAGGCAGTTGTGAACCATCTTCTTCAAGATAGCTGTAGCGAATTTTGCCATCAGTAGTTTGGAAACGCATAAAATCCACGCTTCGCCTCACAGTTTTTTTGTAGTACACAGGATTTCCTAAAGTATCCAGTATCATCAAATAGTGCGGTATGGTCTGTTGGTCGGATGCAAAAGATAAATCACTTAGCAGCATTTTCCCAGGAGTGGGATCATTGGCAATAACGGTATACTGCGGGAAATCGTCGGGCAGGGTCTGAACTTCTATCTTCTGAGAAAACCCATCGCTGCGGATAATCTGAAAGGTCATGAGGTTGCCAGGAGCAAGCTGGCTCAGGCTCACCGGGAAGGCTTGGCCTGTGCGCACGGCTTGTCCGTTCAGGACAACTCGGTACGCGGAAGTAGCATAGACCACGACACTAACCGGTCTGAGGGTGGTCAGACTGGGAACGTAGTATTGGTCTGGGTCGGTTCCGCTAGGGATGAGGTCTTGACCATCAATCTGGATTTTGATGTCGTTTGCTCCGAAGACGCTAGGTAGCTGGCTACACCCCACTAGGGCTGCAACCAAGATAGCGAAAATTAGCATCTTAGGCCCGAAAAGCGCTGGTCTGGAGTTCATCAAGCCCAGAAATACTCAGTGAGCCTTAAGCGAACCTTAAGAATTTGCCTGCCTATTTCCTTAGCCACCTCAAAAAGTTTGCGTGTTATGCTTTAGCTCGCATGGATCGGCCTTTGATGATTTTTAGTGGGCAGTCCAATCTGCCCCTGGCAGAAGAAATTGCAGAAAATCTGGGCGTGCCTCTGGGCAAAAGCGTGACCGAGCGTTTCGCCAACGACTGTTTGTTCGTGCGCTACGAGCAGAGCTTGCGTGAAGGCGACATTTTTATCATCCAGTCGCTGACCCCACCGGTGCAGGATCATCTGGTGGAGCTGCTAATGATGATTGATGCTGCCAAGAGCAGCAGTGCGGCCCGAGTTACGGCGGTTATTCCTTACTACGCCTATGCCCGTAGCGATAAAAAAGATGCCCCACGCATCTCGATTACGGCCCGGCTGGTAGCTGATTTGATTCAGACCTCGGGAGCCGACCGGGTGCTCACCATGACCCTCCATTCGGCCCAGGTACACGGGTTTTTCAAGGTTCCCGTAGACCACCTCTCGGCTGAGCCAGTGATTGCCAACTACTTCGCCACCAGGGTGGACAACCTCGAGAACGCCGTAGTGGTAGCTCCCGATGCCGGTGATATCAAGCGAGCCATTTCCTTAGCCCGCCGTTTGGCCCTACCCATCGCCTTTATTGACAAACAACGCCTCTCCGATACCGAGGTGGCCTCACGCGGCTTAGTGGGAGAGGTCAAAGGCAAGGTAGCCCTGGTCATTGACGACGAGGTTTCTACCGCAGGCACTCTGACCCAGGCCGTGGATGCGCTGCGGCAAAACGGTGCCCAGGCCATCTATGCCGCTTTTACCCACGGGGTCTATGTCGGCCCGGCCATAGACCGCATCGAGAAAAGTCCGATTGTGGAAGTTGCAGCCACCAATACCTGTATTTATAACGGGCGCTCCAGCGACAAGTTGCAGACCCTCAACGTGGGGCCACTCTTTGCCGAAGCTATCTGGCGGATTCACCGAGGGGAGTCGGTCTCGAGCTTGTTTACTTAGAGTTCATGGCTCAAGCTCGAGCGCAAAGGGCTGCGACACGGTAAAAGCCAAAGGATTGGGGCCGTGCTGGCGCAGGTGCTCGAGGCGCTGTACACCTTCTTGTAAAGTCGGGAGATACCCCACCTTCACCCACCACAAAACCAGGAAACGCTCCTTCATGGGGGCGAACCATTCACGCCTCCGGCGCAGGTATTCCAGGTGCTCGTTCTGGTAGGTGTAGTTTTTGAGGGCTTCCAGGCTTTCCCACACCGAGAGGTTGACCAACACCTCCTCGCCATAGGGACGCAGGTCGGTGGCGGTGTCGCCCTCGCCGCGCAAACGCCAGACAAAGCCCGGAGAGTTATCCGCGAGGGCATTGAGGCCATGCAGTCCTTCCACGAAGCCCTGCATGGCCTCGGAGTCTAAAGGGCCGACTGGGCCGACCATCTTTGCAATGTTGAACTGGGCCAGGTAGTAGGGCATGGCCCTATTTTCAGCCTTCTACCCGCGCTACTTCTACCCCCCCGCGCAGATAAACTCTTGGCAACCGCGCTGCCAGCCGCACCGCAGGCTCGTAACTGACCGTGCCGGTGAGTTCAGCCCAGCCCCACAAGCTGCTGGTGGGGTCAAAATCTGCCGTCGTCACCTCGAAAACCGTATCCAAGCCCACCGGCCCCGGCAGCTTTACGGTAATCTGATCCATCGAAATTCGGCCCACTACCGGGCACTCCAGACCCATTGTTTCAACCTCGCCCAGTCTAGTTTCTACCGTCCCCAGCAGCTTTACTGTGGCTCGGTTGTAGAGCAGGCGAGGCATTCCATCGGCGTAGCCCACCGGCAGCGTAGCAATCCACTCCTTAGATTGGGTAGTGTAGAGGCCACCGTAGCCGATTTTATGCCCGGCAGGCAGTTGCTTGACCAGTGTAGGCTTGGCCAGCAAGCGGGCAATGGGCTTTAGCCCCAAGCCCGGCAGTAGCCCGTATAGTCCGATGCCCGGACGCACCGCAGCCAGCCCCACTCGAGGAAAGTTCATCGTACCGGCGGTGTTGCACAGATGATAGAAATAATCCGGGCCGAACCCCGCCTGAACCTTCGCCAAGTTGGCTATTTGTTCTTCTGTCCAGAGGGTGTTTCCCTCGGCATCAGCGAAGTGCGAATAGATGCCTGTAACCTCGAGCCCTGCCAACTGGGCAAACCCCTCCTTTACCGCGTTCGCATCTTCCACCGGAAAACCGGTTCGGCCCATCCCAGTATCGAACTCGAGGTGAACTTCCACCGTTCTCCCCCGAGCCCTAGCCCTCACATCCAGCGCCCGTGCGCTCTCGAGGGTCGAGATTGTGGGAATCAGACCCAACTCGATAACTTCCCCGGCTTGGTCGGGATGTAGGCTGCCCATCAGCAAAATGGGAGCCTCGAGGCCCGCTTTACGCAGTTCGCGCCCCTCCCCCACCGTCGCCACCGCCAAACCCCAGACCCCCAGCCGTAGCAGTTCACGCCCCACCTCCACCGCGCCGTGTCCATAGGCGTTGGCCTTGATAACCCCAATAGCAGGCACGCCCCCGGCTTTGGAGCGCAGCAGGTTCAGGTTGTCGGCGAGCAAGTCGAGGTTGACCTCGAGCCAAGCAGGGCGCATCAACAAAGTGTATCGGCTATTCTGCGCAAAGAAAATACATTGCAGCTTGGGTTCTTAGCTCCCGCCTTGGAGAGGTGCAATTTACTCGTCTTTACACTCGGCGAATTTTCATGCTCTGCACTTGTCCCTCCTCATCCACCCGCAGCAGCTTGTATTCGCGGGTGCGGGCTGCGTCGCCCAGGCTCAAGTAGGCCGTGGGCTCGCGCACCACGAAGCTCAGGGTGACTTCCCAGAACTTGTCGTCGGCGGACTTTTCGACCTCCTCGAGCCGCAACTCCGGCAGGGGTTGAGGAGCATATAGACCCTGGATGTACTCGGTGGCGACCTTGACCGCTTCTTTTACGTCGAGCATGGTTCTAGTGTGGCACAAAAAGGCCAGCCCCACTATCTGCTGGGGCTGGCGGGTCAGGCCGGGCTATCCGCGACGGGCTTTTTCCAGGGCCGCCACCCGCTCACCCAGTTTGTCTACCGAGGCTTTGAGTTCGGTGGTCATCTGGATCACCTGATTGATAACCTCTTCCCAGCGCTGGGTGGGGTCGGGGCCGGGTTCTATACCCGCTTGCTTGCCGACTACCCCGTCTATCTCGAGCTTCTCAATCTTGAGTTCTTTATGCTCGGGCTTCTCAAACTTCTCGTGCTTGTGATCTTTGAACTCTTTTTGCTCGGGTTTTTCAAATTTCTCGTGCTTGTGGTCTTTGAACTCCTTGAACTCCGGCTTTTCGATTTTTTCGTGCTTGGTGTCTTTCCACTCCTTGAAGAAGGGCTTGATGGTGAGGGCGTTGCCCAGCAGAGCGCTCAGGTCGCGCACCCGCAGCTCGGTCAGGGGGGCATCGGGTTTGGGCAGTTCCACAGCGGGCCGGTCTTCCTGCGGTACGAAAGGTTCTTTTTTCTCTGCCATGTACTTCTCCTTAGGCCCGGATGCTTCCTTTGAGCAGGTCGGCCAGTGCGGCACTGATGGGCTGGCCGGTGTGCTGCTCGTAGTAGGCAAAACCGGGGCAGGGGTTAATCTCGAAGCAGAACCACTCGTCTTCAGGGGTCTGCTTGAGGTCTATGCCTGCGATGACCAGTCCAGTCTGGCGAGTCAGTCGCAAACAGGCTTGGGCCACCGAATCCGGCAGGGCGGCGGGCTCCATCTCGGCGGTGTGGCCTTGCCGCCGGGCGTAGCGGTAATCCACCGCCTCCGAGCGAATACGGGTGGCAAATACTTCGTTGCCTACAGTATGAACCCGCACATTATCGCCCGGCAAATAGGTCTGGAACTGGGCTGCCCCGTGCCGCAGGAAAGGCAGCCGTTCCAGATCGGAGGGTTTGAGCTTGCGCACTACCGAACGCACCCCACTCAGAGACTTGAAGATAACTTCGCCGTGGTTCGACTCGTAGAACTCGAGGGCCGCCTGGGGGTCGCTGGTAACCAGGGTGGGCGGGGTTTGTAGCCCGGCCTGGTGCACCATCAGGGCTTGATAGGGCTTGGAGTGGTTAGAGACCGAGGGCGCGGCGCGGTTGACCACCAAACAGGGCAGGTCTTCCAGCAGGGCCATCAGCCCGGCCTGGCTCTCGGCAATTACCGCCTCGGTTTGGGGAGCGGAAAACTCCGGCAGCGGAGCATGGCCGTCGGAGCCAAGGTAGCGCACGAAAACCCCGCTCACTTCGGACAGCTTTAGTTTCCAGCCGGGGCCATCTAGCGTCCCGCCCGGCTCGCCCTTAGCCCAGCGCCAGGCCACCGTGTACCCCTGGGGAAATAGCCCCAAATCCAGCAACCGATAGGAGTAGTTCAGGGCCTCGAGGCGAGCACATACCAGCTCGGTTACTACATCGGCCAGACCACCGCAGACCAGAATCATGCCCGTACCCCCTCGAGCGCAGCAACCACCCCTTCAGCCAGGGCTTCTTGTTGGGCCTCACTGTAGAGACCAAACTCGGGGCGCAAGCTAAAGCCAAAAGCCCTAGCCTGACCGTCTGTTAGCTGGATTTCGACCTCTACCATCTGTACCCCCAGCAGCTCAGCCAGCCGCCGCACGGCAGCCTCGAGCCGCCCCTTAACCCGGCCCAAATCAGGTTCTTCGCTCCAAACCAGGGTGTCCCCAGCCAGGCTCAGATAGATGCTGGGGCCATCCGGCTGCATCAAGCAGACCGGGAAGCGCTCCATCAGGCGCTCAAGTTCAGCCCACTGGGACTCGCTATCTATGGGGTAGCGAGTAGACGAGGTGAGGGGAACGTAACTCAGGCTACCCGCCCAACGACGGGCGAACCGGCGAGCTTGGGCGGGGCTGTTGGTGAGAAGCACCGGCGAGGTCGGAAGACCCGCCTTACTGAGCCAGACCCGCTGCTCGGGTAGGGTGCGTTCACGGTAAAAAGTCTCAGCCCTGGCGGGGTTCACCACCGGGCAAGGCAGGCTGCGCAACCAGGCCAGCAGGGCCGACTGGGACTCGGCTTGTATGTAGGAGTAGTCTTTGCTGTCCCAGCCCTCGGGCTGCACCGGTACGCTCGAGCGCACCACCACCCCTCGCCAGTCGGTGTCGGCGATTCGGCGCTGGTCTATGTCGAGATGACTCGAGGACTGCGCGGTACTCAGCTCCCAACGCACCTGGCCCGCCCCCGCCAGGGGCTCGGGCGTGACCAGCACCGCTTCTCCCTTGGCTTGCAGCTTGCGGCTGACCTGAGCAATACAAGCATCAAAGGACGTACCGATGAGTAAATACACGCTGGCCTCCCCGCCTCGAGCCGAGCCGCCAACCAACAAACGAGCAAAGCGCCCTCGCCAACAGCCAGCAGAGCGACTCGAGGTTCCTCAATAGTGGAGCACCCAGGGTTACATTCAGGTAACATCACAGCAAACCGCTCGAGGCAAAACGCAAAACACCGAACAACCAACGCCAAGGGCAAAAACGTCGAAGGTCTAATGCCTACAGCTGAAGGCTTAAAGTCAAAAACCTAAAAACACCAACTACGTCCCAGACGGTGTTTCTTGATAGGGCAATTATACTGTCCTGGTATAGCTTTCTGGCCCTTTGTATTTTGCTTTTAGCCTTGAGCCTTTGGCTTTCCGCCCTCTGCTCTGTGCCCTCAGCTCTATGCTTAGAGCATCCAGCCTGCGACAGATTTCTAAAGAAGCCACGAATCTAGTTCGGCTCGAGTGGGTGGGTCGCAGACGGCACGGGTGCAGTTAAAGGCCGCAGCACGGACAGCGAACTTGAGCACCTCGAGCAAAACTGCATCCGAGGCAAGCAGCAGCGCTTCGGAAGTGACCAGATTCCGCTCGAGCAGGGCCGCCAGCGTGGCCCCGCTAAAAGTATCTCCCGCGCCGATGGTGTCCACCACCTCTATTTTCGGAGCAACAACTTCCAGGCTGTTTGCAGTGCGGTACAGGCGTGCCCCTTTTGCGCCATCAGTGACGACCACCACCTGGGGGCCATTCCCCAACCATTTTTTTATAACTTCGGCCTCGTCCTGGTCGGGATGGAGGAACTCGAGATCTTCTTTACTCAGCTTGACCCAGTGGGCCAACCTAAGCCACTCCTGAAACTGCTCGAGGTAGTGCTCCCGCTCAGGAATTAGCGTAGGGCGTACGTTGGGGTCAAAGTGAACCAGCCTCGAGGCTCGCCCCTCGCGCACCTGCTCGAGGATTCGTCCAGCCGCGGGCTGGAAAAGCAGGTTGATGCTACCAAAGTGCAGGGCCCTGGCCGAGGACGGCAGGGCCTGTAGACCCTGGTAAAGGGTGTCGGCAGCCCCCTGGTTGCGGAAGGCATAACGGGTTTGACCTCCCCCAGTCTGCACGAAGGCCAGCGTGGTGGGCTCGGGGCCGCGCTCGAGCAAGCTAAGGTCTAGGTAGTTGGCCTGCAGATGCTCGAGGATGGCCTCGGCAAAAAAATCTCCCCCCACCCGCGTAGCCAGGGCGGTAGGAATGCCCAGGCGACTCGCAGCAGTTGCCACAATCAGCGAGGAACCGCTCACGAAGCCGCGAAACTCCAGATGGCCCGAGGTCGGGAGGTCTATGAGCGCATCGCCAAACACCACCAGTTGAGGCTGCATCAGGGCCGATTATAGCTTCACAAGGGCTTCAGTCACTGGGGCATAATCAATCGAGTGAAACGCTTTGTGGCAATCCTGACCCTGCTGGCCCTGGCCTTGGCCGCACCCGGCATCCTCACTCATGGCCCCCGCAGCACTCCCAAAATTGCCCTTACCTTCGATGCCGACATGACTCCGGGCATGAAGCAAAACCTGTTGAGCGGGCGGGTAAAGTCGTATAACAACACCCGCATCTATGCCATTTTAGAGCAGCAGCAGGTCAAGGCCACCTTTTTCCTGACCGGGATGTGGATTGAACTCTACCCCCAACAAGCCAAGGCCCTGGCCCAGAACCCGCTGTTCGAGCTGGCCAACCACTCCTACTCCCATCCCGGCTTCGAGCAGCCCTGCTACGGCCTGCCCAGCGTAACCCTCGAGGGCCAAGGGCTGGTTCAGGCCAAGGAAGCCCAGGTACGCAAAACCCAAGCCCTGCTCGAGTCGCTGGGAGTCCATAACACCTATTTTCGCTTTCCCGGCGGCTGTGCTAACCCCAGTGACGTGGCCATGGTCGAGCGGCTGGGCCTGCGGGTAGTCCACTGGGACGCTGCCGGTGAAGACGGGGGTCAGCACAACCCCCAAGTAATCGTGCGCAACGTGCTCAAGCAGGCCCAAAATGGCAGCATCATCGTGCTACACAGCCACGGCGGGCCGAAAGTTCCGGCCACAGCGGAAGCTCTGGCACAAATTATCCCCGCCCTCAAGGCCAGGGGCTTCGAGTTCGTGAAGGTGTCGGAACTACTCACTCATAATCAATAGAGCGGTTTACCCGAACCTCGGTAACGATATATGTGGACTTCTTGCGAGTTTAGCCATCGCTAGCTCGAGGGGTCATCCCAGACGTAGAGCTGCCTATCAGCGACTTCTGCAAGAAGCTTACTTACTGTGTCCGTTTGAGCAGAGAACCGCGCTAAGGGCTAGCCTGGGCTAAGAACTGCTGAGGGGTGAAGGGTACTGTGCGTAAGCGCACTCCCGTAGCGTCAAACACCGCGTTGCCAATCGCACCTGGGATGACCACCGTGGTCGCCTCTCCCGCTCCAACGGCGGGTTCATGCGGGCGGTCTATCAAGACTACTTCTACGGTGGGAACTTCTGGGAAGGTGATAATCGGATAGCTCGACCAATCGGTGCTCTGAACTCCCTGTGAATCAAAGCGGACTTCTTCCTTGAGGGTGCGACCCAGAGCTTGCACCACATTTCCTTCGATCTGGTTTCTGAGCCCATCGGGGTTGATCACCAAGCCGCAGTCGTGGGCCACTACAATCCGCCTCACCCGAATAGCCCCGCTCTTAAGCTCCACTTCAACCTCTGCGGCAGCGGCCACGTAAGCATTACGACCCTCGTAGCGAGCAAAGGCAATTCCCTGTCCAATCGCTATGTCTGAAACGCTCGAGGCTTTCCTGGGGCCGCTTTTCCAGCCAAAACGCTCGGCACTAGCCTGAAGCACCGCCACGGCTCGAGGGTCGTCCAAGTGATTCAAGCGAAATTGCAGTGGGTCGGCTTTGGCTAAAGCCGCAAGTTCGTCCATGAACGACTCGTTGGCAAAGGTGTTTTGAACGCCGCCCAAGCTACGTAACGCAGACGGCCTGAGCGGGCTGCTGGCTATAGGAATCCAGTGCAGCACCAGACGGTTGTTAGCGAAGCGGTAGTACACCGGGGCATTGCGATCTCCCCCTACTGGCCCTCCAGTAGGCACTTGTTGGGCTATCAGGTTGCCTGCCAGCAAATTGCGAGCCTCTCCACTGGGGCGCGTGCTGTGGGTGGGTGTCCAAACCGCGTTATCCCAAGCTGCGACATTACCTCGAGCATCTATGGCCCCGCGCAGTTTCATTACCATCGCCGGGCCTTTTGGAGCCCAGCCGTGCTCGTCCCAGCGCATCCACTGTACCCGCACGGGCCGTCCCACCGCCTGTGACAGCAAAGCGGCATCGGCGGTGACATCATCGGCCCCATTGTGACCATAGCAACCCGAGCCTTCGACATAGATCACCCGAACGTTGCGCTCGGGTACTCCCAGCAACTGTGCCAAAGCTCCCCGCAAGGGGTATACCCCTTGGGTAGGCGACCAGCAGACCACTTGGTCGCCCCGCACGTCTGCTACAGCACAGGAAGGGCCAATAGAATCATGAATCTGGTAGGGCCACTGGTACGTTGCATGCAGGCTTTGGGGCGAAGCCGCCAGGGCCGCTTCTACATCGCCGGTATGCAGCTCGGTTTGGTCGCTGGTCTTGAGACCTTGGAGGTAGTTATACAGTGTACCCATCTGGGGAAGGGTTTTTTCCACCGACCAGCGAACCTTGAGTTGCTGCGCGGCCTGGATGGCAGCCCACTCGGTTTCGGCCACCACCCCGAGGAAGTTTCCTTTCCTGACCACCTTAACCCCGCCGGGAATCTGGGCAACCGAACTTTCGTCTACGCCCTCGAGGGTGGCGTTGATGGTAGTAGCCCCGGTGGTAGGAGGGCGAATAACACGCCCGTGGAGCATTCCGGGAACTCGGACATCCTGTACGTAGGTGAATTTTCCGCTTGCTTTAGCAGGGATATCTACCCGTGGCACCGAGGTGCCGACCAGCGTGTATTGGCTGGGGTCTTTGAGCTTGACATTAGGGTCAACCGCATAGTGAAACTGTTGGCCTCCCAGTAGGGCTCCGTAAGAAACACGCGGGCTAGCACTATTTTGCGGGCTGATATAGCCGCCTTTGGTCACCAACTGGTCAAGGGATACACCCAGTTTCTTAGCAGCAAGCTGAAGCAGGGCCTGACGGGCAGTAGCTGCCGCCTTGCGAAGCTGGCTTCCTCCCACTTGGATGGTCTGGCTACCAGCGGTATAGCCCTGGTTGGGAGTCAGGGCGGTGTCCCCCTGAACCAGGGTGATAGCACTAAAAGGCAGATACAGTTCTTCAGCTACGATTTGCCGCAGGGCAGTATCTACCCCAGTACCCAGCTCTACTTTCCCGCTGTACACGGTAACAGTGTTATCGGGGAGCACCGCCAGCCAGGCTTCTAAATCTCCAGGATTGAGGCTCCTGGACAGGGCTTCACCTCCCTGAGCCTTACCCAAACTCCCGGACAGTCCAATTCCGACAACCAGGGCCGCCGAACCTTTGAGAAACACCCGACGGGACATGGAAGCTTTGGTGATCATCTAACTCACCCCTCCAGCCATAGCTTTGGCAGCCCGTTGGACTGCTCGCACAATTCGCAGGTGAGTGCCGCACCCACAGAGATTGTTGGACAATTCCTGTCTGATTTCCTCCTCACTCGGGTTAGGCTTGTGCTCGAGGAAGGGTTTCGCTTGCATAATCATGCCGTTGAGGCAATAGCCGCACTGGGCGGCCTGTTCAGCAATAAAGGCTTCTTGCAGGGGGTGCAACTTTCCATTCGAGGAAAGTCCCTCGAGGGTCAGGATTTCCTTACCAACCCCCGCAGAGACCGGGGTCACACACGAGCGAACAGCTACCCCGCCCACATTGACCGTACAGGCCCCACATTGCGAAAGCCCGCAGCCAAATCTAGGGCCATGCAGCCCCAGGTTATCCCGCAGGGCATACAAAAGCATGCTGGTTGCTTCGACCTCGAGAACTTCCGCTTTCCCATTCACCTTGAGCGTCAATTGAGCCATACCCGCTGCCTCCATCGTTATAAAGCTCGAGCTATAAGTAAACTGTCTCTTTACTACACCCAATAAACTACCCAGTCAAGCAGTGAGAAATCTATCAATTTTGACAAAAGCCTAGGCCGAGAGTTACTAGCGCGGTTTTCGCGAAGAACCTTGAGGTAGCCTGGGTCTATTGACTGGGTTCATCGGATACTTGGCCGCCGCCCTGGGCGGCAAAAATCGGAGAACCGCCATGGCTAAAAACCAAAGGCATAATGCACGTCTGAGAAGATAAAGTCCGTACACCCTAAAACTCCCTTCTGGACGTAGCGCGTTTTGTGAAGTAATTGCATCGGGGCTTGTGGATAAAATAGGGTCTCGAGCGGTTTTCATGAACATTGCACCGCGTGAAATGCGACCTCTGCAATAAATTACTGCACCTACGGTGCGCAGTAATTATGACAACCCAAATTAGGGTGAAACCTCCGATGCCTCAGGCCAGGGCCGAGCTGCCTGATATGGAGCCCTGGCGCATGAGCGTCTGGGCCAGCTCGAGCCGGGCTACCAGTGAGGGGGCCTCGAGCAGGGCTTGTTTGTCGGCGGGGGTTACATGTAGGTTGACACACAAAAACGAAGCCTGATAGAGCGGGTCGTCGGGCAAGTTGGCGATGGCCTCCTCCAGGGCCTGGGGGTCGGATTTACCAGCTACATACTTCCGAAAAGCATCCATGGCATCCCAGGCGGCTACGGCCTCACTGCCCTGGTCGGAGCGCTCGAGCGGATGGGGGATATCCAGGGTGGTTTGATAGCTGGTATCGAAGGCACCGGCTCCCTCCACCCGGCAGCGCTCGCCGCCCCGGCAGACGATATTGAAGGTTCCATCAGGGTTTTCCTGCACCGCCAGCAAATCCACATAACCCCCCACCTCGCGGATGCCCCCCTCCTCGGCCAGGGTAACTACCAAGCGCCGCTCACCTTCGTCCCTGGCGAGCAAGTCCTTGACCATTTGTTTGTAGCGCTCCTCGAAAATAAATAGCGGGATCATCAATCCTGGAAACACCACGGTCTCCGGCAGGGGGAACAACGGCAGGCGGTTCACGGTTCTAGAGTAGCGCTCCAGCCCGGCTAGAAATGCGACCTGGGTTTAGCTTTGACCCCGGTGCTGCCAACGGGCCTCGAGCTGGCCCAACCAGCCCTCGAGCTTGGCCTGGGGCAGAATCACCTGCTCGGTCTGGCCCTCCCCAATCAGGTCGCCCAGTTCGTTCCAAGCCTTCATGCTGGCCTGTATTCGGTTGCCTGCGGTGTGGGTGTGTTCGGCTATGATTTTGATTTTCATCCCTGGCAAGGCCGGGGCCAAATGGCTCACACTTACCTTGGAGCCAATCCCCTCCTCGCCCTCCTCGAGAAAGCCCAGGATAATCATCCGCCCGGCTTGCTCGAGATGCTTGGCCATCCAATAGGTCGCGTAGACCGGGTGCAGTTTCCCCAGACCGGGGACGGACTGCTCGAAGTCTACGGTCATGGCGGGGGTAACGGTGAGTTCCAAGGTGACTTGAAAGCCGATGGGAATGGGTTTCATAAGCGGCTTAGCCGAGTCCAGGGGTTTGAACTAGCGCACCTGGGCTGCTCTAAAAGCTTCCTCGTACTCGAACTGATTGAGGTTGCGCCCGATGACCACCAGCTTGGACGGCCCTTTGACCCGCTCAGCCGACTGCTCGAGGCTGAAAATCTCCCGCACCGACTGAAACAACACCTGTTGCTCAAAGCCTTTGACGTTCAAGAAACCCTTGGCCCGGAATACCGCATTGGGCCGCGAAATCAGGTACTGGTCAATAAACTCGTTGACCTTCTGGCGCTCTAGAGGTCGCTCGGCCTCGAGGGTGAAGGTTTGGACGTTGGCGGTGTGCTGGTGCTCGTGACCCAGGGGCTTCCAGTCGAGGTCGAAGGCTTTAAGCCCCAGCAGGCGATTGGGGTCTACTTTGGACTGGGCGGTGGCCTGAACCTCACCCAGGGGATTGATGCGCCGGATAAGCTTTTCGGCATTTTCTATCTGCTCTGGTGTGGCTAGGTCGGTTTTGTTGAGCACGATGCTGCTGGCATAGGCGAGTTGAATAGCTCCCTCAGGGCCGTCGCGTAGGGTTTGCTCGAGGTTGCGGGCATCGGCCACGCCGATAATCCCGTCTAGCTCGAACTTGGTTCGGGCGAAGGGATCCATCACGGTCTGGGCCACGGGAACCGGGTCGGCCAGACCAGAAAGCTCGATCAGCAGGTAGTCCGGCTTGTCCTTACGGGACATAATTTTGAACATCGCTGAAACCAGATCGTCGCGGCCCACACAGCAAAGACAGCCGTTGGAAAGCTCGGCGATGCCGTCGGTGTCTACGTTCTCGATCAGGGAGCCGTCAATGCCGGTCTCGCCGAACTCGTTGACAATCACCCCGAACTTGCGGCCTGCACTGGTAATTAGGTGGTTGACCAAGGTGGTCTTGCCAGCCCCCAAAAACCCACCGATTACGCTCACGGGAATGCGCTTTTGAAACTGCATAGCCCTCACGATACCGCACTGCGGACAATCAAGCGCATAGAGGTTTACATTTGCAGTAGCGTATGAAGGTGAACCTTCGCCAGCACTTGGTAATTCGTCTGGAGTACATCCTGCGCATAGACGGACATATCGTAGCCCGAACCCTCGAGGGTCGCCCTCAAACCGTCCTGAGTGGTTTCGCGCCAGACCTGCCCAAAGGCTTAGAGGCTGCTCTGGTGGGCAAGAAGCCCGGAGAATACCGGCTTACGCTGCCACCCGAGCGGGCCTATGGCCCCTACGACCCAGAAAAGCACCTACGGGTCAAGGCTTCTGAGCTTCCAGAACCCCCTCGAGTAGGGGGTGGTTTTGCCGCCAATGGTTCAGATGGGCAGCCAGTTTTATACCGGGTGGTGGCAGTCGAGGGCCAAGAGGTCGAACTGGACGCGAACCTCGAGTGGGCCGGGAAGACCCTGGAGTACACCTTTACTATCCACAGCGTTCGCCCCGCCGACCCCCAGGAGGTCGCGCACAGGCACGTCCACGGTGAAGGCGGAGTCCAGCACTAATCTGATGCCTGGAGGTCGCCCTAGGTTGGGGGAATGTGGCGGTGTCCGTATGATAGGCAGGTATGGCGAAGGATAAAGGTTTAACCCCGCAAACCCAGGATTTCAACGAGTGGTACAACGAAGTAATCCAAAAAGCCGAACTGGTGGACTACGGCCCCGCACGCGGCACGATGGTGATTCGGCCTTATGGTTTTGCCCTGTGGGAAGGCATCCAGCGCTCGCTGGACGACATGTTCAAGGCTACCGGGCATACCAATGCCTATTTCCCCCTGCTGATTCCGATGAGCTTTTTCCAGAAGGAGGCTGAGCACGTCGAAGGCTTCGCCCCCGAGCTGGCCGTCGTGACCCACGCCGGGGGGGAGGATCTCGAGGAGCCCCTGGCGATCCGCCCCACCTCCGAGACCATCGTCGGGCACATGTGGGCCAAGTGGATTCGCACCCACCGCGACCTGCCCCAACTCCTCAACCAGTGGGGCAACGTGGTGCGCTGGGAGCTGCGCACCAAGCCCTTCCTGCGCACCTCGGAGTTTTTGTGGCAGGAGGGCCACACCGCTCACGCCACCCAGGAAGAAGCGGAGGCCGAAGTGCGGCAGATGCTGGGAATCTATGCCCGGATGAGCCGCGAGTGGGCGGCGGTTCCGGTGTGGGAAGGGGTCAAAACCGAGTCAGAAAAATTCGCGGGCGCGGTCTACACCACCACCATCGAGGCCATGATGCGCGACGGCAAAGCCCTGCAATCGGGGACATCGCACTTCCTGGGGCAGAACTTCGCCAAGGCTTTCGATATCCAGTTTCAGGACAAGGATCAGCAGAACAAGTACGTCCACACCACTTCCTGGGGCCTCTCGACGCGCATGTTGGGTGCGGTCATCATGACTCACGGCGACGACAAGGGCCTCATCATGCCGCCCAAGCTGGCCCCTATGCAGGTGGTCATCGTGCCGATTTACAAGGCCGAAACCCGCGAGCAGGTGCTTCCCGCCGTCAATAAACTCGCCGACGAACTCAAAGCCGCCGGAATCCGCGTCTATCTCGACGACCGTGACCAGTACAGCCCCGGCTTCAAGTTCAACGAGTGGGAGCTGAAGGGCGTACCGCTGCGCTTGGAGCTTGGCCCACGCGACGTAGAAGCCGGAACTGCGGTGCTGGCCTCGAGGTTGGGGGGTAAAGAAACCGTGCAGCTGGGCGAGGTGGTAGCGAGCCTACCCGCCAGGCTCGAGCAGTTCCAGCAGGACTTGTATAACCGGGCCTTGGAGTTCCGCGACAGCCACACCTGGACGGTGGACTCTTACCAGGAGTTCAAGGAGAAACTCGAGCAGGGCTTCGTCAAAGCCTTCCACTGCGGCGACAAGGACTGCGAAAAGCAAATCAAGGCTGAGACCACCGCCACCACCCGCTGCATCCCCTACGACGAGCCGGAGGCTCACGGAACCTGCATTCGCTGCGACAAGCCGAGTGCCTATGGCAAGCGGATTTTGTTTGCCAAGGCGTATTGAGCAGAGGGCAGAGAGCTAAAGGCTGAAAGCAACAGCAAAATACAAAGGGTCAGAAAGCTACACCGGGACGACATAATTGCCCTATCAAGGAATGCTGTCTAGGACGCAAATCGGCTTGGCTATCGGCATCCTGTTTTCAGATAGAAGTTAGATACCTCGAGCCGCTCCGGTAGTGTATTGTAAAAGCAAGCTCACCTTTTTACCCGTCCCAACTCCCGTTCAGCACGAAGTATTTTCCCTGAGAAAAGGTTGTTGTAAAGAGTCAATTGCAATTCCTTGGTGGGCTAGGGTAGGGTCTTTCGGAGATATCTATGCATTTACTCAGCCGAGCACTATCCACCGACAAACCCGAGGTGATGGTAGGGCGTGGCTATGTTCTGCTGTATGTTTCGGCCCTGCTTTCAATAGCCCTGCTGAGCACCTCGGGTTTTTTGTTAGTATCCAAGCTGGTTGAGAGTGAAAAACGCTATGCCATAGCCGAGAGCGTCGGTGGGCGACAACTGGTGCTCACCCAGCGCGCAGCCCTGCTCGCTAACCGCTTGGTCAGCGAACCCAGTGCGGCGGCTCGAGCCCCCTTGCGCCAGAGTCTCCGCGAGACCATAGACCTTTTCGGGCGATCCCACCGGGCCATTTTGGAGGGCGACCCCAGCCTGGGGCTGGCCCGGCCCGCTCCCGAGGTCGTGCGGCAGGTGTATTTAGCCCCACCGGTCTCACTCGACCAGCAAGTCCACGACTTCGTGGCGCGGGTGCTGGCCCTGCTGGCTACGCCGGATAGCGAGTTGGCAATCAACCCTCACCTGGGCTATATCAACGCGGCAGCGGCGGGTTTGTTGATGGAAGGCTTGCAAAAAGCCGCCAGCGCCTACGAAGAATATACCCAGCAACGCGCCGCCCAACGAGCGGCCCTGGAGAGCTGGATTTATGCTCTGACCCTGTTGGTTTTGCTGCTCGAGGCTTTATTTATTTTCCGCCCCATGGGCCTCCAAATCCGCAAAGCTATCAAGGTGCTGGGCCATCAGGCCAATCACGACTCCCTGACCGGGCTGGTCAATCGCAAACGCTTTCTGGAATTGCTCGAGCAGGCCCTACCGATTCGCTCGGGAGGCCCGGCGTTTACGGTGCTTTTCCTCGACCTTAACAACTTTAAAATGGTCAACGACAGCCTGGGCCATCCTGCTGGAGACGAGCTGCTCATGGAAGCGGCCCGACGCTTAGAGCAGCCCCTGGCTTCTGATAGTGTGGTTGCTCGTTTTGGCGGCGATGAGTTTGCCTTGCTGTGCTACGGTGTACATAGCCCCAATGCCGCTTCGGCGTTGGCCGAGCGGTTGCTCGAGGCCGTACATATTCCCTTTACCCTGCGGGGCCAGCAGTTACGCCTGGGGGTCAGTATCGGCGTAGTGATGGTCGAAAACCAATACCACTCCTCCATCAACATCATTCGAGATGCCGATACCGCCATGTATCAGGCCAAAGAGCGGGGCATCTCGGCCTATCAGTTTTTCGATGCGGCCCTGCGCCTGGGCGCGGTTCACCGCTTGCAAATTGCCACCGACCTGCACCAAGCCATCGCCAAAAACCAGCTCGAGATTTACTACCAGCCCATCATCCATGCCGCCAGCGGCAGCGTATCGGGCTTTGAGTGTCTGTTGCGCTGGATACATCCCGAACTGGGGTTCATCCCGCCGCTGGAGTTCATTCCCATCGCCGAGGAAATCGGGCTGATCGTGGAGATAGATCGCTGGGTGTTGGTCGAAGCCGCGAAGCAGATGCAGCACTGGAACGCCTCGTACGAGGCCAACTGGGAGATTGGAATCAACCTCTCGGGACGGCAGCTCGTCCACAGCGATTTCGCAGGCTGGCTGCGGCAAACCCTAACCGGGCTCGAGTTGCCCTCGTCCAACTTGATCCTGGAGTTGACTGAAAACGTTATGGTAGACGACACCCAGGAGGTACAAGCCCAGCTCGAGCAGCTACACTCCCTGGGTATTCGGCTTTTTCTCGACGACTTTGGCACCGGGTTTTCTTCGCTCAAATACCTGCGCCGCTTCCGGCCCGACGGCCTCAAGATAGACCGCAGCTTCGTACAACAGATGAGCAGCCCGGAGGGAGCCCAGATGATTGGCGATTTGATCAACCTGGCCCACGGACAGGGCATTCCGGTGGTGGTGGAAGGGGTAGAGACCCAGGAGCAGTATCAAACCCTCGAAACCCTGGGCTGTGACTACCTGCAAGGCTATCTCTTTGCCCGGCCCATGAACCAGAATCAACTGGAAGCCTACTTGAGTAGCCTCGAGCCAAACTTACGCGACCTCGAACTCGAGTGAGACCGTAAACTTTAGATATGAGGGGCAAGGACCAAACGCAAAATCATTCTGACAAACCACAACCCCGTCTCCCAGGCGAATCCTTGAAGGTCAAGAAGGCCCGTGCTAGGCGTATTCTCACAGCGTTAGAAGACCTCTACCCTACGGCGGTGACGGAACTCAGGGCTTCCTCGCCTTTTGAACTCCTGATTGCCACCGTACTCTCAGCCCAGGCCACCGATATCTCGGTGAACAAAGCTACGCCTGCCTTATTCGAGAAATATCCCGACCCCCAGGCGCTGGCCCAGGCTTCGCCGGAGGAGGTCGAGCCTTACCTCAAGACCATCGGCCTGTACCGGGCCAAGTCCAAAAACATTGTTCTGCTCTCGAGAAAACTGGTCGCCGAACATGGCGGCCTGGTTCCGGTGGACAAAGCCAAGCTGCGGGAGTTGCCCGGCGTGGGCTGGAAAACCGCCACCGTAGTGCTGGGCGCGGCCTTTGGAGTGCCGGGAATCGCGGTGGATACCCACCTGATGCGGCTGGCCTCGAGGCTCGGCTTCTCCGACAAAAAAGACCCCGAGAAAATCGGGGCCGACCTCGAAGCACTTTTCCCTCGTGACAAGTGGGTTTTCACCCACCACGGCCTGATTTTGTTCGGGCGCTACCGCTGCACCGCCCGCAAACCGCTGTGCGATGGCTGCCCGATTTACGCCGATTGCGTTAGTAAGGGGGCCTGGTAAACTGCCGCCGAACCGCCAGCCTGCGCCAGCGATTAGGCCACAAACGGGTTTCCAAGCGCCGCCAGCCATAGGCCAGCGAACCCACCAGGCCCGCCCCGATAGCCACCAGCCAGAAAGTAGTCAGTGCCCACAGCAACAGAAATAAACCGGCTGTCGCAGCCAGACCTATGGCCACCCAACCCAGGGGGCCCGAGGGTAAGCGGAAGGTTCTCATGCCCTCAGGGTAGGACAAAAACGGTGAGGCAGATTAGCCGAGAGCACAGAGCACAGGGCAGAGGGCTAAACGCCTAACCTCGAACGACTAACGCTAAGCCAACAACCTCACAGCAGGACAGTATAATCGCCTTATCAAAGAATACCGTACAGGACGCATTGGGTGTTTTTGAGTTTTTGGCTCTCTGCTCTTTGCATCTTTTTTGACCTTCGACTTTAGACCTTAGACCTTAGACTTTAGACCCTCAGCCCTCTGCCGCCTTGGTGATTTTTGGCCCCGTTTTCCCTCCGCCTCACCTATAATGCCCCTAGTATGGCAAGTTCAGACAGCCTCCCGATGGTTTTCGCTGCGGCCCTCACCGACGCTGGTCGCAAGCGCGCGCTCAACGAGGATGCTGTCCATCAGACCCTGATGCCTTATGGCGGCATATTCGTGGTCGCCGACGGGATGGGTGGACACCGCACCGGCGAGGTGGCCTCGCAGATGGCGGTAAGCCAGATTGTGGATTTTCTCAAGCGCGACGAACCCTCGCCGCAAGGGCTGCTGGAAGCCTTCGAGCTTGCCAACGAGGCCATCTATCTGGCCGGGCAAAAACCCGAGTCGCGCGGGATGGGCACCACCTGTACGGCCTTGTGGCTAGACTTGCCCTACGCCTTGCTGGCCCATGTGGGCGATAGCCGGGGCTATTTGCTGCGCGATGGGGAGCTGACTCAGCTTACCCAAGACCACTCCTGGGTGGCCGACCGGGTGCGTCAGGGCTTGCTCAGCGAAGACGAAGCCCGTAACCATCGCTGGCGCAATGTCATCACCAATGCTCTGGGTTCCTTCCCGCAGTCCAAAGTGGACTTGGTAGGGCTCAGGGTAAAGCCGGGGGACGTGTTTCTGCTGTGTTCGGATGGCCTCAGCGGGGTTTTGGAGGACAAGGTACTGGCCGAGATGGTCAACACCAACCCACCCGAGCCCGCCGTGGCCCATCTGGTCAAGCTGGCCAACGAGTGGGGTGGCCCCGACAACATCAGCGCGGTAGTGGTAACAATTGGCAGCCAGCTTCCCCACAAAACCCGTTCCTATGCCCCTCCCTTAGATACTGCCCAAGGACCGGTGCGCCTGCAAAGCGGCACCGAGCCCGAAGTGCTCACCACCGGAATCACCGAGCCTGCCAAGAAACCTACCTTCTGGGGCCGTTGGGGCAGCATTATCTTGCTGGTGCTGTGGTTTGCTCTGCTGGGCTTCGTGCTGGTGAACCAGTTTGGCTCCAAAGGTACGCCATAGAACCAGTTATTCCCAAGCCTACCGGTAGAATATCCCCATGGATGCTGCCGCGCTTTTACAGCGCTTTTTGGCAGGAGATATGCGGGCTCTGGCACGGGCCATCACCCTGGTCGAGTCGGGCTATCCTGAAGGCCAGGAACTGCTCAAGCGTTTGCGCGGACGGGGAAACTCGAGGGTAGTGGGGCTTACTGGCAGTCCAGGCGCAGGTAAAAGCACCCTCTCTGACCGACTCATCGAGGAGATACGAAAACGCGGGGAAACCGTGGCGGTGTTGGCGGTGGATCCCAGCAGCCCCTTTACAGGTGGGGCAATTCTGGGAGATCGCATCCGCATGATGCGCCACCACCAGGACAAGGGCGTGTATATCCGCTCGCTGGCGAGCCGTGGAGCCTTGGGCGGCCTGGCGGGCGCTACGGTGGCCTCGCTGGCATTTTTGGAGGCGTTTGGCTTTGACCGAATCTTGGTGGAAACTGTGGGCGTGGGCCAAAGTGAGGTAGATATTGCCCGTGTGGCGGACACCACCGTGCTCATCCTCACCCCAGCCGCAGGCGATTCGGTACAGGCTTTTAAAGCCGGGGTGATGGAAATCGCCGATATTTTTGTGGTGAATAAGTTCGACCTGCCAGGGGGTGAGCGCATCGTGCAGGAAATCAAAACCACCCTCGAGCTAGCAGCTATGCGTCCGGGCGGCTGGAAACCCCCGGTACTAACCGCCATAGCCCCCAAAGCCGAGGGCATTCCGGGCTTGCTCGAGGCCCTTGACACCCACTACCGTCACCTAGAGGAGCACGGGCTGCTCGAGGCTGACCGCCTGGAACGTGCCCGTTTCGAGGTCGAAAGCGTAATTCAGGAGTGGGGGCGGCGGCGCACCAAAGAGGGCTATGCCCTGATTGAGCGCGTATCTAAGGGCGAGCTCACCCCCGAAGAAGCTGCACTAAAGCTGTTGAACCAACCCGCCAAGCTGCACTCTTGCTAGCTTTGCACCAGCTTTACACATCTTTTTGCTACATTTCCTTTGGGCGGTTACAGTCCTTCGGTCGGCTGAAAAGCACTTACTGAAGAACTGTCCCGCTCAACTTTGTTGGGTCGAGTCACCTGCACAACTTCTACACAACTTGTTTCTAAGCTATGGTTCTGGGAGCGGTTCTACTTTTTGACGTTGTGCGCTAACTTCTTTCCGATGTCTTGACAAGCAGCGTTTCTTTGCGAACCAAACCCATCCTAAAACCCCAGCCTCGAGCACCCCACAAATCCTTTTTGTGCCCCGTGCTCCGCTACGCAGAGGCTGGGGCTAATTTTTTTAGGGTTCTCCACCGAATCTATCACGGTTCTCTGCTTTAGATGAACCCAGTAAATAAGCCCAGGCTACCCCAAGATTCTTTGCGAAAACTGCTCTAGGCCAAGTGTTGAGCGAAAAAGCCTAAAACGCGGTTCCAGGCATCCTGCGATGCAGCCTCGTCGTGACTCTGGCCCGCGCCAAAGAAGGAGTGATGGGCTCCGGGGTAAATCTTAATGTCGTGAGGAATGTTGTGCTCGGTGAGTTTCTCGCCGAGTTTTTTTCCGGCGGCAGCGGTGAAGTCCTTCTCCAGGTAGGAGCCCACCACCGGGCAAGACCGGGCCACGGCCTCCAAGGGGCGCGGGTTCATACCGTAGAAGGGGGCGATGGCTCTCAGGCGGTCATCGGTACAGGCCCAAGCAATCGCCAAACTGCCCCCCATACAAAACCCAATGGCTCCCAGCCGGGTTTTATCCACACCGGGCTGTGCCCCCAAGAAGTCCAGAGCGCCCTTCAGGTCGCGGATGCCACCGTGCTCGAGGGAGTTGAACAGCATCCCCCCGAATAGCCGAAACATACACATCACCCGGTTGCGCCCACCGAACAAATCCACCGCCAGGGCCGCGTATCCTTGGCTAGCAAAGCGGCGGGTAATCTGGCGGATATCCTCGTTGAGGCCAAACGCCTCGTGAATTACCACTAGACCGGGGAAGGGGCCAGGGCCTTCAGGTTGGGCAAAATAGGATGGAAGCCGCTCGAGGCCAGAGGGAAAGGAGACGGTTTGAGGGGTGGGCATTTGCGACCAGTATAGGGCGTTGGCCGTCAACGAGTCGGAGGCCTCCGGCTTCAACGGTTTACCGCAGAGTCAAAAGCAACCCCCCACGTTGCCGACCCCCCCACGAGTTGTGGGGGGGTCGCCTTTGCGGTCAACGGTCAACCGTAAACGTCAATGCACCCCTGCCTCGGTAATTGCCGCCGCCGAGTTGAGCGCGAAGCGCACGTTGCCCCGGAACTCGTTGAGGTTGGTGGCGTTGACATAGGTCATGGCGCTTTGCAGGCCCTCGCGCAAGCGGGAAACAGCCTCCTGGGCAGTGTGGTGGAAAGCCCGCAGGGTCTGCGAGGAGCCCTCGATGTAGTTGCGCTTCTCGGTCACTAGGCTCGAGGCCATGCCGTAGAGGTGGATGCCCTCCAAGCGCCCGTCTTTTTTGATGAGCACCTCGTCCTCGAAACTCCCCGAGGCAAAAAACTTACCCATCATCACGCCCTCGCTATAGGCCATGGCCTTTACGAAGTCACCCGCGCTATTAACCCCACCATCGCTGATAATTTGTGCGTCGGTGTAACCTGCACCGCCCCGGAAGCGGTAGATTTCTTCCAAGAGCGAGAGCTGCCCCACCCCCACGCCCGTATTGATGCGGGTGGTGCAGACCGAGCCCGGCCCCACGCCCACCTTGATGATGAAGTGCTTGAAGCCAGAGAGCTTCATGAGCCAGTAGGCGTAGGCGAAACCCTCGAGGCTACCCACGTTCCCCAGCATGATGCCGCTTTCGATGCCCTGCTGCCGAATCTTGGCGAGCACCGGCAGCACCGCAGCGTTAGCCCCGTGGGCGATGTCAATTGAGGCGAAAGCCAGGTTAGGCTGAGCGAAAAGCTCGGCTAGAAAGGTCTCGTCCTCGCTGATACCCAGCGCCACCCCAACCTGTGCTGGAGCGCTGGCCTGCACATCGGCGATGCGCTGGGCATCGGAAAGTCCCACCCTGGGCAAAATATGCACCCCCCCGCTACCCTCGTCCCACACGTCGCGGGCGAACCTCGAGCGCATCATGCTCATGGAAGCCCCGAAGGCCGGGAAAATCTCTTCCGAGGCACGCAGCGTGTAAAAAAGCTGCCGGGTTCCTACCTGGCTGCGGGAGAAGGGTTTGGTGAGGAAAGTTGGGATGATGGATTTGTCCGCGAAGGTGTAATAGGTCTCGAGCCTGGGGTAGGGGTAGGCGGCAATGGCAGTCTGGGCCTGCTCGAGGGCTTCCAAGGAAATTTGGTCGAGAATTTCGGTGTTCACAAAGCGCTATTGTAGCGCGGAACAGTGCCGTACGTCTATGGAAATAGAGGGGAAAACGAAATATCCTTGTGCTATGATCGCGCCCCCGAAAAACCAGAGCCACGTGCCCCAGCGGAAGCGGCGGACGGTGGGCGAGTTGGTAGCTATGGATAAAGCAGGTCTGCTCGACCCCGAAAAGCATGTAGAACTCATTGACGGAGAGGTATATGAGATGGCCATAGGCGAAGACCATGCGGATGTCGTAAACCAGCTCAACGAAGCGTTGGTGGCGAAATTCGCGGATCGAGCCAGGGTAAGAGTGCAAAACCCTGTTTTTCTCGACGAACACGATCCACCTCAACCGGATTTTGCGCTGCTTGACTTGGCGCAGAACTATAAATTGCACCATCCCAGACCCCCAGGGCGACGAATATCTGACGCGATTTGTAGTGCAGCCGGGGCAATCGGTGGCTCCGTCAGCCTTTCCGAACGACTCGGTTATACCCCTGTGATTCCGGGCCACTCGCGGTCGCTTAGGCCAGCTTAGCGCTATAGCGCGAACGCTAGCACAGCGCCTATGGCCTACGGCCACTCGCGGTCGCTTAGGCGCACAGCGCCTATGGCCTACGGCCACTCGCGGGACAGCACCGCGAACACTTCGTCATCCGTCCACTCGCCCTTGCTCCACAGGCTCTCCACGAAATATCCTTCCTGGCGCATCCCCACTTTCTCCAAAACACGCCTCGAGGCCCCATTTCTAGGGTCGAACGAGGCCATAACCCGGTGCATCTTTAGGATCCTGAAGGCGTAATTCAATAAGCCTCGAGCACCCTCGCTGGCATAGCCTTGGCCCTGATGCTGACGCGAAATCGTGTAGCCGAGTTCGCCCAGCCGGGCATCGTTCGCGTCGGTGCGCAAGGCTAAATCTCCAATTAGCTGGCCGCTCGACTTGAGTTCTAGGGCAAACTGGAACCAGCCTGCCTCGCCGGGGTTGCGGCCTTTGATGCGCTCGAGAAAGTCGGCGGCCTGCTCGAGGGTAAAAGGCTCCCACATCTGATAACGGGCCACTGCAGGGTCGGCACGGTAGGCCGCGAAGGGTTCTAAGTCGCGCGGTTCAAACCGCCTTGCGATGAGCCTCGAGGTCTCGAAAAACGTCATGAAGCGAGTGTAAGGGTTTGCCCTAGGTATTTCGTAGAGGGCGCAAAGCCTTGCGCCCGGCGCGGGTTACAACCGAAATCATTCGGGTAAAGAAAATCGGTCTGCTTACCAAAGATATTGACGATTGATGCGCGTGTAGGGCCGGGTCTCAGATCTAGCCCTACGTGCTGGGCAGGACATATCCTTCGCACTGTAAACATTTACCTTTACAAACGCATACCGCCTTTGTATATTCAAAAACAGGATGCGATTCTCCCGAGCTACCCGCTAACGGTATTCTTTCCTGGCGAAAGAAGCCGTTGGGGTTTGCCTACAGGGAGAATCTTTTTTTGTAGCCCCAAATCGGACTAGAGCTATCTGACAGGTGCGGGAATTGTGTAAATTAGCGAGTCTTGTAGCGCAACAAGTCGGAGGCCTCCGACTTCAACTGTCCGATTCGGGGATCCCTCAGTAAAGGAATGAAGCCATGAAAACTGCCGAAATCCGCGAGAAGTTCCTATCCTTCTTCGAGTCGAAGGGCCATCTGAGACTGCCCTCCTTCAGCGTCATCCCGCAAAACGACCCCTCGCTGTTGTTCATCAATGCGGGCATGACTCCCTTGAAGCCCTATTTCACCGGGAGAAAGCCGGTTTTCCCCGGCTTTGAAGGCGAGTGGTATCGCGTCACCACCTGCCAAAAGTCGGTGCGTACTGGCGACATCGAGAACGTGGGCCGCACCAACCGCCACCAGACCGTTTTCGAGATGCTGGGCAACTTCAGCTTCGGCGACTATTTCAAGAAAGAGGCCATCGAGTGGGCCTGGGAACTCCTGACCGACCCCAAATGGCTCGGCTTGGACGGCAACCGCCTCTATGCCACCGTCTATAAAGACGATGATGAAGCTTTTAATCATTGGGTGCGGGTGGGCATTCCCGCAGACCGCATCCACCGCTTCGATGCCGACGAGAACTTCTGGCCCCAAGATGCTCCCAGCAAAGGCCCCAACGGGCCGTGCGGGCCGTGTAGCGAGATTTACTACGACCGGGGGCCGGAGTTTGGCAGCGACACCTGGGCCAATTATTACGAAACCCGCCAATCCAACCGCTTCGTGGAAATCTGGAACCTGGTTTTCCCGCAATTTGACCGCAAGGATGGCGGTGTTTTAGAACCGCTCCCCAAGCCCAACATTGACACCGGCATGGGACTGGCGAGAGTAGCAATGGTCTTGCAAAACGTGAGGGATTTCTACGAGACCGACGAGTTCCAAGCGCTTATCTCGGAAATCGTCAAGCTCTCCGGCGTGAGCTACGAAGGGCCGCCTACCAACAGCCAGCAGAGCCACAGTTCGCTGGCCCACCGGGTCATCAGCGAGCACGCGCGGGCGGTGAGCTTCCTCCTCTCCGACGGCGCGACCTTTTCCAACACTGGACGCGGCTACGTGGTGCGGCGGCTGCTGCGGCGAGCCGTGCGATATGGCTACTTGTTGGGCTTGCGCGAGCCGTTCATGTACAAGCTGTCGAAGGTGGTAGCGGACGTGATGGGCGGGGTTTATCCTGAGCTGCGCGAGAACTTGGAGGGCGTGCAGAAGCAGGTTCGGCTCGAGGAGGAGCAGTTCTTGCGGACGCTCGAGGCGGGGATTTCGAGGCTTAATGACGAACTGATTAAGGTGGTTGCCAAGAGATTCCCGTTCACCCATGACACCGATGCCAACGGACGCATCTCGGTCTATCTACATCCCAAACTCCGAGGTTGGATAACTAAATATATTCGGGAGTATAGCTTCGAGCATTTACACATGGTTCTTCACGACGTTCTCGATGATTATTCGCGCCAAAATGGTATCGGTGCTATAGGCCACTCGAAAAATCCTTACAGCGGACCCTTGCTTTATTCAGGCAGTTCAGAAATCCCTGACAGCGAAGAAATGTCCGGGGTAACTCTGGGTGGGCAAGAAGCGTTCAAGCTTTACGACACTTACGGCTTCCCGCTCGACTTGACCCTCGAGATTGCCGATGAAAAAGGCATCAAGGTAGATACCGAGGGCTACGAGAAAGCTTTGGAAGAAGCTCAAGACCTCGCCCGGCGCAATGCGGCCTTCGACAAAGACTTGTTCAAGAAGTCAAATGAAGCACTTTCCGCGCTCGCGCAGGACTACGGCGGGACGAGCTTTTTGGGCTACGAGCAGACCGACCTCGAGGCCCAGGTCAAGCTGCTGTTGGTGGGCGAGCAGACCCTGGAAGAAGCCCCGGCAGGCACGGAGGTTCAGGTGGTGCTGGACAAAACTCCCTTCTACGCCGAGGGCGGGGGCGAGGTGGGGGACGTAGGGGTGCTCGAGTGGGAGGGCGGCTGGGCGCAGGTATCCACCACCCAGAAAAACCCGGATGGCATCTTTTTGCACCTCGCCAACGTAAAGGAAGGGACTCTCGAGGCCGGAACCGTCGTGCGGGCCATGGTAGACCTGCACCGCTGCGACATCGAGCGGAATCACACCGCCACGCACCTGCTCCATGCCGCGTTGCGCTCGGTGCTGGGGACGCACGTCCGCCAGGCGGGTAGCTACGTTGGCCCCGACCGATTGCGCTTCGATTTCACCCAACCTGAGCCGATTAATCCCAAGGATTTAGCCAAAGTCGAGTTGCTGGTCAACCGCTGGATTCAGGCGGATTTCCCGGTCAGCTATGCCTACAAACCCATCGAGGAGGCCAAGAAAGAGGGGGCTATGGCCCTCTTCGGCGAGAAGTATTCCGATGTGGTGCGGGTGGTGAGCGTCGAGGGTAGCGTGGACGGCGTGAGCAGCAAGGAACTCTGTGGCGGCTGCCATGTTCGGCGCACCGGAGAGATTGGGATGTTGGTGATTCGCCTCGAGGAGTCGGTCTCGGCGGGGGTTCGCCGAATAGAAGCTCTGACTGGAACGGAGGCAGCGCAATATGTGCGGGAGAGCCTCGAGCGGGTCTCGGCCCTCTCGCGCGAACTCGGGGTGAGCCCCGAAGGGCTGCCCGAGCGCGTGGGCAAGCTGCAAGACGAGCTAAAGGCCCAAGAGAAGGAAATTGCCCGGCTCAAGATGGATTTGGCTCGAGCCCAACTCGGCGGCAGTGCAGGGGTTTCACTGCAAGAGGCCAGCGGCTATAAATACCTGGCGGTGCGGCTGGAGGGCATCGAGGCGGGTGCCTTGCGCGGTGCGGCGGATGAACTGCTCGAGAAACACAAGGCGGACTTGGTGGCGGTGGGCTCGGGGCAAAACTTGGTGCTCAAGCTCGGCAAGAACGCTCAGGACAAGGGTTTGGACGCAGGCGCGGTGATGCGCAAGCTATCCGAGACGGCGGGCGGGCGCGGTGGGGGCAAGGGAGCCTTGGCTCAGGGCGGCGGGTTCGATTTGGACAAGGCTTTTGCGGGGCTCGAGGGAGCCTTGAAGTAGGGTTTCTCCCCGTTTCGGGGTGCTCGAGACGAGGGTTTCTCCTCGTTTCGGGGTGCTCGAGGCCCATCTCCCTGGTGTAACGCAGGCATAACGCCCCCTGGATAGGCTCGAGGGGTGAAGCCTGAACTCACTTTTGTTAGGCTAAAGCTGGATATGTCCCATTTTGCCCTGCGCTTGTTGGGGCCGCTCGAGATTACCTCGGGGAAGGGGAAGCTCTCCTTGCCTACGCGCAAGCTGTGGGCCATCATCGCCTATCTGGCCTCGCAAAATGAGCCGGTGGAGCGGGGAAAGCTAGCCGGACTGCTGTGGGAAGAAGCCGACGAGGAGCGGGCCAGGGCCAACTTGCGCCAGGAACTCTACCGGCTGCGCGGAACCCCCGCCGAGGCCCTGTTGCTGGTAAAACCCGAGACCTTGGCCTTAGTCGAGCACACCTCCGACTTGCTCGAGGCCCAACGTCATTTTCGGTCCGGCGACTATAGCCGTGCTCTGGCGCTGTTTCGTGCGGAGTTCGCGGCGGGGCTTGCAGTGCGTGGAGCCCCGGCTTTTGAAGACTGGCTGCTCTTGGAGCGTGAACACTGGCAGGGAAAGTGGGCCGAGGCCGCTCGCAAGCAGGCCAGGGAACTCGAGGGCAGCCAACCCAGCCAGGCCAAAGCCCTGTACGAACGTATTCTGGAGGCCGACCCTTTCCAGGAGGACATCCAGCGGGCTCTGATTGGTCTGACGGCCCAGCTCGAGGGTGCGGCCCCCGCGCTCCAGCGCTACGAGCGGTATAAAGCCTTGTTGAGTAAGGAATTTTCCCTCGAGCCCCTGCTCGAGACCACCCAGCTCGTCGAGCAGATTCGCCGGGGCCAAACCCTTGCCCCACAGCCCATTCAGGCCATTAGTTCTATCCCCAAAGCCCTCAGCCAGCCTCCGCTGGTGGGGCGGGAGTTGGAGTGGGCCGCGATGGAAGCGGCCTGGCAGGCTGGGAAGGCCATCTACTTGAGTGGCCCACCCGGCGTGGGCAAGACCCGCTTGATGCTCGAGTTTGCCTCTACCAAAGGGCCATTTCTGCACCTCGAGGGCCGTCCCAGTGACAGCGGAATCCCTTACGCCTACACCACCCGGGCCATCCGGCAGTCGCTGGCCTTGTTGCCGGGCCTGGTGTTTACCAACTGGGTGCAGCAGGAAATCTCCCGGCTGCTTCCCGAGTTAACCCAAGAATCCCCACCGCCCATCACCAGCGAGGACGGCAAGCTGCGGCTGCTCGAGGCTTTGACCGAGTGGATTCGGCTGATCGCCAGGGGCGGGGTGGGGGCCATCGTGGCCGACGACCTCCAGTTTGTCACCGATGCCTCCAGCATCGAGGTCGCGGCCTATAGCATGGCCAGGGTGTTGCCGGAGCGGGTCATGCACTCCATCACGGCTTTTCGCGGGGAGGAACTCAACCCCCTCATCTTGCAGAGCATCCATGGGCAGGTCGAGCAGGGTACTGCTGTGCTGATCGAACTCCAGCCGCTGGAGCTGGGCAGCTTGCAAAAGCTGGTACAGCAGCTTTCTGGCAGCGAGGCTCGGCTTTTCAGCAAGCGGCTCTATCAGGCCACTGGGGGCAACCCCTTATTTACCCTCGAGACCCTGCGCAGTCTCTTCGCGGCAGGCGAGTTGCGCCTCGAGGAGGGCATCTGGGCCACTCCCTACGACGATGAAACCGAAAACTACAGCGAACTGCCCATCCCCCCTTCGGTGCGCGAGGCGGTAAACCGCCGAGTAGACCGGCTGGGTGGGGCCGTGCGGCGTTTTCTGGAGGCGGCTAGTCTGGCCGGGGAGAGCTTCGCGCTGGAAGAGCTGGCTGGAGCTACCGCGCTTTCCGAATGGGAAGAACTGGAAGCGATAGAAACCGCAGCCAGGGCTCGCTTGATACAGCCGACCGCCGAGGGCTATGGCTTCAGCCACGATTTGGTACGCCGGGCGCTGCTGGACGGTCTGGGTCTCGAGCGGCGCAAACTGCTGCACCGTAAGCTGGCCGAGGGTCTGGAACGCTCGGGTGCGGCCCCAGCCCGCATTGCCGGGCATCTGGAGGAGGCCGGGAAACTCAGGCAGGCTATCTCCTGGAGGCTGCGAGCGGGGGAGGCCGCCAGCCGGGTATACGCCAACCGCGAAGCCCTCGAGCAGTATCAAAAAGCCCTGCAAGACGGAGCCCAGGGCCAGGAAGCCTTCGAGATTCATGCCGCCAGGGCCGAGCTATATCAAACCCTCGACGAGCGCGAGGACTGGCAAGCCGAGCTTGCCGCCATGAGCGAGCTGGCCTCTGCGCTGCAAGACCCCGTTCAGGAAGCCCGGATTGCAGTGGCTCTGGCCGAACTGGATAACCGCTCGGGCCGCTTTAGTCAGGCTATGGAGCGGCTGGAACCCCTTTTGCAGGATGCCTCGCTACCGGCCTCTCTGCTAGCCCAGGCTTTTTTCGGGCGGGGCCAGGCCCTCCTGACTTTGGGCCGTACCGACGAAGCCCAGGCCCAGCTTCAAAAAGCCCTCAATTTTGAGCCTTCGCCGCTGTCCGAACTGGCCGGAAACGCCCATCTGGTGCTCTCCGACCAGGCGGTGCAACTCAACGACCTGGAGGCCGGGCTATACCACGCTCGACAGGCTTTGCAGGCTTTCGAGAGTACGCTCAACCGGCGTGGCAAGGGCATGGCCTTGCGCAACCTGGGGCGGGCCATCGGCATCGGCGGGGATAGCCCACTTGCCATCCAGACCCTGAAGGAGGCTTTGCGCGAATCCACGGCAGCAGGGGACGTGGTCTCGCAAAGGCATATTCTGCTCAACTTGTTCAAGTTCGAGTTCGAGTCGGGGGCGCTGGAAGTGGCCCTGGGCCACCTCGAGCGGGGCCGGGAACTGTTCTACGAGCGGCCCGACCCGCTTCAGGAGGGTATTTTTCTCAACAACCTGAGCGTGATCCACCGGATGCGCGGCGAGTTTGGGCAGGCCCTTAGCACCCTGAGCGAAGCTCTGGCGCTGGCCGAGCGTACCGGCATCGCCCAGGGCCGCGCCCGGCGGCGGATGTCGCTGGTGGAGTATTACCTGGACTTGGGCCAGCCACAGGGGGCGCTTCCTATTCTGGAGGAGGCCCGCCAGCTTATCCATACTGCCAAACTCGACGAATTGCGGGCTTGGCTCGAGGCCCAATATGCCCGCCAGGCCCTGGATAGCGGTCAGCCCAGCACCGCCACCCAGCGCCTCGAGCACCTGAGCACCACCCCTGACCCCCACGATAGGGCCAGGGCGGCCTGGATTAGGGGCCTGGCTTGGCTGGCCCTGAACACACCAGAGAGGGCTTTAGAACAGTTGGAAAGCCTCGAGGTTCCCCCCAACCCGGCGTTTCAGGCCAGAGCCCTGGCGGTGCGACTGGAAGCCCTACAAAAGCTCGCTCAGGACACGGCTCCGGCCATCCACGAAGCCGAGGCGCTGCTGGCAGCAGGCACAATCCCGCTGATGGAGGCGCTGGAGTTGTATCGAGCCATGGGCATCGCCGCCCGCCCAGCCAAAGCCCGTGCATACCGTCAAACTGCGACCAGTCTGGTCTCAAGGATTGCTGCTAGTCTCGAGGCTTTCCCCGAGTTCCAGAAGAGTTTTCTCGAACGCTATAAGTAGAGTCCACGCAAAACATCTAGCGACCAAGGCCAAACGCAAGACGCAAAGTGCTAAACGCCGAAAACCAAAGGCTCAAGGCTAAAAGCAAAAGACGAAGAGCTGACAAGTCACACCAGGACAGCATAATTGTCTTATCAAGAAACATCGTCTGGGACGTGGTCTGTGTTTTTAGTTTTTTGAGTTTTTAGCATTCAGCGTTAGACGTTTGACGTTCGACGTTTAGCGTTTTGCCTTTAGCTCTCTACCCTCTCCCCCAACTTTGTGACGGCAAAGTGACACCGCTTTTTCTACCCTCAGTCGCATGGGGGTGGAAATGGCAAGTCGAACCCAGGTCTACGTGCTACGCATAGACCGTGAGTCCGATGGCTCGCTACGTCTGGCGCTAAAAGTGCGTGGGGCAGATAAAACCCTGCATTTTGCCAACATGGAAGCCCTCACCGAATACCTGCGCAGCCTCGAGGCCAGCTTCAAACCCAGGGGGCTGCGCTAAAGGAGGAGTCATGAAAAGGATGCTATTCGGGATGGTCGTTCTGCTAGGGGTTTTAGGGCTGGCTCAGCCCACCGCCTGCGATGTGGTCAGCGACGCGGCAGTGAATGCGGTCATTGGCGCGGGGTTCGTGACCAAAAATACCCCCATGAACCGCAAAGACATCCAGGGGTATGGAACCATGTGCAGCCGCCGCAAAGACAAAATCCTGGTGCAGGTGGTGCTGTTGCCTGGGGTAACTGATAAAGGTATGAACCTACAAGACCTGCTCAAACAGGAGACCCAGGATGCCACCCAGGACTCCAGTTCCAAAACTAAAATCACCGTCACCCCACAAAAAGGCCTCGGCGACGAAGCCTTCTCCACAACTTTCGAGACCTCCGAGGCACCGATAAAGTTCAGCCACGTGGCGGTGCGTAAGGGCAAAACCGTGTTTTTCGTGCAGGTTTTCAACACCACCGACCCGCTGGCTGACGCGCTCAAGCTAGCAAAAGGCGGAGTCTCGAGGCTCCCCTAAGGAGGAAGCTATGAAAAAGATTGTGTTCTTGATTTTGGCAGCCGCTTTTGTGGCGGTTCCGGCGCTGGGCCAAGGCGGTGCGGTGTGTGGCTGGCTCAGCCCCGATCAGGTGGCAGGAGCGCTGGGGCCGGGGGCTACCCAGTACCAGCCCAAGCCGCGCACTACGAGTAAGAACGGTATCACCGTCACTTTTAACGCCTGCGAATGGGTGATCCGGGCCAGTGGCAGCCAGTTCGGCAAGGCCTTGGCCCTTGGCTGGGTTCATCTTGATTCATCTAATGGCGCGAGCGCCAAAGAATTAATGGATCAGACCATACAAGAGGGTCAAGCCCGAATGCAGGATGAAAAGGCTAAACCCACCCTAACCCCCCTCCCCGGTTTCGGTGACGAGGCGTACACTCTAACCTTCAACAACAGTCCGATTCCCACCGGTGGGGTGATCGTCCGCAGAGGCAACTCAGCGCTCTGGGTAGGGTTACTCAATGCCCCTAATGCTCCCGTACTGGCCCAAGCTCTAGCCCGTAGCGCCCTCGCACGTATGCCCTAGGAGAATTGCATGAAATATATGGCGCTATTACCCATCCTGCTGCTTCTCGCAGCTTGTGGTGGCTCAGGGCCACCTCCAGGCCTGTTGCAACTCTCGGCTCCCGGTACTGCCATGCTGCTGGGGGGAGGACAGGCCCTCACCCTCACCGATGCTAAGGGCAACCCGGTTAGCGGGGTGGTGCAGTGGAACTCCAGCAACCCCACCGTGGCTACCGTCAACTCGAGCGGGGTAGTAGCGGCCCTGAGCGTGGGAGATACCACCATTACCGCCTCGCTAGGAAGCGTTGCCAGTAACCCCGTCCAACTCGCGGTGGTCAACCCTAAAAGCGGCACTGCCACCCTGGCTGCACCCACCGCGCAAAACCCATCTGCCACGGTACAAGTGCCGGTGACGGTTTATAGCGATTACGCGCTATACCAAGGCGATATCATCATCCCGCTATCGGCGGTGCAAAGTGTGGGCTCGAGCGGGGTTCACCTCCAGTCCAACCCCATGCCCGCCTCGAATGGCAAACTCTGGCCTAACAAAACCTTGCCCTACCTGCTCGACCCCAGCCTACCCCAAGAAATCAAGGATAAAGTTGCCCAGGCCGCGAGCATCTACCAGAACCGGGCGGGCCTCAGCCTAGCCCAGGTGTACAACCCCGGCGGCGACTACGTCTACGTGACCCTGGCCGACCCCAAAAAGCCCATCTGCGGCGACTCTGCGGTAGGGCGGCAAGGGGGGCGGCAGGTAATCCACTTTGCACCGGGATGTGCCGTTCATTCCTATCTGCACGAGTTCGGGCACGCCCTGGGGCTGTGGCACGAGCAGTCCAGAAATGACCGCGACAGTGATATCACCGTGATATACAACAACATCATTGACAACTACAAGTACAACTACGATAAAACCCCTAGCGACCTCGGCGCACCCTACGGAAGCTACGACTACGCCTCGGTGATGCACTACACGGTCTACAACGGCTTTTCCAAGACCGATAGCAAGGGTAACGCCCTACCCACCTATCAACTGGTCAACTCCGGTGCCTACGACAGTGGCAAAATTGGCACCATCAACGATCTGAGCCAGGGCGACCTGCTGGCTTTGAGCCATCTCTACGGCAACATTCCACCCACCATCCAGGTGCTCACCCCCAAGCAAAACGACACTTTCGATATCGGCAGCCCTCTGGGAGCGAACTTTCAGGCGCAAGTCAGCGATGTCGAGGACGCAAGCAAGTGCTGTAAAGTCACCTGGTATTCCTGGGTGGAAGGGGTACTGGGCACTACCGATGTCAACAACCCCGTCCTGAACTACACCTTCAAGAAACTCGGTGTCCAGCTCATCACAGCTACCGCCGAGGACAGCCAGGGTGCTACCAACTCGGTCAATTTTGCCATCAGCATCGTGGATAACCCTGTCGCTAAAATTCTGACCCCCGCCAATGGTCAGCATCTATACCAGAACAGCGCTTACACCTTCCAGGCCCAGACCTATCTTTCTAACACCACCCTTACCTATACCTGGACGAGCAGCAACAGCGCCGACGGTAGTGGTGGCAATCTGGGTAGTGGCGCACAACTTGGCGTGACCTTTGGCAGCACCGGCTCCCGCACCGTCACCCTAACCGTGAAAGATAACTACGGAGCCACGGCTACCGCCAGCGTGAGCGTGGTGGTAGACCCGCCCCCGCCGGTTCCGACCATCGTGCAAATCTACGTTAATAACACCCCCCTGCTCGATGGGAGTGGGAACCTACTGCCACAGTTTGACCCCTTCCAGGTCTACTTGAACTCGAGCCTGAACCTTAGCGGCACCGCCTCGGGCGGCACCGGAGCCCTGCAATACCGCTGGGCCTGGCAGTACACCGACAAGACCGGTTGCCCCGAAATCCAGATCGGCACCGGCGCGACCCCGACTTGGGTCGCCAACTATGACAAGAACAACTGCGTTGACTTCGGGCAGGGCAACCTCACCCTCTACGTGAGCGATGCCAGCAACCAGACGGCATCCAAATCGGTGCATATCCGATTTATTGACGTGCCGCACTGACCTCGAGAGTAACACCGCTATAACGCCCCAGAGGCTACTTTGAGCGGGGGTTTCAATTCCCCTAAGGAGAAAACATGAATCGTATTCTGCTTATCCTGTTGGGCTTCGGTCTCTTCGCTCTGGCAGCCCAGACCGCCTACAAGCTGGTGATTAATGGCAAGGTGGTTTCGGGTCAGGCCATCGTGGTAAACGGTCAGACCTACGTGCCGCTCGCGGCGCTCAAAGCGGCGGGCATCCAGAGCAGTCTGACTTCGGGTATCCTCTCCCTGAGCCTACCAGGGGCTCCTCAAGCCAGCCCCAATTCGAGCGCAGCAGGTGGAGCCAATCAGCTCAAGGCCCTCGAGGGCTGCATCGGGCAAACCCTCTATAACGGCATATGGCGCTTCAAGGTGACCAAGCTCGAGCAGGGCACTGTGGACGGCAATCCCGGCTGGCTAATGAGCGTAGAGATGCGCAACGCCATCCCCAAGCCGCTTTCACCGTATTCATCGGGTTTTAGCAACACCAACGACAGCTACAGTTTCGCCACCGCCGACGGCAATACCGGAGTCTGGAAGACCTACTACATCGTCAACGATTTTGTGGTCAAGGACATACCCCAAGGCGGGATGTTTACCTATGTGTTCAAGATTTTTCCCGACCCTGCTGCCACTCCCGACCAGCTCAAAAACCCACCTGCCAAGTTCATCCTGCGCATAGATACCAAGCGGGCCGACCCCAAATACACCATCCCCGACCCCAGCTTCCGCATTGACCTGACCTGCACCAAGTAGTTTTCTGCGTCCTGGACAGCATATCCAGACTACAAAATTTCCCTGTCCAGGACGCACTTAGCATCCCACCCCCACCTGCGGCCTCACCTATGCTGGTCGGCTATTTTTACGGGCTTGACCATCACAACCAGATTTCCAACATACCGGCTTCTGGCCTTAGCACGGTGCTGTATGCCTTCGTAAATGTCTCGAGCACCGGCGAGTGCGTCTCGGCGGACTCCAACAGTAGCGCCGAGCAGACCAACAGTGGAACCTGGCAGCGCGGTGCGATTCGCTACGGCGATCTGGAGAAGTACTATGGGAGCTACAGCCGCTACTGGCAAAGTGAAACCCTCGAGCCCTGGCTCTATAGTCCCAGCAGTGGCATCTTCATCACCTACGAAGACCTCGATTCGGTAGCCGCCAAAGCCGATTATGTTGTTGCTCACGGGCTGGGTGGCATCATGGTCTGGCATCTCAGCGACGACGATGCCCAGCATTCGCTGATAAATGCGCTGCTGGCGCACCTGCAAGGCCCTTGAGGCTACACGTTTAACAAGGGGTAATTGGGGCAGGAGCGCTTTTATCACCTTAGCCACCGGGCGCGGATGAACTCTACCTGCGGGTCTCGAGCGAATAGCTCCGGTTGTTAGCCGCCGACTATCAGCGATAAGCTATTCCCATGAAACCCATCGCCCTAGACGCAATGGGCGGCGACTCAGCCCCCCAAGCCACCGTAGCCGGCGCGCTGCTAGCGACCAAAGAGGGCATTCCGGTGCTGTTGGTCGGGCCAATTGCCCCTTTGCAGCAGGAGCTAAAAAAGCAGGGCGGCGACTTGCCAATCCAGGACGCGACCGAGTTTATCACCATGCAAGACTACGCCACCGACGTGCGCAAAAAGCGCGGGGCCAGCATTAATGTCTGTATGGAACTGGTCAAAAAAGGCGAGGCTTCGGCGGTTGTGGCGATGGGCCACACCGGGGCCACGCTGGCCTCGGCCTTGTTCAACCTGGGGCGTATTCGAGGAGTAGAGCGGCCCACGCTGCTGATCGAGCTGCCCAGCGAACGGGGCCGCACCTACCTTACCGATGGTGGGGCCAACGTGGACTGCAAGCCCGATTGGCTGGTGCAGTTCGCGGTGATGGCCACGGCCTATGCCCAGGCTCAGGGGGTGAAAAACCCGACGGTGGGCCTGCTCTCGATAGGTGAGGAGGAGGAGAAGGGAAACGCCCTGAGCCTGGGAACCTTCCCCCTGCTTCAAGCCACGCCAGGGATTCAATTTCATGGCAACGTGGAGGGCCGCGACATTTTCCAGGGAACCACCGATATCGTCGTCACCGATGGCTATACCGGCAATGTGGTGCTGAAGCTCTCGGAAGGCGAAGCCCGTACCCTGCTCAAATGGATTCGAGAGGCCCTGACCAGCACCTTGGTGGCCAAAATCGGGGCCTTGCTGGTTAGAAACGCGCTGCAAAGCCTGCGGGCCAAGATGGATCCAGCCGAATACGGAGCGATGCCGCTCTTGGGCGTAGAGGGGCCGGTGTTTATCGGGCATGGCTCGGCGGACGGGCGGGCAGTGCGCAGTGCCCTGCGCAAGGCCAAGAGCGTGGTCGAAGCGGGGTTGGTGGAGCGGGTGCGGGTGGGGATTGCAGGCCTGGTCCCAGCGAAGGGGTGAGGATGAACATCCATGCTTGGTTGTTGCCCTATCTGCTGGCCCTGGGGGTGTTGGCCCTGGCGGTCTGGGTGGGCCGCAGCGGGTCACGGCTGATTAATCAGGTGGGCAGTTTTACCCCCAGCACCACCGACAATCGCTACTGGCGGATGGCCGGGTTTGCTTGGTGGGGTGTGGTGGTGTTGGCGGCGGTCTCGCTGCTGGCGGAGATTTTCAAGCTGGATATCGAGCCCTTTCGTTCTTGGGGAAACCAGCTCTCGAGCTGGCTGGGCAGCAAGGGGCTCACCGGCATCCTGACCCTGGCCCTGGCCCTCACCCTGTACCGCTTGATTCCCTACCTGCTCAACCGGATTCCGCTGGCCCGCAGCGAGGAGTTCACCCGTTCTCAGGTGCGGGGCCAGACCATAAAATCGGTGCTCGAGTCGGCCCTGCGGGCCATGGTGCTGGTAGTGGGGGGGCTGTTTTTCTTTTCCAACCTGGGCCTCAACATCACCGCCCTGGTGACCGGGGTGGGGGTGGCCGGGCTGGCGGTGAGCTTTGCTGCACAGAACCTGGTGCGCGACCTGATCAACGGCTTTTTTATCCTGCTGGAAGACCAGTTTGGCGTGGGCGACGTGATTACGGTGGGGCTAATTTCGGGCACGGTGGAGCGCTTCAACCTGCGGGTGACGGTGCTGCGCGACCTCGAGGGCCGCGTTCACTTCGTGCCCAATTCGCAAATTCCTATCGTGACCGTGCTCAGCCGCGATTGGGCCCGGGCTGTGGTGGATATCGGGGTCAGCTACCGCCAGGATTTGAGCCAGGCCATAGCGGTTTTCGAGGACGAGGCGAACCGCTTCTATCACGACCCCAATTGGGAGTCCCTGTTTACCTCGCCGCCGGATTTGCAGGGGGTGCAACAACTCACCGACAACGCGGTAGTGCTGCGGGTGCTCTTTACCACCAAACCCAAGGAACAGTGGGCGGTGGGGCGGGAGTTCAGGAAGCGTATCGCCGAACGCTTCGCCACCGAGAAAATCCTGATTCCCGCCACCACCCCGCCCTTGCCTGCGGCCTGATAAGCTGGGCTATGCACCCCCTCGATAATCCCATCTGGTACGCACTGAACACCTTTCATGCCGGTTTGGCGCAGGGTAATGCGCTAGCCAAGCGCTATCCGCTGGATGTGGCCCCCTTTGCCGCCATCGCCGAGCCTTCGGAGGCGGCTTTTGAAGCCCTGAAAGAAGCCTTACAACCCCAAGGAATCGCCGGATTTTTCGCCCCCCAGCCCTGGATTCCCAGACCGGGCTGGGAGGTGATCAATGCTTTTATCCTCTCGCAGATGGTCTGCATGGCCCTGCGGCCTGTCCTCGAGCTGCCCTGCCAAACCCTGAGCGAGGCCGACGTGCCCGAGATGCAGGCATTGGTCGAGCTGACCAGGCCCGGCCCCTTCAAGCCGCACACCATTCGACTGGGAATCTATCTGGGCCTGCGGGAGGGGGGCAAGCTGGTGGCGATGGCCGGGGAACGCCTGCACCTCAGCGGCTACACCGAAGTCAGCGCGGTCTGCACCCACCCCGACTATCAGGGCCGGGGGTATGCCAAGGCTCTCGTACACCAGGTCTGCCGGGGGATTGTGGCTCGAGGGGAGACCCCTTTTCTGCACGTAGCCATTGATAATGCCCCCGCCATTAGGGCCTACCAAGGCCTGGGATTTCTCGAGCGCAGCAGAGTTTACGGGACAGTTTTGCGCTGCGCCACAAATTGATTCGCGGTTACTGCTCATGCTAGGGCTATGCGTTTGTTGGCCTTGCTGGTGGCTTTTGGTTTGTCCCTTGCTCAGACAGCATATCTAATCACCCCCAAAGGCTCAGTGCAGGGTGGGGTCAATACTGGCGCAAAAGTGGCCTATTTTCTGGGCATCCCCTTTGCCAGGGCCGAGCGCTGGAAAGCCCCCCAGCCGATCAAAACCTGGGACGGCATTTTGCAGGCCACCCAAGTAGGCTCGGCTTGCCCCCAGCGTCCCTACCTGACCAGCCGCTTGGGTGGATATGTTCCGCCCCAGTCCGAGGACTGCCTCAACCTGAACGTTTGGCTGCCCCTGGGCACGCCACCCCAAGGGGGCTGGCCGGTGATGGTCTGGATTCACGGCGGGAGTTTTACCGGCGGAGCCGCAGGGGAGCCCGTCTACGACGGTACCGCTCTGGCCTCGAGGGGCGTGATTGTGGTTAGCCTGAACTACCGCCTGGGGGTGTTTGGCTACCTGGCCCTGCCCGCGCTGCAAGTCGAAGACCCCCAAAAGCGCGTGGGCAACTACGGAACTCTGGATCAGCTCGAGGGGCTGCGCTGGGTGCAGGAGAATATCGCGGCTTTTGGCGGCGATCCCCACAATGTCACTATATTTGGGCAGTCGGCGGGGGGGATGTCGGTCTGTACGCTGCTGGGAAGCCCCTTGTCCAAAGGATTGTTCCAAAAGGCCATCCTCGAGTCGGGCGGCTGCGAGTACGTCAAAACCCTCCAGGAGGGCTTCAAGTTTGGTGAGGCGCTATCCAAGCAGCTGGGCTGCGACCCCGCCGACCTGGCCTGCCTGCGGGCTTTGCCCAGAGAAAAGTTCTTTCCGTCGGAGGGTAGCCCAGCCTATGAGGCCATCCTCAAGCTGATTGAGGGGGTCAACCCCGGCACCCCCGGAACCGGCGAGACCTTTGCCGCGGGCCCCTACAAGCCGCACATAGACGGGGTGGTGCTGGATCAAACCCCCTTGCAAGCCCTGCGGGAGGGCCGGGCCAGGGGAATTCCCCTGCTGGCAGGCTCTACCACCCAAGAAGCCTGGCTCGAGCGGTTTTCGGTGAGCAGTTGGGAGGAATTCCACCAGAAGGTCAAGCTATACCTGCCCAAACAAGCCGATCAGGTGCTCGAGGACTACCGCCGCAGATATTCCAACCCCGGCGATGCCTGGGGCTATCTGGTAGGCAACTACGTGCTGTTTTGCCCGACCTATCAGGCTTTGCGGGCTCAGTCGGCCTTTGCCCCGACTTTTGCCTATGTCTTCGACTACACCTCGCCAATCCTTCCCGTTTTGGGCAGTTTTCACGGGGCCGAGCTGCCCTGGCTGTTTGGCACCCAGACGGTCTGGCCCTTCTTCACGCTCTACCTGAGCGATGCCGCGCAACAGGAGATTCAAGATGCTGCCGGGCGAATGCAAGCCTACTGGATCAACTTCGCTAAAAACGACACCCCCGGCGGTTGGCCGCGCTGGCCGCAGTACACCTCGAGTAAGGTGCTATGGTTTGCCCCAAAGCTTTCGCTGCGCCCTGACCCCTATACCGAGCGCTGTATGGGGCTGCGGGGGGAGTAGGGCCAGCACGGAGGGTAGAGAGCCAAAAGCTGAAAGCCAAAGGCCGAAGGCAACCGCAAAAGATAAAATAAAAAGAGCCCGAAAGCTACACCAGGACAGCATAATTGCTCTATAAAGAAACACCGTCTGGGACGGGGTTGGTGTTTTTAGGTTTTTTGGCCTTTGGCTTTCAGCTTTTGGCTTTAGACGTTTTGCGTTTTGCATCTAGCTCTCTGCTCTTGGCTTCCCGCTTGCAGCATCTTGCGTTTAGCGTTTTGCTTCTTTAGCCTAAGACCATGCCAGCTCACCAGCGTATCCTCGAGGTTTCCAGCGCCGACCAGCTGGTGGTGGTTTCCGGGGAGGCGAGCTTGCTGGAGGTCTGGCAGGCTCTTCCCCAAGGGCTTTTCCCACCCTTCCCGCCGGTAGAGCTTCCGGGTGGGATAAACGGCCTGCTGAAGCGGGGCGGCTTCGCCCAGACCTTCTTTTTTGCCAGCGAGGTGTTGGGGTTGCGCTTTCTCAGCCCTAAAGGGCACAGGGTCACGGCGGGCGGGCGGGTGGTCAAAAACGTGCAGGGCTACGACTTGGTGCGGCCTTTGGTGGGGAGTTTTGGGGTGCTGGGGGAGGTGCTCGAGGCCACTTTGCGGCTGCGTCCGGGCCGAGCCTCGGTATTGCTGCGACGCAAGGGCGAACTCACCGAACCGCCCCTCAGGCCGCGCTTTTTGTGGCAAGAATTACACTGGACGTATGCCTTTCACTGGGGACATCCCAAAGAAATCGCCCGCTTCCGCGAGGCTTTTGGCGGCGAAGAGGTGAGCGAAAAACTCGACTACACCAGCCTTTTCCCGCATGGCATGGGGGTCGGGGCAGGCAACTTGATAGACCTGCGCTTTAGTTGGGCCGACGGGGGAGTGGCCCCGGTCATGCCCGAAGCTTTTAAACGTTTGGCGGATGCCCTATGAAGCCTGAATTCACCGTCCCTGCCGAACTCAAGCCCTACGCCCGCAAGCTCAATGCTGGCGGAGTTGGCCTACATATATACGACTGCGGCCCTGTGGGCAGTAAGCCGCCTTTGGTGTTGCTGCACGGCCTGGGCGACGAGGCCGATAGCTGGCGCAAGGTGTTTCCTTTGCTGGCGGGCTATCGCCGGGTGATTGCCCCGGATTTGCCGGGTTTTGGTCGTAGCGACCACCCGCGCCGGGCATATACCCTAAACTTTTTCGCCCAGACCATACAAACCCTGCTTTCTATGCTCAAAGTATCCAAAGCTGTGCTGGTGGGCAGTTCGATGGGGGCAGCGGTGGTGTTGCGGGTGGCCCAGCGCCAGCCCGGTTTGCTGAGTGGAATGGTGCTGCTAGATGGCCCACCGGTTCGGGGCAAGGTCAACGCGGCACAGCTAAGGTTTCTGACCCCCGGTGTGGGAGAGCGCATCTACACCGGCCTGCGGGCCTCGCAAGACGCGGCCTACGCCACCTTGGGACCGTACTATTTCAACCTGAAGGCCCTACCTGCCGCCGACCAAGCCTTTCTGCGCGAGCGGGTCTGGGCCAGGGTTTGGAGCGACGACCAACGCCGGGCCTTTTTCTCGACCTTTCGCTGGCTGGCCTGGGAAGGGCTTCTGGGGCAACCCAACCCCACTGCCCTAGCCAGCCTCGCGCTTCCTGCGCAGATAATCTGGGGCGACCACGACCACATCGCAGGGCTCGAGTCAGGCAAACTGCTGGCAAGCTGGATTCCCGGAGCCAAGCTGCAGGTCATCCCCAACTGCGGACATCTGCCGCAGCAGGAACAGCCCCAAGAACTGGTGCGGCTGTTGGCGGGAGCATGAGCAAAACTATCCTGCACAGCGGCTCGAGCAGCCCCCTGGCTTTACTGCCAGCGCTCCTCGGCAGGCAAGCCCAGCAGCAGCCGCTTGACCTCCCCCACCAGGTATAAACTCCCCGCTACCACCGTCAAACCCCCCGAAACCTCGGCCAGATGCAGGGCTTCGGCGGGAGAATGGGCGGCCAGTGCGCCGGGAAAATAGGGCAAAAGCTCCTCCGGGGCCAGAGAGCGCGGTGAGTTATAGCGGGTCAGCACGATTTTTTGGAAGGCCGGTTGCAGAACTCGAGCCATGGCCTCAGCGTCTTTATCGCGCGACAGGGCCAGCACCAGGGAGGCCGGTCTTTGGGGGAAATGATCGTCCAGGGCTTGTTTTAGGGCTCGAGCCCCATCCAGGTTGTGGGCTCCGTCGAGCAGCAACTCGCCGTAGGCGCTGGAGAGCAGCTCGAGCCGCCCCGAGTGCCACAGGTTCTCGAGGCCCTGCTGGATAGCTTCCCAGCCAAGACCCAACTCCCTGGCTGCCGCAATCGCCAGGGCTAGGTTGCGGGCCTGGTGTGCCCCTAGCAGCGCAGTGTGGAAGGCGTGGTTCCCCTCTAGCTCGAGCCCGAAGCTCAAACCTCGGGGGTCAGGCCCGACTTGAGCAAGACAGAAATCCTCTCCCAGCACCCGCAAATCTGCTCCCAATTCACCCGCTCGCTTCCTCAGAGCGGCCAATCCTTGGCCCTCGGCGGCAGTAAATGCGACCTTGCCAGGGCGCAAAATCCCGGCTTTTTCAAAAGCAATCTGACTCAGACTCGAGCCCAGAATCTCGGTGTGGTCAAGGCCAATGCTAGTGATTAGGGAAAGCTCCGGCTGAGTGGCATTGGTGGCATCGAAACGCCCACCCAGACCCACCTCGAGCACCGCCCAATCCACCGACGCTCGAGCAAAATATAGCAGTGCCGCCACGGTCACGATTTCAAAAAAGCTGGCCCCAGTTTCCTCGGCCAGAGGCCGAATTTCACCCAGCAGAGCCTCGAGTTCTTCCTCGGCAATCTCCGCTGCACCAACCACCATTCGCTCGTTGAAGCGCACGATATGCGGGCTGATATAGCGCCCCACGCGGTATCCAGCCGCTCGCAAAATCTCCGAGAGGGCCAGAGTGGTCGAGCCCTTGCCGTTGGTTCCCCCCACCAGCACGGCTTTATAAGCCCGCTCGGGGTGATTCAGTCGCTCCAACAGGGCCTGGATACGCTCCAGGCCCGGCTTCATGAACCTTTGTTGGGTGAGGAGCCACTCGAGGGACGAAGGCATAGGAACATTCACCGTTGACCGTTAACCACAAAGACAACGGCAAAAAGCTCACCTGTCGCTCGCCGTCTTTTGCTTTTGCGGTCAACCGTCAACATTCTTGCATTTCTGGCACACACCCTGGTATTCAACCTGCACACCCTCGAGCTCGAACTCGGGGTATTTGGCCCTGACTCCCGATAACAGGTCGGGCAAGGGGGCCACGATGTCGAAGAACTCACCGCACTTGCGGCAGGTCAAGTGTAGGTGGCCGTCGAGGTTCGCGTCGTAGCGAATGGCTTCGCCAGGGCGCGAAAGGGGCATCAAGTAGCCGTCCTCGGTGAGGGCCTCGAGGGTACGGTAAACCGTTCCCAAGCTGATGTTGGGCACTGCTTTACGAACTTCTCCATACACCCAGGCCGCGTCAGGGTGGTAGCCCTTGGCGTGCTGCACCACTTCGAGCACTGCTCTACGTTGCCGGGTTAGACGTTTGATTCCCATTGCTATCCTCGAGTATAGCAGGTCAAGACTCTAAATCCGATCTGCTTTAAAGCCCTTCTCCCAGGGGGAGAAGGGTGGGGATGAGGGCTTAATCTGTTCTGGCCGGTGACTTCCTCTACTTGACCGCCAGAGCCTCGAGAATCTCTCTCCCGCCCTCACCCAGCAAGTCCTGAGCCAGTTCCTGGCCCAACTCCACGGCTTCTTCGGTATCGCCCTCGATTTCGGCCCGGATGAACTCCTTGCCATCGGGGGAGCAGACCACACCCTGCAAAATCAAGGTGTCCTCGCTCTCGAGGGTGGCGAGCGCTGCCGCCGGACACTCATCTCCGGCCCCCAGCGCCCGCAGGAAGGCCCGCTCGGCGCCGGCCCGGTCAAACGAATTCCGGTGATTGAGGCTATAGGCCAGTTCCTCGGCCCAGTCGTCGCCCTGGCGCACCTCGAGGCCCAGCGAGCCCTGACCCGGCGCAGGCAACAGGTGCTCGGGGGCGATGAGCTGGTCAATGCGGTTACGCAAATCCAGGCGCAACAGGCTGGCAGCTCCCATCACCAGCGCATCGTAGTCACCGGTTCCCAGGGCAGCCAGGCGCTCTTCTATGTCGCCACCCAGGGGCTGCACGTTCAAATCTGGGCGATAAGCCAATAGCTGGGCTTTGCGGCGCAGGGTATTGATTCCCACCACGGCACCTTTGGGAAGGTCTTCCAGACGCTTGGCGCTACGGCCTACCAGGGCTTCGCGGGGCTCGACCCGTTTGGGCACAGCAATGAGCTGCTGTCCCTTAACTTCGGCAGTGGGCAAGTATTTGAGCGAATGAACCGCGATATCCACCTCACGCTGGCTCAGGGCTTCCTGCAAAGCCATGGCCGCACTCGTTTCCGAGGCATTTTTAGACTGAACAGTGCGGATTTTGAACTCTGCTTCGGGCCAGTTTTCCTTTAGACGTTCGACCACCCACCGGGTCTGGGCTTGCGCGAGCAGGCTAGCCCGCGCACCAATCACGATGACGCGCATAACCCACCTATCTTAGCCAATTTTTTGCCAAATGCATCTTCATGCCCAGTTTAGAGCGCTTTGCAAAATAATTGCATCAAGATTCTTAAGTGAGATTGTGTTTGGCTGCCTGTTTTGCTGCTCCTCCAAGCGGCAAAACTTCAGCAACGCGCGATATTCTTCACGTACTGAAATTGCTAGACCATAAAGGGCTTTTTCTTGGCAGCAGCCTTCAGCGCGGGTGTGCGGCCTGGCGCAAATGTGGGTCTGGGACTAGCTCGAGTTCTTGCATAGCCCTGCTGTACAGCGCCCAGGCTTCCTCCGCCAGCGCCGACTCGAGCAAACGTGAAAGTACCGTTTCGTCGGTAGGCTCGATTTCCAAGGCCCGCAGCCAGTCGGCAGGCTCGCTGCTAAAGAGCAGGCGGGTGCGGTGGGTTGTCAGCCAGTGGCCGCGAAACCGCTCGAGTTCGGGATGATCCAAGCCCGCCAAGGGCACGGCCGAGGGCTGCCCTGACGACCCCAGGTCAACCATTAGCTCAGGAACCCGAGCCAGGCCATAGGGCTCGAGAAAATACCCCGGCGCACGGCTAGGACGACCCGGCTCGAGCCAGCCCAGAAGTTCCGACCACAGCACCCGAAACTCCCCATCCGAAACTTCCAGCGCCTCTTGCAGCGCTTCTTTGTCCCAGCTTCGCACCAACAGCAAAGCCAGTAGCAAACGGGTTTTCTCCCGCTTGAAGCGAACCTCCTGCCCGTTCACCCACACCCACAGCCCACCGGCAGTCTGGATTTTCACCCGGCTGCCGGGATAGTAGGGCAGTGGAAGTTTCCCAGCCTCCCACAGCAGTCTGCGCGAACGCTCTAGGGGTGGGGCAAGCAACGTGGAACGCAGCAAAAAGGGATAACGCCCCAGCAGCCCGGCTGCATCCTCTTGCCAAGGATAGGCTACAGCCAGGGCTTGCAAAAAAGAGTCCTCGAGGCCAACCAGGGCCGGTAAAACAAACCGCTCCCCGCGCCTGAGGTGGGCCTGGGCTGCAACCAGGGTCATGAAGGCTTCCACCCAGGCATCCCCCGATTCGCGGCTGAGTCGCAGCATCTGCGAATAGGCTGGGGCCTCACCCAGCGCCGCCAACCCCCCCAAGGCTTCGACCTCGAGCCTCGAGGGGCCGCCCTGCGAGAGCGCCAGCGAACGTTGGTAGGCACAACCCGCCTCTTCCCAGCGGTTCTGCGCCAGGAAAGCATGTCCCAGCCGGGCCTCAGCCAATGCCACCACGAAAGGGCTGCCCAGCGCCTCGCCCTCGCGGCGACCCTTGTGAGCAGCGGCTTCGGCGGCGTTGGCATCTCCGGCTACGGCCTCGAGCAAGGCCAGCAGCAAAGCCCCCTCGCGGTGGTTTTGCGCCACCGGTGCCGCCCTGGCCCCACTCCCGCGCAATTCTTGCAAGGCTCGTTCAGGCTGGCCCCGGCGCAAGTTCACCCGCGGCCCTTCCAGCCCCAGTTCTAGCGCCTCCCTGACCCGCCCCGCATTGAGGGCGTTCTCGGCCCACAGGCTCTTGGTCTGGTGAGGGAAAGGGGCTCGAGCCTGCTCCAGATAGGGCCAGGCTTTGGCGGGTTCTACCGTGTCGAGGTAGAGCCGCGAGAGACCCAGCAGGGCCTGCTCTACCCCCATGTGCAGAGCCTGCCCATAGGTAGCCTCGGCCTCGGCGTAGCGCCCAGCCTGGCGCAAGCCCTCGGCATGAAGATAGCGCAGTCCGGGGCGGGCCGAAAATATTCTCTGGGGAAAGCGCTCGAGCATCGCCAACACGGTATAGGTCAGCCCTTGCGAGAGCCATTCCTGGCCCTGGGCCAACACCAAGTCGGCGGCATGGCCCAGTCGCTCGGCCTCGAGCAGATATCCCGCAGCCCGTACCCCCTGCCCTTTGGCAACAGCCTGGTCGGCAGCTTGAGTCAACAGGCTACGCACTTCGGCAGGCTCGAGCAGGCTCATCAGGGCCTGACGCACCAGCGGGTGAAAGCGCAACCCACCCCCGACCTGCTCGAGCAACAAATCGCTGGTATACGGTTGTAGCCCGCCGAACTCGGCCTCCTCGGCAGCCACTTCTCCCAAGACACTGGCCCTGGCCGCGAGTTTCTGCACCTCAAGGGGTAGAGGCAGGGTCAGGTAGGCCAGCAAGCCCGCCGGGTCGGGGTGGGCATAGAGTGCTTCCTCAGGTCGTGCCCCACGCCCCATCGCTCGCAACAGCAGCCGCAGTCCCAGGGGCCAGCCCTGCACCAAGCTGTGGGCCTGCTCGACCTCGAAGGCCAGGAGTTGGGGGGTAAGCACACGGGCCAGCTCAAGGGCTTCCCCTGCGTCGAAGGCCAACTCCCGCTCGTCCAGCACCTGTCCCAGCACCTCCCAGGGAGCTGCCCGGCGGGTCAGTATGGCGATTTGCAGGCTGGGAACTTGGACCAACGTGCGCAGTAGGTTCAGGGTCTCGCGGCTGGCCGCGCGTTGGGCCTCGTCCAGTACCAAGGTGTGCCGGGGGGCCGAGGTAGTTGCTGTCGCCAGCACCTCCAGCAGAGCCTCCCCGGCTTGGGCCCAAGCTCCGCGCCCCAGCGCCGCTTCGACCGGCTCCAAACCCTCTCCCAGCCGCCCCCGATAGGCTTCCACCAGATGCCAGCCCAGCACCACCGGGTCGCGGCAGTCTTCCCCTAGCGCGACCCAAGTCGCGGGCCAGGAAGCCATCAGGGTGGATTTGCCATATCCGGCTCCAGCCGCCAGCACCAGCACCGGGCTTTTGCTGAAACCCTGGCGTAAGCGCTCCAAAGGCCGCACCCGGTTGACCTCCCTGGCGGTGCGGGGTGGCAGCAGGCGGTTTTTGGGCACACGGTAGGACACCGATTTCAGTCTATCCCGTCCAGCAGATTTAGGGGTTTTGCCGGGACGACAGGCTGCTCGGTTCGCCCACCGGCATGGCCTCGAGGCGCTCTGCGTCTGTAACGGGGCGGGCTTTGCCTGTGCTGGCACTGGGCCCATGGAGCCAGGTGTCCCAAATGCAACAGGAGGCCATCCGGCCTCCTGTTGTTGGCGAACTGCTCTAAAAGCGTTTGGCGGCTTCTACCGCGCCACGAAAAAATTCATAGACCATGATCTTAGGAGCAACCTGAACTTGCGAAACCGGAGCTATCCGGTAGGTGGTGACCTCGAGGTCAATCAGGCCGCTCTCGGCACTGCTGGTAAGGCGGATACCACCCCCGGCAGGAACCCGGAACCAGAGGTCGAGTTCTTCTTGCAAGGGCAACATCAGGGCATTTTCGGCCAGCGCACCGGCTTGGATTCCCGAGAGAAAAATAATTCTGGCCTCTCTGGGCTCTTGAATCTCCAGGGTCAGGGGAGCAGCCCGGCCTGAGATACCCACCCCCAAAGGGTTTTCCACGTAGAGGTTGCCCTTCAGGTGCAGCAGCGAGGGTTCGTCATGCCCAGCCCACATGATGCCCGAGGTAGTGGCCTGGGAGGGGGTGCGTACCCAGCGCACGTGGCGGCCTTCTACCTCGAAGCCCTGACCGAAGCGGGCTTCCTCGAGCAGGGTTAGCTCGTTACCCCGTGCTACCTCGGCGGTAGAGGGGCTAAAGGGCAGGTTCTCGTTCATACCCAGCCAGGCTTTCAGACCGTAGCGCGTCCAGCCCGGCAGCCCACTCACGAAGGTGCCCCAGTCGGCGGTATCTCCCGCCATCAGGCGGTGATAGGCTTCGGCCATGCGCTGTTCTTCCATTGCCGCTTGTAGCGCGGCCTGACGGTGATACTGCTGGCGGCGGCCCGGCTGCAAGCCCAGATACAGCACCCGCCTGCTGGCATCGTCGGAAAACTGCCACTGCCCGCCATACACCAACCAGCCCCGGCGCTCGAGTTCGTCGAGATAGGGGGTGGCTTCCAGCGCATCCAACAGGCCCTGGGAGTAGGGGCCAGGATGTACCGAAAGCCGTTCCAGGGCCAGCCGGGCCTCCAGGGAGAGCATCCGGGCCTCGAGCTGTACCTGTGCCCGCACCCGCTGGGGCAACGGAACCTCGCCGCCATTGTGCGGAACCGCCAGCAGCTCCCGCAGGTGGCCGGGAGAGCCACCGGAGGCCAAGAATAATCGGGCGGCCTGGGTGAAGGGCAGATTGGAGAGCATACCAGCACGGGCTTCGGCCCACTGCAAGGGGGGCAGAGTGATGTAGCGGGTGCGCTCGGCGGGGTAGTGGCTGCGCAGTTCGAGAATCAGCTTGGGGTCTTCGCCATAGGAAGACCGCTCTACCATCCACAGCCCCTCGCGGTCAGTGATGATACGCTCGAGCTGGACTTCGTTGTAGGGCGGACGCAAGTAGTGCAGGGCTTTCCCACCGCCCCTTGGGCCTTCCAGAAAGGGTATCCCCAGCGTTTTGGCTAGGGCTTGGGCAAAAGCCGTGCGGCCCGAGCCAGGACGGCCCATCAAAATCAGAACCGAGGGTAGGGAAACTTGCGAGGCCACTTCCTGCACCAGCCGCTCACGGCCCACCGTACCGGAAGTGTTCGCCATGAGTTGCGAGCGCTGGCCCTCGAGCCAGGCCCGAAACTCCACCGAAAGCTCCTCAAGGCCCTCCATGGGGGCACCCGGCGAGGGGGTTCGGTCTAGGCTCACAAAAGGCGGCAGTTGCAGGGGGTCTTCCCCAGCCTTGAAGAGCGTATACCCCAGCGGGGCCAGAGCCTGGCTCAGGCGGTGCAGCTCTACCCGTAGGTTTTGCGAGGCAGCAGTATGGCCCCAGAGTAGGTCGGCCAGCACCTCGCGCCGGGTAGCCCCTTCCAGGGCCAGGTAGTAGAGCACCGCCAATCCCTTGCGCTGGAGCTTGAGTTCGCGACCCTGGTACTCCAGCCGCGCTGGCCCCCATAGCTTGAGTTGTATCGGACCTCCTACTTTGTTCATTCTTCTCCTCTCGTCCACTTACGACCTGCCGTTTGACTGTGGCGAACATGGATAAGAGCGTATTTATATGCCACAGCACGGGGGGAGAAGGCATGAGAACCCAGCAGCGCCAACAATCTGGGAAGCCATAAGTTGGAAATTTGACGTAGGTGTCTCAAGCGTGAACTCCTTCGTTAACCCTAAAGCTCAAACTAACACAGCTTTGGGCCAACGTTAGGTCAAATGCACAACCCGCACCGGGCTTTTTCCTGGAGTAACCCTCAGCGTTACATCCAGTGCGGCAATGGCCAAGACCCAAGCGCAAAGTTCTCGTTCTCGAGGGCGCTTTAGCCGTTACATCTGCGGCCAGCACGGTGGGAGTGGTTGGTTCTGGACAGAATTACGCTTGTTTTTTCGTCCAGCGCTGGTTATCCCGCTGTTCGTACTTAGTCAATGCCCGCTCAAAGGCCGCCTCGAGGTCAATCCCGTCGCGGTTGCACATACAGATCAGCACGAACAAAACATCGGCCAGTTCTATCCCTAAATCACCGATATCTTCGCCTGGCTTGGGCTTTTTGCCGTTCAGGTGTGAAACCACCCTGGCCACCTCACCCACTTCTTCAGTCAAGCGAGCCAGGTTGAGCAGATGGGGGAAATACCCTTCCTCGAACTGAGAAATCCAGGCATCCACACGGGCTTGAGCGTCATGTAGGGTCATGAGACTGATTGTGGAATGCAAAAGCCTCGAGCGTCAACTTTCTGCATGATACCTGTAGCTTTCTACTGTATGCGGTTGGCGTTTATGCTATGCCCATGAAATCCGTCGCCCTCGTGGCCCATGACGGCAAGAAAGCCGATATGGTAGCCTTTGCCATCGCCAGCAAAGCCATCCTCTCGAGGTTTCCCCTCATCGCCACGGGTACTACCGGCAAACTCCTGATAGAGAAAACGGGTTTGAGCGTGGAGCGCCTGTTATCCGGGCCGCTGGGGGGCGACCAGCAAATTGGGGCCAGGGTGGCCCAAGACGGGGTGATCGCGGTAATTTTTTTGCGCGACCCCCTGGCCGCCCAACCCCACGAACCCGACGTACAGGCTTTGATGCGGGTTTGCGACGTGCATAACGTTCCCCTAGCCACCAATCTTTCAGCCGCCGAGGCCGTGCTGGCCTGGCTCGAGCAGCTTCCCTCGGGCGACCTGAGCCCCAAAAGTGTATAAGCCCCCACCCTTAGAAAACTTGAGTGCTATATTGATAAGCATGAGCC
>JADMIM010000238.1 GCA_015478585.1 Thermaceae bacterium | reverse complement strand
AGTGTGTACTCAACGATGGGACCGCTCCGGCCTTCGCAGAGCAAGACGCCGATGCTTGGACCATCCACCGGCGTCCGCATCGTGCCATCCACGGCGGAGAGGTAAAAACTCAGCTTGCCGGCGTACTCTGGCTTGAAGGCGCCATTTTTCAACTCAATGACGAAGTAGCAGTGCAGCCGCAGATGGTAGAAGAGCAGGTCGATATAAAAGGTCTGCCCATCGACTTCGAGCGCCACCTGGCTTCCCACGAAGGCGAAGCCGCGGCCCAGCTCCAAGAGAAGGTCCCTCAGATGCTTGAGCAGGCCGCGCTCCAGCTCCCTTTCCTTGGCGCTCGAGCTCAGGGTCAAAAACTCGAACGAGTAGGGGTCCCTGAGAATCTGTTGCGTCAGGTCTGAATCCTCTGCTGGCAGCGTTCGGGAGAAATTGGTGAGGGCCTTCCCTTCCCGGTCCCGCAACCGAGTGGAGATGTGATGGGTTAGAACGTTGCGGCTCCAGCCGTGTTCGATCGACGCCCGGAGGTACCATTCCCGGCTCTGGCCGTCTTTGAGCCGGTCGAGCAGGACCATGTGATGTCCCCAGGGCAATTTTGCAGCAAGCTGCAAAATTTGGGGGTCGGGCCAGGCCTCGGCAAAGGAACGCATGTAACGAAGATTGCGGAGGCTGAAGCCCTCCACGCCAGGAAATTCCGTGCCGAGATCCCTGGCCAGCCGATCCACCACCTTGGTTCCCCACCCCTCCGCCGCAAAGCGGGAGGAGAGATCCTGTCCGATCGACCAGTAGAGCTGGATGGTCTCCCGGTTGAGCGTCAGAACGGCTCGCAGTTGGGCGACTCGAATCCGGGTCTTCAGCTCTTCGAGCAGGGCTGGGTAGCCCGCCGGGAGCGGGATTAAGTCAGCCACGGGGCCTCCTCCTCGGGAGGAGGCACTTTCCCTGCCTCCATAGCCCCCTGCCTGTGTTTGGACTCCGCATCCTGCCTCTCCTCCGCCACCATTAAGGTAGCAGCGCCCAATTTTGCAGCAGTTGCTGCAAAATTCACGAATCTAGGC
>JADMIM010000237.1 GCA_015478585.1 Thermaceae bacterium | reverse complement strand
CGGGTATGTATCCAGGGAGAGGCAGGACCGGATGGGACAAACTCTCGACCAGTTGCGTCGTATCGCACGCCGGGGGCGCAAACGCGGGTTGTGCCTGCACTTTGTAACGCAAAGCCCCCAGCACCTACCGCCGGAACTGTATGAACTCGCCAACAATAAGATAGTTCACCAGGTGACGGGCGCGGAGAACTTGCGGACGCTCAAGGCGGCGGCAGGCTCTGTATCCGAAGGAGTGTGGGCCGACGTACCAGCGTTAGGCCGGGGGCGAGCCGTTATAGTTAGCAGCCAATACCCCCACCCGTTGGTAGCACGTATACGCCCGGCGGCATCAAGGCGCAACTACTCGGCTTGATGGGGTACAAGCCGACACGTTGGCACACACGCGCACACAAGGCCCTGGCGGGGTGACTTGTTAACCACCAGGATCACGGATAGAAGGAGAGTAAGCGTTAGGCAGAGAGATAAGGCTAGTGGTGCCGGGGTGGGAACACCCAAAGGACGAGCGTGGAGAGTACATCCCACTCCATAACCAGAGTTATGAGGCTGCGCTGGCGGACTACGAGTATGCAGCCAGGCTTTGGGCCGAGGGGCGGCACCCCTCGCAGATTGAGTGGCCCGGGCAAACGGCTAACCTTACTTTTGCTGAGTGGGTAGGCGATCCGCCCGACCCTGTTTATTATAGGCAAGAGACATGGCGAGAGGACCAGGCGACAGCGTGGGTTTTGTACGAGAATGTTACCGAGGGCACTCCTGTATCTCCTTTGTTCGACACGCTCGATGACCTGCTCGGGTGGATGCGAGCACATGGATACTCGGCAGCAGAAGCCGAAGGCATTAGAGCCAATGGCACGCTCCCCACAGTTCGCGCCTACGCAATAGACGCTACCGACACTTAAGTTTCAGCCCCTAAGTTATCGGGCGTCTACGCCGAGCACAACCCCCTTCCTTAACCGCTTCTCAATGCCCAGAATCTCATGGAGTCATACGCGGGTGCGCCTGGCGGCATAAAGGTAATTCTCGCCATCAATTCTTCACCAGACCCTGCTC
>JADMIM010000015.1 GCA_015478585.1 Thermaceae bacterium | reverse complement strand
CGCCCGGTCTGCGCAGCGAGCATTGTCTTGGTGCCTACACCGTCGGTAGAGGCCACCAGAACGGGCTGGGCCAGGCCCTTTAGCTTGGAAGCATCGATCATCCCGCCAAAAGCACCGATGCCATGCAGCACCTCGGGGGTGTAGGTTTCTTTGATTTTGGCGGCAGCGGCCCTGAGCGTACCCGCCTTGCGGTCAATGTCCACGCCCGCGTCTTGATATTTCATGCCAACTCCACGCCCATCAGTGTGCTGAGCATTTTTTTGACCACGTCGGGCTTGGCCGTGCCCTTGGTCTCGCGCATCACCTGGCCCAGCAGGGCGTTTGCGGCCTGCAATTTGCCGCCCTTGATTTGCTCCACTACGGCCGGGTTGGCCGCGAGTATCCTCTCGACCACGGGCTTGAGCGAGCCTTCGTCCGCCACCGCCGCCAAGCCGCGTTCTTTCACCAGAACCTCGGGGTCGGCCCCGTCCATGATTTCGGGCAGAAGCTGGCTTACCACGCGGTTGGTGATGTCGCGCCGCTCGAACATCGCAGCTAACTTTGCCAGGTGTTCAGGGGTGAGTCCTGTCTGACCCACCTCGAGCCCTTTCTCGTTCAAATACCCCGAAACATCAGCATTGAGGAGGTTGGCGAGGGTCTGTGGGTTGCCCGAATAGCTCTGCAATGCGCCATCGAAGACTCGAGCCAGCGGCGGGTTGTAGGCCAGAATCTCGGCATCGTACTCGCGCACACCCGCTCCCACGTAGCGGTGATATTTATCGGCGGGCAACTCGGGCATAGCGACTTTGAGACGAGCAATCCAGGCTTCGTCCACCTGCAAAGGCGGCAAATCCGGCTCGGGCAGGTAGCGGTAATCGGACTCGCCCTCCTTGAGGCGCATGACGTAGGTCTTCCCAGCGCCTTCGTCCCAGCCCATGGTGGCTTGCTGGATGGCTCGCCCACTCTTCAAAAGCTCAGCCTGGCGCTTGATTTCGTACTCGAGCGCCCGCGCCACGCTGCGAAAAGAGTTCAGGTTCTTGATTTCAACCTTCGTCCCCAGCGGCTCTCCCGGACGGCGCAGCGAAACGTTGACATCGGCCCGCATCTTGCCCTCCTCGGGGTTAGCATCCGAAACGCCCAGCGTTTGGGCAATCGAGCGAACGTGCGCGAGGAAGGCCCTGGCCTGTTCAGGACTGTGAATATCTGGCTCCGTGACCATCTCGATGAGCGGCGAACCGGCGCGGTTGAGGTCAATCAGGCTGTACTCTCCCCCCGCCGGATGCACCGACTTGCCCGCGTCCTCCTCGAGGTGGACTCGTTTGATGCCCACGCGATTTCCCTCGACCTCGAGGCTCCCGTGCTCGGCAATCGGCAGGTCGTATTGGGAAATCTGGTAGTTCTTGGGCATATCCGGGTAGTAGTAGTTCTTGCGGTGAAACTGCGTCCAGGGCGCTATCCGGCAACCCAGGGCGAGGCCCATCAGGATACCGTAATCCACAGCTCGAGCGTTGATGGTGGGCAGCACGCCAGGCAGGCCCAGGCAGACCGGGCAGTTGTGGGTGTTCGGCCCGTCACCGAAATATTCGGCCTCGCAGCCGCAGAACATTTTGGTTTTGGTTTTGAGGTGCAGGTGGACTTCCAAGCCTATGACGGCTTCGTACTCGGACATACCGCACCATTATAGGCTGAAGGCCAAAGGCTTAAATAAAACAAGGGGTATGCAAAAAGGGTTTCAACCGTGTCGCTAGTCAATTCAACCCAAAAAATCCTTGTCATTCTGAACGCAGCGCCAGCGCAGTGAAGAATCTGATGCACTACAGTCAACTAGAGCGGTTTTCAGAAAGAAAACGGCAGTCCACTCCGCTAGGAAAACCGTACTCAGCTCATTTTTGCCGTCATGAGTAGCGGCCAAAATAGCGGAAACCGCGATAAATTTAGAGTTTCACAGCGCATTAGGTTCTTCGCCAAAGCCTGCCCTGAGCTATGCCGAATACAATCAAAGACGTATTTGGCTGCTCTGAGGAATCATCTTGGGATGCGCCTGGGAGATTTTTCGACAAAGAATGCGCAGCAGAGCTGCACCTCTTGGCTCGGCATGACCCTGGAGTGATTTGGGGGCTCGGCGTTGGTCATTGCTTCTGCTGAACCACCACTGTAACAAAAACGTATACAAATCCCTGACGGGCCTGCTACACTATGAAAGTTGTGCCCACGGGGTTTGCCCGTTGGTAGCTTCCCCGGAGACAAAATGGAACTCAGAAACATCGCTATTATTGCGCACGTAGACCACGGTAAGACCACCCTGGTAGACGCAATGCTCAAGCAAGCCCACGCCCTCAGCCGCCACGACGAGGGCGGTGAGCGCATCATGGATTCCAACGATTTAGAGCGCGAACGCGGTATCACCATCCTCGCCAAGAACACCGCTGTGGAGTGGGCGGGCGTGAAAATCAACATCGTGGACACCCCCGGCCACGCCGATTTTGGTGGCGAGGTCGAGCGGGCCTTGAGCATGGTAGACGGCGTATTGCTGTTGGTGGATGCCGCCGAAGGCCCCATGCCGCAGACCCGCTTCGTGCTGAAGAAGGCCGTCGAGGCTGGGCTCAAGCCCATCGTGGTGATTAACAAAGTAGACAAGAAAGATGCGAGAGCCGACGAGGTTTTGAACGAAACCTTCGACCTGATGGCCGAACTGGGTGCTTCGGAAGAACAGCTTGACTTTCCTTACCTGTACGCCATCGGGCGCGAGGGTTCAGCCTGGCTGGGCGACAACAAAAAAGACAACCTCGAGGACTTATTCAAAGTGATCCTCGAGAGCATCCCCGCCCCTCTCGTGGAGGAAGGGCCGTTTCAGCTCCGCGTGGCCAACCTCGACTACTCCAACTTTCTGGGCAAAATCGCCCTGGGCAAGGTTCACCGGGGGACGGTGCGTAAAAATGAGACGGTTGCCATCGTGGGCGAGCACGAGACCCGCACCCTCAAAGTGATTGCGGTCTTTAGTCACCAGGGATTGCAGCGCCTCGAGGTCGAGACCGTCACTCCCGGCGACATCGTGGCGATTGCGGGCATGGAGGGCGTGGAAATCGGCGACACCATCGCCAGCCGTGAGGCTCCGCAAGCTCTGCCACGCCTAGCCGTAGACGAGCCCACCGTCTCGATTACCGTCACCCCCAACACCTCGCCTTTTGTGGGACGCGAAGGCAAACTCGTGACCAGCCGCCAGATTCGGGAGCGGCTGATGCACGAACTCGAGACCAACGTGGCCCTGCGGGTCATCGAAATCACCCCCGATACCTTCGAGCTACACGGGCGCGGCGAGCTGCACCTGTCGGTTTTGCTGGAAACCATGCGCCGCGAGGGCTTTGAGCTGAGCGTGGGACAACCCAGCGTGCTCTACAAGGAAATAGATGGACAGATTCAGGAGCCTTACGAATATCTGGTGGTAGACGTGCCAGAAACCAAGTTTGGCCCAGTCATGGAAACGCTAGGAACCCGTAAGGCCCAGATGGCTCACATGGAGCAAGAAAACGGGCGCATCCGCGCGGAATTCACTGTTCCAGCGCGGGCTTTGTTCGGCTTCCGCACCAACTTTCTGACCCTCACCGCCGGAGAAGGGGTGATGAGCCACAACTTCAACAGCTACGGGCCGCACGTAGGGAGCCTCGAGACCCGCACTACCGGCAGCGCCGTGGCGATGGAAGCCGGTCAGGCTTACGGCTACAGCCTGTTCCGGCTGCAAGAGCGGGTCAGCTTCTTCATTGACCCCGGAACTGAAGTGTATGTGGGCATGATTGTCGGCGAAACCGCCCGCGATAACGACCTCAACATCAATGTGAACATCAACAAGAAGCTCACCAACGTGCGGGCCTCCGGCAGCGACGAAGCCATCCGGCTGATTCCGCCGCGCAAGTTTACTTTAGAAGAAGCCCTGGAATTCCTCGCGCCCGACGAACTGCTCGAAGTCACACCCAAGAGCCTGCGGCTCAGGAAGCGAGTGCTCGACCCTGCCCAGCGCAAGCGGGCTGAAGTGGTCTAAAAAAGTGTTACTGGAGCGGTTTTTATCATAGACTTCCAGTAGAAGTCGCTGGTAGCGGATAGCCAATAGCTACGTCCGAGACGACCGCTCGAGCTAAGTACCCCCAAATCTGACTAGCGCTATATCCGCAGGTCATGACTTTGTAAAGGCCCGTTTCTGAAGGCGCGAGCGTCAGATTCGGGGAACCCCCTAAAGCGCAAATCTATTGTGGAGATACTTAGTTCTAGACAATTTCGCAAGAGGTATCATTACTGCCCCCACGGGGCGCAGTAATTATGAAACCACGATAACGCAGATTTTAGCTAGGGGAGCGGGAAATCGCTCCCTTTTTCATTGTGGTAAAGCTATCTCTTTCTGGCTGTCAGGCCTCGAGTATTCCTCGAGCCCAGCCTTGGCGTAGGCCAGCTTGGATTTGCCCATGGCACAGACCTTAATACGCATTCTCGCCCCCAGTCTAGCCGAACGTTGTAGACACAAAAATGGCTTCTTTAGTACCCTCGGCAGATGGATTGTGTCCTAGGTTCGCTCGAGCGAGCCATAAGGCATAAATCCCTCAGGTGGACGCGCTATAATCTTGTTACCAGAGGCCCGTATGAAGAGCACCCTACGCGCTCTAATCGCCGTTGTAACTCGGCGCATTCAGCCTTTGACCCAACTTGATCAAGTTGGGTTTTCTGTTTTCCCCGCGCCCACCTTTACCCAAGAGGGCGCGGACACTAGAAGGCTCTTACCCAGAGCCTAGCAGGTCGGGCAAGCTGGCAACCCCAGCCGCCCAGGAGGCAGGCCGATGATTAGCGAAATTAAGGACAAAACCGAGTTTCAAGCATTCACCCCGGAGCCCATCCGGGTTCTATCCGACGAGGGCGAGTGGGTCGCACCGTTCGAGCTAGACCTAGACGAAGCCACCCTAAAACGCTTCTATGCCGAGATGGTCGCGGCCCGGATGCTCGACGAGAAATTCATTATCCTGATTCGCACCGGCAAGACCAGCTTCATCGCGCCCCACGCGGGCCACGAGGCGGCCCACGTGGCCATCGCCAACGCGGTGCAGAAGGGCCACGACTGGCTCTTTCCGTATTACCGCGACGGGGGTTTGTGGCTGGCAATGGGCACACCGCCCAGCGAAATCTTCGGGCAGATGCTGGGTAACGCCGCCGACCCCGCCAAGGGCCGCCAGATGCCCTCGCACCCCGGCTCCAAGCCACTCAATATCTTCACAGCCTGCTCAGCTATCGCCTCGCATATCCCACCTGCCGCCGGTGCAGCCATCAGCATGAAGCTACGAAACACCGGCCAGGTCGTGGTATGCAGCTTTGGCGATGGGGCCACTAGCGAGGGCGACTGGCACGCCGGGGTCAACTTCGCGGCTGTGCAGGGCGCTCCGGCAGTGTTTGTCTGCGAGAACAACCGCTACGCCATCAGTGTAGAGCTGACTCACCAGACCGCTTCCCATACCGTCGCCGACAAGGCCCATTCCTACGGCATCCCCGGCTACCGCGTAGATGGGATGGACGTGCTGGCCAGCTATTACGTACTCAAAGACGTGGTGGAGCGGGCCAGAGCCGTGCACGGTACGGCTCTGGTTGAACTCGAGGTCTACCGCTATGGCCCCCACTCCTCCGCTGACGACGACAGCCGCTACCGCCCCAAAGCCGAGGTCGAGGCCGCCAAGCAGCGTGACCCGATTATCCGCCTCAGGAAGTTCCTCGAGCGCCAGGGCTGGTGGAACGAGACCGCCGAAACCGAACTCCGTGCGGGGATTGCCCATGACCTAAATACCGCCCTCGAGCAAGCCGAAGCGGCGGGCGAGGCTCCCGCCGAGTGGATGTTCGAGGACGTGCTCAGCAGCCGCCCCTGGCATTTGGAAGAGCAGCGCAGGCTGGTGCTGGAGGAGCTTAGGTAAAAAGGGTAAAAGTGGAAAAGGTGAAAAACAAAGACCTTAGCAGTTAACTTTTGACCTTTTCCCTTTTCACCTGCCTTTGGAGGCATGAAATGCCCACACTAACCATGATTGGGGCCATCAACGCGGCCCTCAGCGAAGAAATGAGCCGCGACGAGCGGGTCGTGTTGTTCGGCGAAGATGTCGCCAAGCGCGGCGGGGTGTTTCTTGCCACCGAGGGCTTGCAGCAGAAGTTTGGCCCCGACCGGGTGCTCGACTCGCCCCTCTCCGAAGCCGCGATTATCGGTGCGGCGGTGGGGATGGCTGCCCACGGATTGCGCCCAGTGGCCGAGGTTCAGTTCGCCGATTACGTTTTCCCTGGCATAGACCAGCTCTTCTCCCAGGCCGCCAAGCTGCGCTACCGCAGCGGCGGGCAGTTCACCGCCCCGATGGTGGTGCGAATGCCCACCGGCGGCGGGGTAAAGGGTGGACATCACCACTCGCAAAGCCCGGAGGCCCACTTCGCCCATACCGGGGGGCTAAAGGTGGTGGTGGTCTCCACCCCTTACGACACCAAAGGGCTTTTGAAAAGCGCTATCCGCGACGACGACCCGGTGATTTTCATGGAGCCCAAACGGCTCTACCGCGCGGTGAAGGAAGACGTTCCAGGGGACGATTACCTCATCCCCATCGGCAAGGCGGCGGTGCGCCGGGAAGGTAGGGATATTACCTTGGTCTCTTACGGCGGGAGCATGGTCGAGACGCTGAAAGCCGCCGAGGAGATGGCGGTGGCAGGCATCAACCCCGAAGTCATTGACCTGCGCAGCGTGATGCCCTGGGACAAAGAGGCCGTACTGAACTCAGTCGCCAAGACCGGGCGCTTGCTGATGATTTCCGAGGCTCCGCACACCGCCAGCATCGCCAGCGAGGTCGCGGCGACGGTCTCGGAGGAGCTATTTGACCAGCTTTATGCTCCGGCTATCAGAGTTACCGGCTTCGACATCCCCTACCCCTACGCCCAGGACAAGCTCTACATGCCCACTGTGACGCGAATCCTGAACACGGCGAAGCGGGTGCTGGACTACTAGGGTTAGCATGAAGCTATGAACGAAATCATCTTCATGGTCGAGGAAGCGCCCGAGGGTGGCTATACGGCCTATGCGCTCGGGCCGTCTATCGTCACCGAGGCAGACACCTTGGAGGAGCTGCCCGAGATGGTTCGGGATGCGGTGCGTTGCTATTTTGATGAGGGGGTAGAGCCGAAAATCATCCGGCTGCACTTCGTCCGCGAAGAGGTCATCGCTCTGTGAAGCTCCCTCGAGACCTGAGCGGTCAGGAGCTGGCTAAAGCTCTCACCAGACTCGGTTATGCGCAAACCCGCAGCCATATTCGGCTCACCGCTCAGCTCGGCGGCGAGCATCACGTCACGGTGCCCGACCACAACCCGATGCGTCCCAGAACCTTGGCAAAAATCCTCTCCGAAGTTGCCAAACATCACAAGCTAGGGCGCGACGAACTGCTCGAGCTGCTGTTCAGATAGGAGGCTTATGCCCAAAGAAATCGTCTTACCCGAACTCGCCGAATCCGTGGTGGAAGGCGAAATCCTCAAGTGGCTGGTGGAAGAAGGCCAGCCGCTCAAGAAAGACCAGCCCTTCGTGGAGGTGATGACCGATAAGGTCACGGTGGAGCTACCCAGCCCCTACGAGGGCGTGCTGCTGCAAAAGCTGGTCAAGGAAGGTGACGTGGTGGCCGTCCATGCACCCATCGCCACCATCGCCGAACCCGGCGAGGTCACGGGCACGATTAGCGACAAAAAGCCCGAGCCTACCCCCGCACCCAGCCTTCAGGCCCAGGAGGAGCGCAGCATTGTAGAACCCGGCAACGTCGTCGAGGACGATGGGGCCAACCTCTCGCTGTTCAAGCCGGATGGCAGGCAAGAGCAGGTCAGGAACCCGTTCGCAGCTCGAGCCTCCTCTACTGCCGTCGCCGAGCCCCCCAAAGCTGCAACCAACCCCCACGGGCGCGTCATCGCGGTTCCGGCAGCACGGAAGATGGCTCGAGACCTCGGCCTAGAAATTACCCAAATCCCCGGCAGCGGCCCCAACGGGCGTATCCGGGTGGAAGACGTGAAGGGATTTGCAGAGGGCCAAGGGCAAAGAGCACAAAGCCCAAAACCTTCTCCCACTCAGCCCTCGGCTCTCGGTGCTCTGCCTGCTCCCGTGCAATACAAATCGCCCAAAGGGTACGAGGCCCTCGAGACCCGCATCCCTTTGCGCGGCCTACGCCGGGCCATCGCCAACCAGATGGTGGCCTCGCACCTCTACACCGTGCGTACCCTCAGCGTGGACGAGGCCGACCTGACCGACCTGGTAGCGATGCGCGGCAGGCTCAAGCTCGAGGCCGAGGCCGAGGGCGTAAAACTCAGCTATTTACCTTTTATTTTCAAAGCTTTGGCAATCGCCCTGAAAAAGTTCCCCTCGGTCAACTCCTCGATGGACGAAGCCCGAGGGGAGATCGTGCTAAAGGGTTATTACAACCTTGGCATGGCGGTGGCGACGGAGGCCGGGCTGGTCGTTCCGGTAGTCAAGGATGTGGACAAAAAGTCCATCTTGCACATCGCTCGAGCGATTAACGAGCTTGCCCAGAAAGCCCGAAATAACAAGCTCGCCCCTGAAGACATGACGGGCTCGAGCTTCAGCGTGACCAACATCGGCAGCATTGGGGCACTCTTCAGTTTCCCCATCATCAACGTGCCAGACGCGGCCATTCTGGGGGTTCATAGCATCCAGAAGCGCCCGATGGTCAACGAGAAGGATGAAATCGTCGTTCGGCAGATGATGTACCTCTCGCTCAGCTTCGACCACCGCCTGGTGGACGGGGCCGAGGCCGCGATGTTCTGCAAAGAAGTCATCCGGCTGCTCGAGCAGCCCGACCTGATGCTGCTCGAGGCAGTGTAAGGCTAAACGCCAGACGCAGGGCGCAGAACGCTAAAGACTTATGGAGAGCTACAGCAATCGGTTTGGATTTGAGAACTGGGAGGTTTATCAGCTTGCGATTGACCTCAGGGCGGATGTATACAAGCTGACGGAGAAGTTTCCCAGGTCGGAGCAGTTTGGGCTTACCAACCAGTTCAACCGTGCGGCGGTATCGGTTGCGTTGAATATCGCTGAAGGCAGAGGTAGGGGCACAGATAAGGATTTTGCTAGGTTTCTACATCAGGCCAGAGGTTCTCTGCTCGAGACGGTGAGCGGTTGTCAGATTGCAGTTCGTCTCGGTTTCTTGAGTAGTTCCACTTATGAAGAAATTTCGGCTAAAGCAGGCCAAATCAACGCGAAACTGAACACACTCATTAGCGCCCTGAGCGATGCTTGGGGTCATGCGTCTTGCATTTTGCGTCTAGCGTTTAGCTCATAATAGGTGAGGTATGGCTAACTACGACGTGATTGTCATCGGCACCGGCCCTGGCGGCTACCACGCGGCGATTCGCGCCGCCCAGCTCGGCAAAAAGGTTCTGGCCATTGAGGCCGAGTTCGTGGGGGGGGTCTGTCTGAACATCGGCTGCATCCCCACCAAAGCCCTGCTGCACGCGGCAGAGGAACTAGAAAGCACCCGCCACAGTTCAGACTTTGGCCTCGAGGTAGCGGGGGCCAAGCTCGACTTCAAAAAGCTGGGGGGCTGGCGTGATGGCGTGGTCAAAAAGCTCACCGGGGGCGTGGGCCAATTGTTCAAGGGCAACAAGATAGACCTCAAAATGGGTTTTGCCAAGTTTGTCGGGCCAAAGACCCTCGAGGTGGGTGGGGAGCGCATCGAGGGCAGCACCTTTATCATCGCCACCGGCAGCGAGCCCAACAGCCTGCCGGGTTTCGAGGTAGACCAGAAGGACATTATTGACTCCACCGGAGCGCTACGCATCGAGGACAAGTTTCCCAAACGGATGCTGGGCATTGGCGGGGGGGCCATTGGCCTCGAGTTCGCCCAGGTCTACAAGCGCATGGGGGCCGAGGTCACGGTGATCGAGTTCATGGGTCAGATTTTGCCCGCCGCCGACCCCGAGACCACCAACTTGCTGGGCAAAATCCTGACCAAGCAGGGCATCAACATTCGTACCAGCATCAAAGGGGTAAAGCAGGAGAAGAAGAAAGACGGCATCCACGTGACCCTCGAGGACGTGAAAACCGGCAAACAGGAAGAAATCGTGGTGGACAAGATTTTGGTGGCTACGGGCCGCCGCCCGCGCGGGAAGGGGCTGGGCCTCGAGGCCGCCGGGGTGCGGGTGGACGAGCGCGGCTATGTGCCCACCAACGAGAAGATGGAGACCGGCGTGCCCGGCATCTACGCCATCGGCGACGTGACCCGCCCGCCCCTGCTGGCCCACAAGGCCATGCGAGAGGGCTTGATTGCCGCCGAAAACGCAGCCGGGGGCAACGCAGTGATGGATTACCAGGTGCCCAACGTGGTCTACACCTCGCCGGAGTGGGCTGCCGTGGGCATGACCGAAGAGGAAGCCAGTAAAGCCGGGTACAAGGTCAAGGTGGGTAAGTTTCCGCTTTCGGCCTCAGGCCGGGCCATGACCCTCGATGCCACCGACGGCTTAATAAAGCTGATTGGCGATGCCGAGACCGACCTTTTGCTGGGGGCACACCTGCTCTCGCCCAACGCCTCGGACATGATTGCCGAGCTTGCCCTGGCCCTCGAGATGGGAGCCACCGTAACCGACGTGGGCCTGACGGTTCATGCCCACCCGACCCTGAGCGAAGGGGTTATGGAGGCGGCGGAGCATCTCCACAAGATGGCGATACATATTGCCAATCGCTAAACCAAAGCTTGGGGAATGCCATCAAAACCCAGTGCCAGGGTCAGCCACGCGGGGTATGGCTCTGGCATACATTACCTCACTGCGGTTGATGCTCAAACTGGTCTGGCCATAGGTCAGTGCGAGGCCAACCTGAGGTTGTACTGCCCAAATAAGCGCATTGGCACTGCTAGTAGTTACACTGGTGTCGTTCTTTAGACCTGTATCCACTGGACTGCTACGCGCCGCAAGTTGTAAGTTTCCGACTAGATCGGTATTGGCAGTATCTACAGAATCTGCTACAACTCCCACACTGGGAGCGGAAAGGGCCGTCCAGTTGGTAATGGGCGTAGTATTGGTCGGCCAGGAAACCCAGCGATAGCGATACTCCACTAGCACCTGTCCGGTAGTGTTGGATACGTTGCCCAGTTTGGCAGCGTAAGGGGCTCGAGGCTCTACGCGATAAATAAAACCACAATAGTAGGTTTTATACGCAGCATTACCTGCAAGATTATTATCATTGCAATAAGGGCTTTCCCAGGGAACCAACACCACTAAACCGCTCGAGGTGTTCACGCTAAAACCAGACAGGGTGATGGTTTGCCCGGCAGGATAGATATACGCCGACTGCGAGACAATCTCGGTCATCCGTAAAATACTGAGCCGAGCATCTTCAGCAATCTGATTGCGCAAAACCGTAGTATTGGCAACACGCTGGTTGCTTACGATCAGGTCGCTCGCCACTGCCAGGACTACCAACAACAACGATAGCGAGATGAGGAGTTCGATCAAAGTAAAGCCGCTCTTTTGCACAGGTTCCTCCTCACTACTGAACGGGCTGCCCCACTTGGGTCTTGATATCGCTCAGGGTTTTTGTTCCATCGCTCACCAACACCTCGAGGCCGCGCAAAGGCGGAACAGGAACCGCTATTGAGGGAGTGAACACGCTCCCATCTTGGTTGTATTGGCCCTGGTCATTGGTAGTCACGGTGTAGCTGCTGGGCAAGTTTAGGCACAAGTCGTTGGTGATGGGTCTCGAGGTTGGATCGACCTTCGAGGGATATTTGTTATACAGGGGTTTACCTAGACTATCTGTGCTATTCCAAAACACCCGGTAGCGCTCCACCACCGACTGGGTACATTGGTCGGCTTGGGTTTTGTATCGGCTCACCCGGTTGGCTTGCAAACTGCTCATTACCCCCGAAAAAATAACTGCCGCCAAAATAGCAATAATTCCCACGGCTACCAATACCTCAATCAAGGTTAGACCTTTGGCCTGTCTCATGGAGTCACCACCTTGCCAGTGAGCAAAACCGTTACCAGACGGGTTTTCCCATTCAGGCTTACGGATATGCTACAGCCGGTGGTCGGCATACCCCGTCCGGTAAAGCTAAGGGTGTAGTTGCTGCTATTGCTACAGTCGAACCCCGCAATCTGTGCGTTATAGGGCAACGTAGTTCGCACCAGATTGGTGTTAGTGGTATCGGCATCGGATGTCCAGGACAGCGCTCCACTATTTACAGTCATGTTTAGGTGGTATGGCTCGCTTCGGGTCAGGGCTATAGACCCCACTTGCTTTAGTGACTGAGCCAGTGCAGTAACTGCACTTCTGAGATAGCTGGCCTGAATATAGTTACGCAGGCCAGGAAAACCCAAAGCAAAGATAATTGCCAGGATGCCTAATACCACTAGCATTTCAATCAGGGTGAACCCTTTTCTCATGGCCTCCCCCGTTTGTAATCGAGACGAAAGCGAACGTCCGGGCTGAGTTGGTTATAGGTTGCGGGGTCTACTGGAAGTTGGCTGCCATCCACAAACACAATGACTGGAACCCCGTTTTGCTGGACAACCGCATCTACCATCGAGGGCTTTATGTCCGCCAGCGGAGTGGCGTTGAGGCTCAGATCTGGGCTTTGGGTAGGTTGTTGCGGAGCCTGGTTGTCAGCAAACACCATTTTGGGGCCTGGGCGTGCCGGAACCACGCTAGGCGGCCCGGCCTGGGCAATCTGAGCAGTGTTTCCCTTGGGCCATACCAGCCATAACAGCAAGCCTACGACCACAACGCCCGACCCTAACACCAATCGGTTCATGGAGCCACCCTATCCGCAGTATTGCCGCTCAAGCGCCAGGCTATCGTCTGACCAGGAGTACCCTTAACCAAGTCGTAGCCAAACCCGCCGTTCCTCAAACGGTAGTCGTAGTTGACGGTAAGGGCACAGTCGTTGGTGCCGGGAACATAGTAGGTCTGACCAGAAGCACACTGAGCCTGCTTGGGATCGTTGAGGAAATCGTATTTCCCGCTCCAACCATCCCAGTTACCCAAGGTGTCAGTCCACCAAGTTTCCACCTTGCGGCCTGGGGCTAGTACCCCTAGTTGCTTGGCAATCATCCCACCGTTGACCGCCAGAGCCTGCATACTGGTTTTACCTGCAATGCGCCAGTTACTGTATAAGAAGGCATCTACCTGAGTAACTTGGGCAGGATAGCTTTGCTTGTTATCTATGATGACCCGCAAGGTATTTCCGCCATCAAAATACCAATGTCCCCCACTAAAATCTTGACCCCAAGCACCATCCCCATTTACATAGCGCTGAGCTATGGCGCTGGCCTCACTTTTGGGCAAGCGGGCTGCCACCAATGCATTGGTGATACGAGTAATAAAGGCTTTGTCGCTTTCACCGCTGTTGCGTCCAGGTAGGCCTGTTCGCCAGGTATTGTAGGTAAAAGACTGTTGTCCTAACAACTGGTTTTTGTAAAAGGCATCGCTAAGCCAAGGAGTAAAGCCGCCACTACTGTTTATGCTTCCTGGGCGGAAGCTATAGCTATAGGCATCGTTGGGGTTAGCGGAGGTGTTGCTGCCGGGGTCGGCTGCCTTAGTAATCACCTGGGTACTGGAAATCTGTTGGTTCTCGACGTTATAGTATTTGCCATCTGTGCCTTTATATAGCTCGTCACCAGTAACCGTGTCGTAATAACGGTTGCCGCTATAAAATCCGAACTGGCTGCGATAATAGTCTGCGGATTGGGTTTGGTCGTAAGGCAACTTTGTGCCGGTGGCATTGCGCTCGGTGTAGTCCCCCATGATGGTGCTACCCCTGGTCGCCAGCCGCAACTCGTCTTTACCGGCAGCCACATTTTTCTGAGCGCAGGTATCGGGGTTGGTAATTCCGGTGCAGACCCCAGTCCCCACCGAATCCGGGGGGTTGACGGTGGTCACATTACCCGCAATATAGGTGTTGCGGTCACTGTAGATAGCACCCCGCCCCGTAACCACCCCTTTGATTACCACATCGCCCTTGACGTAGATATCGCCCTTGAGCACGATGGGATTAGCGGCTGTTCCAATCAGCACCAAGTTGCCGTTGTAGACCCCGCTCACCTGGGGCACATTGGAAGAGCTGGGGAGTGCGGTAAGCTGACCGCCCTTGGGCACGCCGACAATCAGCCCTCCGCTCATGGTGCCATCGGCATTGGCCTCACCCACCGCCCGCTCGATGGGTGGAAACTGCGGAACCCCGTTGGTGCTTTTGGGCAACTTGCTCCCGGTATAGTTGGTGTTTACAGCTTGAGTCACCTGGGCTCCGTTGATGAGCTTGGGTGTACCGCTAAGGTCGGTGGAATCGTTGGTGAGGTTATTGGTTCCGGGGCAAGTAGTGCCAGCCGGGCAAGGAGCTATAAACACATTTCCGTTGATGTTGGAGCCACCATCCGCGCCCCCGCTACCTTGACCGCTGTTCCCCTCCGTACCCCAACCAGGTCGGAAAAACTGCAAGGAGCCCACATCTCCGTTGACTCGCAAATGGCAATACATACAGTTGATGGTCTCGGAGAGCATGGCTAGGTCAAAGATGGGGTTTTGCCCAAAGCTGACCCGCCGGATTACGGTTTGGTTGCTATTGCCGTTATAGGCAGTGGCATGAATTTCGACCCAACCGTACTTGTCGGTGGGTTGAGAAACATTGGTGACTTTCCAGGATGCTTTGAGTCCCTGACCCAAGTCTATTTTTCCGCCCAGAGGGGTAGTACTAAGGTTGCTGCTTAGATAGCTGAGATAGTTGGGGATGGTTTTCTTGGAGTTGGTGTAATCGAGCAGTAGTTGCAAGCGGGCCTGATCCGAAACCCCATCGGCAGCCTGGGCAAGCTGGTTCCTCGAGCCCACACTGCGCCCACTGCGAAGTTCGCCCAGCACGCTTATGTTGAGAATCGTAAGGATGGCGATGGCGATCACCCCGGCAATGAGCACTGTTACCAGGGCGATTCCCGCTTGCCGTTTGTTGGAACGCTGCCGTTTAGGTTTCATATAGCTACCGTCTCCTCGAGCGTAACTGACATTTTGCCGAAAGCTGAGACCTCTGTATACCCCTGAATAGGGGACTCAGATTTCGTGGTATAACTCGGGCCATGCGTATCCGCGCCACCCTCAACGCCCTCTCGGTTCGGCTGGACGGCAACGAAACCCCCGAGATGCTGCGCAAAGCCCTGTCTGAGCTGCCCGAGTCGCCCTTAGAGGTCGAGGTTAGTGGCCCAGTAAGCAAGGACGTGCTCGAGGCCCTCCTGGAGATCGGCCAGAACCGGGGCCTTAGCCTGCGCCCTCAGCGCGGCGAGAAACTCATCCCCTATACCGAGGTGATAGACCAGAATCTGCGGGCCGGTAGCCGCATCGAATCGCCGGGTACGGTAGTGATTTTGGGCGATGTGAACCCCGGAGCCGAGGTAGTAGCAGCCGGGGATATCATCGTGGTGGGCAAGCTGCGCGGGCTGGCCCACGCTGGGGCCAACGGGCAGGAAGAGGCCGCCATCTGGGCCATGAGCCTCGAGGCCAAGCAAATTCGCATTGCCAACCACGTGGCCCAAGCCCCCACCGAGGACAAGGGCGGGCGTGGCCCCGAGCGGGCGCGGGTGGCCGAAGGTCGGATCGTGCTCGAGGGATGGGGAAAGAAGCCTTAGTCCAGAGTAAGGTTTGCTCCTCGAAACCACCGCGTTTCTGGTGCTTGACCAGGCGCAGGGCCTCGAGTTCCTCTCGGCTCAAGCCTTGGCTTTTGGCGAAGACATAGATGACCTCGAGCAAATCGGCGGGTTCGTCCGAGGAACCCGCCTCGAGGAACCCGTTTATCTCTTCCTGGAGCTTGCAGTGCAGCTCGAGTTTATACTCAGCCTCGTCCAGTATGCGGGTTTGAGCCGTACCCCTGCTCTCCCAGATAAGCTCGGGGATTTTGTCGCGCGTCGGTTTGAGCATCTAAAACCGTATGCTACCCGCACTCTCACCATAGTGCCTGAGCACCAGGCCAATCACCCAGCCGGTGAGGGCCACATAGAGCCAGATGGGAACCGTCCAACGTGCCCAGGGCTTGTGAACATTGAAGCGGCCCTTGAGGGCATTATAGATTAGCCAGACCACCAGCGGGCCGTTAAGAGCTGCCAGCAGGGTATGGGTGATAAGCAGCAGATAATAAGCTCCGCGCCACTCCTGCGGCCCCACGTAGCGGGTGGTTCCATAGAGCCCCCATTTGAGCAGGTAAAACACCAAAAACAAAGCTGCCAGAGCGGTAGCGGTAAGCATCATGCGGGGATGCCACACCCGGTCTCCCCGCCGGATAAAAATAACCCCGATAATCACCGCCACCCCCGAAAGGCCAATCAAGGTGGCCGCAATATCGCCAAGCGTCTGACCCATGTGTCTATTCCTCCTCGAGCAGCCCAGTCTGTAACTATTACAGATTATTCAAGACCCTATCGGGGCATTTATCCCTTGAACTCCTCGCCGAGTTTTTCGGCCAGGCGGCGTACCCGCTCCTCGCGGGAGGTACGGGCATAGCTATAACCCAGCATATAAGAGCGGTCAGCCTCGCGGCCCTGACCCATTTTTCGCTGAGTTTGAGACATTCGCAAGTAGGCCAGGGCCATCATTCCGTCGCGCTCCTTGCCAGGAGGGACAGCTTCCAAAAGCCCCACCGCCTCCTGGAAAGAGCGGGTGGCTCGCTCAGGAGGGAGTTCCCTGGCATCCCGAATAAGAATTGCGGCTTGGTCGAGCAGGCGTTGCATCCAGAAAAGTATATGGGAAAGGCCCATAGCGTCCAGGAGCAGGGCTCTCATATTCTATTTTTGCTGTACTGGACAAGCTTTAAGACTCTGAGCGCTGTGGTCACCGGCTTTCTTATATGCTAAAACCCGATGACTCCCCTCGAGGCGTTTCAACTGCTCGACCTGCGGGTCGGGCGCATCAGCCGAGCCGAGCCCAACGAGAAGGCTAAAAAGCCCTCCTACAAGCTCTGGGTGGATTTGGGCCAGCTTGGAACTCGGCAGAGCAGCGCCCAACTGACCGAGTTGTATTCGCCCCAAGCCCTGGTGGGCAGGCAGGTAATCTGCGCGGTGAACTTGGGTGAGCGCAACATCGCCGGGTTCGCCTCACAGGTGCTGGTGCTGGGGCTACCAGACGAGGCTGGACGGGTGGTTTTGCTCGGCCCTGAGCGCGAAGTCCCCCTAGGCGGACAGGTGTACTGACCGATGATACCGGCTTCACCAAGATAGTATTCAAAGCTTTTTAGAGGCCCATCTTAGTGAAGCCCAGTAGACTCCTTCCAAGGGGCAGTATCGTCCTCCGCTACGCGGATAACTTCCAGTTGGGTTAGATATTCACCGAACTTGGCATGACAGCTCAGGACTGGCTCTGATATATACTTCGGAAGGTCGCACGGGCAAAGGATTTCTTGGAATAAAGCCGGTGCAAAGTGCCCGAGTCTGGTTTGCGTTTCAACCCGCGATATCCCTATGGCAGCCATCCAGCGTATCACCCCTCGGCCCTTTCGCCTGCCCTTGCGAGGGGCTTTGCGCTGGGGCAAATCGTCCGAGCTGGCGGACCTCGAGCACGTGCTGCTCGAGGTCGAGCTACAGGATGGGGCCATCGGGCGGGCCGAGATTCCGCCGCGCCCAACCATCTATGGCGAGACCGTGGGAACCGTGCTGGCGGCCCTAGACTACCTTCGCCCTAAGCTGCTGGGCCTCGAGGCCCAAGATACCGATGCCGTGCAGAAGGTGCTGTCGGCTTTTCCTGGCAACCTCACCGCTAAAGGCGGCCTGGATATCGCTCTGTGGGAAGCCAGGAGCCGGGGCCAGCAACTCTGGCAAGCGCTTCAACCCCAACATTCTCGCGTCCGGGTCAGCTATATCTTGGGAATCGCTGAGGAGCAGGAGGTGCTGGCGGATGCGGCCTGGGTTTACGCGGCCGGGGTGCGGGTTTTGAAGGTCAAGGTGGGCCGCGACCTGGACGGCGACTTGCGGCGCATCGCCAGGTTGCGCCAACATTTCCCCGATGTGGCCCTTTACGCCGATGCTAACGAGACCCTGAGCCCTCAGCAAGCCCCGGCCTACTTGCAGGCCTGGGCCGAGGCAGGGCTGCTATATGTGGAAGAGCCACTCCCCGTGGAAGAGGTGCGGGCTCGAGCCGAACTTCGTGGGATGCAGCTCTTGCCCATCATCGCCGACGACTCGGCGTTTACCCTGCGCGACCTGAAAAGGGAACTGGCCTTGCAGACCTTCGATATTCTCAACCTCAAGCCTGCCCGCAGCGGGTATAGTCTGAGCCTCGAGATGCTCGAGCTGGCCCAAAGAGCCGGCAAAAGCGCGATGGTGGGCTCACAGGCCCTCTCCAGCTTTGGCGCTTACCAAACCGCCCTGCTGGCCTTTCAAGGGGGGGTCAGCGAGCCCAGCGAACTGGCCTTTCACCTCAAGGCCGAGGGCAGCTTTTGCTCCTTCCCTACGCTCAAAGAGGGCTGGCTGCTGTGGGAAGACCTGGTGCAGTGCCACTTCGACCCTCCCGCCTTCGAGCGTTATGCCCTGAGGCAGTTGTCCTGAACTTCGGCCCTATGGATTGGCCTATCCCCCACCCTGCCTTTCCTCCGGCGCTGCCATGATTCTGCTACCCGAACGCATCACCATCGCGCTGCAACTGCTCAGTGCGACGCTGGCAGATAGCGTGGACTGGGCCGTGAGCGGGAGCTTGGCCCTGGCGCTATACGGGCTGCCGGTAATCCCCAAGGACATTGACCTGCAAACCGACCGGGCCGGAGCCGAGCAAATCGCGCGGCTGCTGGCTCCTTATCAGGTGTATGCCCCCGGACTGCACCTGGGCGTGCGCCTGATGCGGTCGTATCTGGGGCAATACCGCATGCAAGACGTGGTGGTAGAGGTGATGGGCGACCTCGAGTACCAGAGCGTCAATGGAAGCTGGCACAACGCCCCCGATTTCAAGTTGCAGCGGCGGGTTCGGGAATACCTGGGCATCGAGGTTCCGGTGGTCTCGTTGGAATACCTGTACGAGTTTTACCTCCAGCTCCAGCGTCCCGCGCGGGTAGCGCTGATTCAGGCCCGGCTCGAGGAGGAAAACCGCGATAAGGGGAGTAGCGAATAGCTAAGTATCTCCACAATAGATTTGGGCTTTAGGGGTTCCCCAAGTCTGACGCTCGCGCCTTCAGGAACGGGCCTTTACCAAGTCATTGAAGTGCGGATATAGCGCTAGTCAGATTTGGGGGTACTGAGAACCGCTCTACCGGAGCAACACAAGCCAAAGAGGAGTATCCCGTTCGGTTCGCGCTTCTTTGACGATTTCCAGCAATAGCGCTGCATCCTGAGGGGAGCGCCTCTCCAGCAGGCCAAAGTTTTTGAAGACCAGCACGTAACCCTTGGCCGTTTTCCAGGAGAAGTCGGACAGGCTGTCCAGCAGCGCATCGTAGTTGAAGCCAAAGTAGCCGGGCATCTCGCAGCTCTGGTACAGCGCGTGCAGCAAGGTGGTTTTGTCGAATACCGGGGCCCGGTCTACCAGGGTGACGAAGTAGCCTTGGGCCTCGAGCTGTTGCTGTAGTTCGGGAAATGAGCCTGTAGGAGCCTCGAGCACTGCCTCGGGGGCGGCACTGGCGATCTGCTTTAGGGTATCGGTGGGGCTCATGGCTTTAGCGTACCTTGGTAAATGTCCGGTAGTGGTCGGGGGTGTAGTAAGTTTCCCCGCCCTGCCCAATTACCAAGCGCTGTGGTCCTACCGTATTCAGCCCCGGCGTGCGCACCACGTATTCGCGGTAATAGCCCCGGGTCTCTTGGGGCAGCCGCCCCTCGCGGTTGGTAAACACCGTGCCATCATCGCGGTGGGGGTCGCGCTGGCCACGGGCGATGCGGTCGAGCACCGGTTTTAGGTCTACGTTGCCCTGGTAGGCCAGGTTGCCGTTCAGGTCGTAGATTTTGATATTGCGAATTACCAGTCCAGGACTAGATGTATTGGGGCTCGAGGTTTGCCTTGAAACTGCCGCTGGGCTCGAGGGCTGTCCCCGCAGATATATAAACCCAATCAGCGCGACGGCGGCCAAGACCAGGCTGAGCCAGGAGCGGTTCATGGGCTAAATGTACAACACGGCTCGAGGCCCGCCCCTGAGGGCGAGCCTTGCGTTTGGGAAATCCTGGGGTCGTTCAAAACCCACTTGGCTCAAACAGTCAGGAAAACCCCTCTAAGTATCTCCAGGGTAGCTTTGTCAAAGCCACCCTGGAGATACTTAGCCCCGCCGGGTCTTCCCATCGAGGGTCATAATCGGCCCGTAGAGTTCCGGCCTGCGGTCACGGAAAAACCCGAATCCAGCGCGAAAGCTACGGGCTTCAGCCAGCTCGAGGTCGGCGTAGAGGATGGTCTCTTCGGTTCGGCCCGCTTGGGCCAGCTTGTCCCCCATGTAGTCGCAGATGAACGAGCTGCCGTAGTAGGTTTGGGTGTGGCCCTCGAGGGTCTCACTCCCCACGCGGTTGGCTGCGCCCAAGTAGCACAAGTTGGCTACGGCGTGCCCGACCATCACCCGCTGCCACATATCTTTGGTATCCACCCCACCCGCTTCCGGCGGCTCCGAGCCAATGGCGGTGGGGTAGAGCAAAATCTCCGCGCCCAGCAGGGCCATGCTGCGGGCACTCTCGGGATACCACTGATCCCAGCAGATGCCCGCCCCCACCAGCCCTACCCCTGTCCCAAAGGTTTTGAAACCGGTATCGCCGGGGTTGAAGTAATACTTCTCCTCGTAGCCGGGGCCATCTGGTATGTGCGATTTGCGGTACACGCCGAGGGTTTCGCCGGAGGCATCAATCATAGCCAGGCTGTTGTAGTGGGCCTGCCCGGCCTTCTCGAAGAAGGAGAGCGGGAGCACCACCCCCAGCTCCTGCGCCAACTTCTGAAAGTGCGGGATGAAGGGGTGATGCTCTACGGGGTTGGCCCAGGAAAAATACTCTTCGCGCTCGAGCTGACACCAGTAAAGGTTTTCAAAAAGTTCGGGCAGCAAAATCAGCCTGGCCCCGTTATGGGCCGCTTCGCGGACTCTCGAGGTGGCTTTCTCTACGTTCTCGTCGCGCTTGCTGGACATGGACATCTGGATGACTGCGAGTTTGACTTTCATAACCCCCTCACCCTGGCGGGCCAGGTACATTATTCACCTTTCCACATCTGGCCTGTGGGCTGCTGCTGCGTCACACAGTGAAAACTCCCCCCGCCCGTGATCAGGGCACGGCTGCTGAGACCGATGACCTCGCGTCCGGGGAACAGCGGGCGCAGGATGCCCAGGGCGCGTTCGTCGTGGGGGTCGCCGTAGGTGGGCACGAGCACCGCCCCGTTGGCGAGGTAAAAGTTGGCGTAGGTTGGCGGCAGCCGGGTTTCTGCGTCGAGCCAGAGCGGATTTTTAGGCAGGGGCAGCTTCACGATGCGGAAAGCCCCCAGGCTCTCCAAGATTTCCAGGTTCTCCTGCAAGCTGCGGTGGTTGGGGTCTTCTAAGTCCTCACAGACCGAGGTCACGATGGTGGATTCACTGCTGAAGCGGGTGATGGTATCCACGTGCCCGTCGGTATGATCGCCTTCGAGCCCCTTTCCTAGCCAAATCACGTTGTCAATCGCCAGATAGTCGCGCAGATAGGTCTCGAGGTCTTCCTCGTCCAGCCCAGGATTGCGCTTGGGAGAAAGCAGACACTGGCGGGTGGTGATGCAGATGCCCTGTCCATTGACCTCTAAAGAGCCACCCTCCATCACGATTCCAGCATTGAACAGCTTGGCCTTCAGGATGCGGGCCATGTGCTGGGGAATTTGATTATCGAGTTCCGCGGGATATTTTCCGCCCCAGCCGTTGAACTCCCAGTTGACCGGGGCGATGGTTCCCTCGCCCTGGCCCGCTTCCTGGGTAAGGGGGGGCTTGACCACGAAGATAGCCCCGCTGTCACGCAGCCAGGAGTCATTGTGGGGAATGCGGTGAAAGGTGATGTTGGGGCTCTCGAGCCGGAGTTTAGCATCGGCCTCGGACTCCGGGTCATTGACGATTAGATTGACCTGCTCGAACTTTGCCAGCGTGTTTACGAAAGCCGTGAACTCCTGGCGCACCGGCTCGAGATAGCCCACCCATTTCTCGTCGTCGTAAGGCCAGGCCGTCCAGGTCGCAGTGTGGGCGGCCCACTCGGCGGGCATGGTAAAACCCAGAGCTTTGGGGGTAAGAATCCTCTCCACAAAAGGCAGAGTATAGCAGGTTTCAGATTCCGATGGCATTTCCTCACATTATGAGGACTGCTCGATTTGCGAAGCTAGCTCGGCAATTCGCTCTTTGGGATGGTCGCTAAACAGACCGCCGTGGTAGCACAGCACCCTCTCGATATCCAGCCCGACCAGCTTTTGCATTGACTCGAGGGCCAGGGGCATATCTGGGGTGGCTTGTGGGGCAGGCCCTACCAACTGGTCTTCCACCACCCGCAGTTCGTCGCCGGAAACAAGCAGCTTTGGGCCCGATAGGAAAAAACTCAGGTGTCCGGGGGTGTGCCCTGGTGTAAAAATCACCACGGTTCCCCCAGCCAAGGGCAGCACCTCCCCGTCGGAGAGGCTGCGGCTCACCTGGAGCGAACCCAGCGAGCCCAGAAACCTCTCCATCTGCTGGCGGGTTTCCTCGGGCATGGCCTTCAGGCGCTCCGGGCTCATCTTGACCGGCAAGCGCCGGCCTTCGATCACCGGAACTTCCGCCGCGTGAGCCCAGACCTCGGCTCCAGTCAGCCGCACCAGTTCGGGCAGGCTGCCGATATGGTCGATATCCTGGTGGGTCAGGATAATTCGCCTGACCTGCTCGAGCGAACCTCCCAGTTCTTCCAGGGCTTTGCGAATTAGCGCGACCTGGCCGGGAAGACCGGTGTCTATCAGAGTGATACTGCCGTCCTCGAGCACAGCTACGGGGTAGATGATTTCGTTGCGTCCGGCCAACTGTAGGGGCAACTCGAGGATTGCCACATGGGGAGATAAGCGCATGAGCGATATTTACCCCAAACCCGGTTTGTAATTGTTGCTACCGCTTGCATCTACATTGTTTTCGGGCCTGGCCTTTGTCACGGTATTGCAAGGGTGGAGGTTGTCCCAGAGGTTGGAAGGGGCAGTTCCAGATACCGGCGGGTCGGAATTCCCCTGGCCTGTTGTACCCTAGATACAAATGGTTCATTTCCACCGTGTCACCCTCGAGTACAGCCGTACTCAGACCAAAGCCCTCTACGACCTCAACTTGGAAATTCGCAAAGGTGAGTTTGTGTTTCTGGTGGGGCATTCGGGGGCCGGGAAAAGCAGCCTGCTGAACCTGATTTTGAAACGCCTCGAGCCTTCGAGTGGCGCGGTCTACTTTGCCGGAGAAAACCTCAAAGCCCTGCGCGGAGATCGCATCGCTTTGCACCGCCGCCGGATCGGGACGGTGTTTCAGGATCACCGGCTGCTCAAAGAGATGAACGTGGAGGAAAACCTGCTTTTTACCCTGCGGGTGCTGGGGGTGGCTCAGGGTGAGTGGGAGCCTCGAGTCACGCGGGTGCTGCGCCAGGTAGGTATCGTCCACAAGAAACGCTCCTTCCCGGCGGAGCTTTCTGTGGGAGAGGCCCAGCGCGTGGCTATCGCTCGAGCCCTGATTGGCGAACCCACGGTTTTGCTGGCCGACGAGCCCACCGGCAACTTAGACCCAGCCAATGCCCTGGCGGTGCTGGAAATCTTTAAGTCGGTTCATGCCAGGGGAGCTACGGTCTTGATGGCGACGCACTCTCGAGACCTGGTCGAAGCCTATCCCCAGCGGGTAGTAGTGCTCAAGGCAGGTCAACTGGTGCGCGACGAACGCGAGGGCAGATACAACCTGGCCTAGAGCGGTTTTCATGAACCGTCGCGGGTAGCCAATAGTTACGTCTAGGGCTTTATCGTGGTTTCCGCTATAGACAATAGACTTCAGGCGAAAGCCCGGTTTTGAGCCCCTCTCCCAGGGGGTAGAGGGGTTGGGGTGAGGGGGATGCCACGCTCTCAATCGTGGTATCCCTTTCACCGTCGCACAAGCCAAGCCCCCGCTGTGCGGCTTTTTTAGGCTATGTATATCATTCGGAAATCGTTGAGGTTGTTGGCGGTTGGCCCAGTGACGAGTAAATCGTCCAGGGCCTTGAAAAAGCTGCCTGCATCGTTGCGGCTCAGGTGTGCTTTCAAGTCTAGGTTGTGCTTTTGGGCCCTGCTCCAGGTGTCCGGCGCAAGAAGTGCTCCGGCGGCCTCGCTGTTGCCATCTATGCCGTCGGAATCTGCGGCCAAGGCCCAGACTCCCTCCTCGCGCAGATAAAAAGCTAGCCAGGCCAGAAACTCCTGGTTGCGCCCACCTTGGCCCGAACCATGTACCGTCACGCTGGCCTCACCGCCGGAAAGCAGCAGCACCGGCGGTAAAAAAGGGGTCGCATGGGTACGGATACTTTGAACCAAAGCGGCATGAAAGCGGGCCAGGTCTCTGGCTTCGCCCTGAAACCGATCTGAGAGAATTACCGCCTGGAAACCTTGCTGCTGCCAGTAACGCTGGGCGGCCAAAAGCAGGGTCTGGTTGCTGCCGATTAACCGGTTTTCTACCCGCTCCAACCAGGCATCTCCAGGTTTGGGCGACTCGGGAAGCTGGCCCCTGGCTCCTTTTTGCAGATGAGCCCGGACTTCGGGAAAGTCCAGAACGTATTTATCCAGAATATCCAGGGCCTCGGCGAAGGTACTCTGGTCAGGAACCGTCGGCCCCGAGGCAATAACCGAAAGGTCGTCACCTGGAACGTCGGAGAGGTAGAGGGCTAAAATCCGGGCCTGGGTGGCCGCCGCCAGCCGCCCGCCTTTGATGCGGGAGAGATGTTTACGCACCGCGTTCATCTCTTGAATGTCGGCTCCCGAGCGCAGTAGGGCTTGGGTCAGGGTTTGCTTGGTCTCGAGCGAAATCCCCCAAGGCGCACATATGAGCGAACTGCCGCCGCCGGAAACTAAAAATAGTAGAAAATCACCCGAACCCAGTTTGGAGATTGCGTCCAGCACGACTTCTGCGGCCCCCACACTTTTCCCGTCGGGGACGGGATGTGCTGCGGGCATGATTCGCCCCGTTCGGTCTTCGGAAGGCGTTGCATCTTTGGGAACGGCGATATAGGGCGCGTTGGGGAAGGCGGCTCGAGCCGGTTCCAACATGGTCAGTGCGGCTTTGCCCACCGAGACGATAAAGCTCGGGGTTCGCAGGGGCAGATGGGCTTTGGTGAGCGTGACAGGATGGGTTTGCTCGAGGGCATCCCAGAAACTCTCAATCAGCTTTTCCCGCATAACATCAGCATAAATGCAAAGTCAAAGGCAACCCCTCCGGCGCATCCGCGCCACCTCCCCTGAGGTCTGCTGCAAATCAAACTTTGACCAGGACACTGCAAATCGAGATCCCAAGGGGAGGTAGGGCATTTTTGTATGAACCTAACCGCTATACGCCTTGTCCAGCAGCTCGAGGGTGTGCATCACTGGAATCTCCTTGCCTAGCTTGCGCAAGTGGGTCTGGATTTGGGTGAAACAGCCGATATTGCCTGTAACTATGAGCCGTGCTCCGGTGGCGATGATGTTTCGGGCCTTGCGCTCACCCAAGGTAGCGGCTATTGCGGGCTGCTCGAGGTTATACGTCCCGGCACTCCCGCAGCACAGCTCGCCCTCGGCTATCTCCAACAGCTCTACACCGGGAATGCTCTTTAGCAGCTTGCGTGGCTCGGCCCGCACGCCCTGGGCATGGGCCAGGTGGCAGGCATCGTGATAGGCCACTTTGAGCGGCTGCTTGAGGGCGGGTGGCTCTTTTAGGCCCAACTCGGCCAGAAAAACCGAAACATCCTTGACCTTTTTCACGAACCCATCGGCCAGTGCCGACTCCGGCTCGCCGTGGAAGAGGATGTGGTATTCCTTCAGCCCCGAGCCGCAGCCAGCTGCATTGGTGATAATCGCGTCTACATCAGGCGGAAAAGCCTCGAGGTTGTTTCTGGCAAAGCCCAGAGCCCGCTCGCGCTCGCCGGTGTGCATGGAAAGTGCCCCGCAGCAACCCTGACCCTTGGGAATCACCACCTCCACGCCGTTTTTTGCCAGCACCCGTAAGGTGGCCCAGTTGAAGTTGGGCTGCAAAACCTGTTGGGCACACCCGGCCAAAAAGGCCACCTTGGCCCTCCGCGCACCCTCCGCCGGAATCACCTCCGGTAGTGGCTGGGCCATCGGGAGTTCGTCAGGGAGAAGGTTTAGCGGGGCTTGCAAAAACTGTGGCAGCACCGGCTGCATCAGCTTGCCGAGCTTGCCCAGCGTAGCGGCAGTCCGAAAACGGCTAGGGTAGGGCAAGGTTTCCTGAATTGCCATCCTGAAAACCTTTTGGAATGGGGTGCGCTGGCGTTTCGGCTCGCTCCAGCCGCGAAAAGTGCTGATGAGTTCGCCGTAGGCAACCCCACTGGGACAGGCGGTCACACAGCCCACACAGCCCAGGCATTTGTCCAGGTAGGGCGTGGCTTCCTCGAGGTTCAGGCCGCCCTCGAGCACCTCCTTCATCAGGAAGATGCGCCCACGGGGAGAGTCCATCTCTTCGCCCAATACCGTATAGGTGGGGCAAGCAGGCAAGCAGAAGCCGCAGTGGACGCAGGCTTCGATGGCATGGGCCATGATTTCGCCCTGGGGGCCGAGTTGGGAAACGGGAATCTTGTGCTGCATAAGTTTAGGGCTCCGGGGAAAAGCGGCGAGAGGGATCTAGGGCCGCAGTGACGCGATTGCCAAAGGCTTGTTCCAAGTTTACCCCGATGAAGGGGGACTCGAGGCTAGTCACATCGTGAGAGGTGCTGCCCCGGAGCACCAGGCCCGAGAGTCCTTGGGTTTTGAGCAGACTGTCCAGCTCGGCGATGGGCTCGAGCCAGTTCAGGTAAAGCAGGTTCCCAGCGCTCAGATAGCACCTGGCTTGTGTGCTGAGGGCGGTTTCCAGGGCCAGGATTTTCTTGGGTTGAATCGGGATTTTGACCAGATACCCCTCCCCGAACTCGAGCCGGTTCACCCCGCGCCAGTAGCCGCGCTCTGGCTCACCCTCCAGAACGAGCCTGCGGTCTTCGGCGGGGTTGCCCAGAAAGCCCAGCAGGCGTTCGAGCCGGACGGGAAGGGCTTCGCTCAGGCCGCCCAGGCGCAGGGTCAGGGTGGCGGGGTGGGCCTCCAAGTCGAGGGCGTAGAACTCGAATTGCGAGACAGCCAGCTTGTAGAGGGCCTCGAGAGCAGCCTCGAGGCTGCCAAACGTCACCTTGAGCGTGGCCGTGGCCTTAGGGAAAGGAAACACCTTAAAGGCCAGCTCGGTCAGGATGCCCAGCCTTCCTAAACTCCCCACCATCAGCTTCGGGGTGTCGAAGCCGGCTGCGTTCTTGACGACTTTGCCGCCGCCCTTAATCAGGTTTCCCTGACCATCCACGAACTTCACGCCCAAAATAAAGTCGCGCACCCCGCCGTAGCGCTGCCGCAGTGGCCCAGAAAGCCCAGCAGCAACCGTGCCGCCAAGCGTGGCCCCAGCTTCCACAAAAGGAGGGTCGAAGGGTAGATACTGCCCGTGCTGGCCCAGCAACTTTTCCACCTCTGCCACGGGGGTTCCGGCCTGGGCTACGAAAACAAACTCACCAGGGTCGTATTCCAGCATCCCGCTCAAGCCGGTCATGTCCAGCACGGTTTGCTCGGCCCTGGGCGTGGAGAGCGCAGTTTTGGTTCCACCGCCCCTGGGCAGCAGCTTGGCATGAGCACGGACAGCTTCCTGGACTTCGGTGACAAAGGCCGGTTTCAGGGCCATAGACCCCCCGACATTTGCGATGATGCCGGTGAATTTTTACGTTGTGAGCCTGGTACAGTGCCCCCTTGCCCGCAGGGGGGCGTGAAAGGCGCGAGAGCCACGATAAAATTTGAAAACGACCCCGCAACGTGTGGGAGGTCTGTACTCGTGGAAGGTCTATTCACGCGAAATCACCCCGGCCTGCTCGAGCGGATGTGCCCCATGGCTTAGCGCAGGGGCTTCGCCACTGGGGAACATCTTGCCCCGGTTGGAAAGCTCGTCGGGGTCTACCGAGCGGTGAATGCGGTGCATGGCCTCTAAGTCTTGTGGCGTAAACATCTCCGGCATATACTCTTTTTTCTCCATCCCCACGCCGTGTTCACCGGTAATGGTTCCGCCCAAGGCCACGCACATCTTGAGGATTTCGCCCGCCAACACCTCGCCGCGCTCGAGTTCGCCAGCTATTTTCCCGTCGTACAAAATCAGGGGGTGCAGGTTGCCGTCCCCGGCGTGGAATACGTTGGCAACCCGCAGGCCGTGCTGGTGCGAAAGCCGTTCGATTTCCGAGAGGGCTTGGCCCAGCTTGGAGCGCGGCACCACGCCGTCTTGCACGATGTAGTCCGGGCTGAGCCGCCCCACCGCCGAGAAAGCCGCCTTGCGACCCTTCCAAATTCGCATCCGCTCGTCATTGTCTTTAGCCACCCGAACTTCGTAGGGGCCAGACTGGGCGATAACTTCGGACAAGTATTTGGCCTCGGCCTCGACCTGGGGGGTTTCGCCCTCGAGTTCGACAATCAGCAGAGCCCTGGCCTCCATGGGATAGCCCGCGTGAACCGCCGCCTCGGCAGCCTCGATGGCCAGGGAGTCCATAATCTCCATCGCGCCAGGCAGCAGCCCGCTGGCGACCACGGCAGCTACGGCCTCGCCAGCTTTCCCCAAGCTGTCGTAGGCGGCCAGCAGGGTGTGGTATTTCTCCGGCTTGGGCAACAGCCGAAGTCGGATTTCCAGGGCGATGCCCATCAGCCCTTCTGAGCCCACGAACAGCCCCAGCCAGTCCGGGCCGAGCCCCTCGAGGCTTTCCCCACCCAGCTCCACCACCTCACCCGTCGGCAGCACCACTTTGGCCCCCAGGACGTGATTGGAGGTCATGCCGTATTTGAGGCAGTGGGCTCCACCGGAGTTGAAGGCCAGGTTGCCGCCAATCGTGGAGACCGGCTGCGAGGAGGGGTCGGGGGCATAGTACAGGCCATAGGGTGCAGCCGCATTGGAAACGTGCAGGTTGATGAACCCCGGCTGCACCACCGCGATACGCTCTTGGGGGTCGAGTTTGAGCAGTTTGTTGAGCCGGTTGAGGCCAATCACCACCCCGCCATCAATCGGCAGCGAGCCGCCCGAGAGGCTGGTGCCGGAGCCTCGAGCCAGAAAGGGAACCTGGTGCTTGGCGCATAGCCGTACGGTCTCGAGCACTTCCTGGCTGGTCTCGGGCAGCACCACCGCGCAGGGTCTGGCCCGGAAGGCCGTGAGCGCGTCGGACTCGTAAGGGGTGAGCTGGGCGGGCTGGCTCAGCAGGCGCTCTTGGGGGAGGGCTCGAGCCAAGTCGGCGAGCAACCCGGCGGGATTAGCGGAGAGGCTCATGGGTTCCTTTCTTCTAGCTTACTGGAAGTCGAAAGCGTGTCGGTAAGGAAGGACAATTTTTACGAAGCGAAAAACCTCCTGAGCGGGCAAGCAGGGCAAAGGTAAACCCCTCGAGCGTTAGGGGCAAAGCCACCCCCAGATTGGCGGACGCTCTATAGTTTTGTACATCTCGAGCCCTTCATGATGCCCTCTGCAAGCAGGGGAGCACTGCGTTAAGGTCGCCAATGCAGATATTCGCGGCCACCCCGCAATTTGTGGAGGGTCGCTTTTGACCTTGCGGTAGCCCCAACCTAGCAAGCCGAGATAACCCGGCCAAACCTCTGGCAGCGGTTAGGCTTTAAGGGTTGCTATGTTGGCTCAAGTGCGCACCTACAGTTTGTTTGGCCTCGAGGCCCAGCCCATCACCGTCGAAGTGGATGTGTCGCCCGGACTGCCCTTTTTTGGCCTGGTTGGGCTGGCCGAGAAGGCCGTGGAAGAGTCACGGGAGCGCGTACGCGCGGCCCTCAAAAACTCTGGCTTCCCCTACCCGCAAGGGCGGGTGGTGGTGAACCTGGCCCCTGCCGAGCTGAAAAAAAGTGGAAATCAGTTTGATTTGCCCATAGCCCTGGGGCTTTTAGCGGCCCAGGGCATCCTGCCTGCCGAAGCCCTGGCTGGCATCGCCCTGGCCGGAGAACTCGGCCTCGATGGGGAGCTGCGCGTGGTGCCGGGGGCGGTCAACCTGGCGCTAGGAGCGGTACGGGAGGGCTACAAGCTGCTGATGCCCACCACCTCGGCCCAGGAAGCCGCCCTGATTGAGGGGGTGGAGGTTTATGGCCTGGAGTCCCTCTTGCAAACGGTGCGGTTTTTGGGCGGGGACGAATCCCTCGAGCCCGCCCGACCTGGAGCAACTGCTGATTTCCCCGAACTTCTCACCGACCTGCTGGATGTGAAGGGCCAGGCCAAGGCCAAGCGAGCCCTGGAAATTGCCGCGGCTGGAGCCCATCACCTGCTCATGGTGGGCACACCCGGCTCCGGCAAGACCATGCTGGCCAAGCGGATGCCAGGGCTACTGCCGCCCCTGAGCCACGATGAGGCGCTCGAGGTGACGCGCATCCACTCCGCAGCAGGGCGGTTAATTGGGGGTGGACTGCTCAAAACCCCGCCTTACCGGGCCCCCCACGCCACCATTTCCGATGCCGGTCTAATTGGCGGAGGCTCGATCCCCAAGCCCGGTGAAATTTCCCTCTCCCACCGAGGGGTACTGTTTATGGACGAGTTTCCCGAGTTCTCCCGCGATGCCCTGGAAGTCCTGCGGCAGCCTTTGGAGGATGGCCTGGTGACGGTCTCGAGGGCCAGGGCCAGCTTTACCTTTCCGGCCCGCTTCTTATTGTTGGCCAGCATGAACCCTTGTCCTTGTGGTTGGTATGGCGACCTCGAGCGCAACTGCTCGTGCAGCCCTATTCAGCGTGCTCGCTACGCCGGACGGATTTCTGGCCCGCTGCTGGATCGCTTCGATTTAATCGTCGAAGTGCCCCGGCTCACCCCGCAGGAACTTTCTCGAGTGCCTGAGGGCGAATCCAGCGCGAAGGTCAAGGGAAGGGTTGTGGCTGCCAGGGAGCGGATGAAAACTCGTCAGGGCCAACTTAATAGCGAGCTTTTGGGCCGTGCCCTGCGTCAACACGGGGGCCTTTCAGCCGGGGCCGAGGGGCTTTTGCAGACTGCTGCCCAACGCCTGACCCTGACCGCTCGTTCGTATGACCGCATCCTGCGCGTAGCTCGCACCATCGCCGACCTAGCAGTCTGCGAAACCGTGCAGGAATCCCACTTGGCCGAAGCCCTGACTTATCGGCGCAGCTTGGCTTAGAGCCGAAAGCTGAAAGCTAAAGGCCGAAGGCTGAAAGCTAAATACAAAGAACCTTAAAGCTACACCCGGACAGCATAATTGCCTTATCGAAAAACACCGCCTGGGACGCAACTGGTGTTTTTAGGTTTTTGACTTTAAGCCTTCGGCTCTGTGCCCGCTTAAACTTCGCGCTCGGTGCGGGAAAGCTGCCAGCCCGAAACGGTATCCAGCGCGGTTACTTCCTCGCTCGAGAGCTTCACTGTTGCCGCAGGCAGTAGGTCGCTCAACTGGGCCACACTGTTGGCCCCCACAATGGGGGCAGTCATATAGGGCTTGGCGAGCAGCCAGGCCAGGGCCACTTGGGCCGGATGAAGGTTGCGGTTCCCGGCGATTTCCAGCACCTTATCGAGGATATTCCAGTTCTGGTCGTTATAGCGCCGGTTGGTAATTTCCTGTGCCCGCACGCTCTCGGGCAGGGGCTGGTCGCGCTTGTACTTACCGGTGAGGAAGCCCGCTGCCAGAGGGCTATAGGGAATCACCCCAATCTGGTAGGTTTCGCAGACCCTGGCGATCTCATGCTCGAAGTTGAAACGGGTAGGCTGGACGATAGAATACTCCGGCTGAATCGAGATAAACGACTCGTAGCCGTGCTTATCCGAGGCCCACAGGGCTTGCATCAACCGCCAAGCCGAGAAGTTCGAGCAGCCGATATAGCGCACGTAACCCTTATGCACCAAGTTGCTCAGGGCCGAGAGGGTTTCCTCGATGGGCACTTGGTTATCTACCCAGTGAACCTGATAAAGGTCTATGTAGTCCACCTGAAGGCGCTTCAGACTGTCCTCGCAGGCTTTCATAATCCATTTGCGCGACAGACCCTCGCGCTGGTAAATGGTATTGCGGCCCTGCGAAAACCGCGCCCCCATCGCGCCTCGCACCTTGGTAGCAAGGACTACTTGGTCGCGGTTGCCCCTGGCCTTGACCCAGCGCCCGATCATCTCTTCCGAGACCCCGCCAGGGTTAGTGCCGCTCTCGGCCCAGTTGGTGTAGATGTCGGCGGTATCTATCAGGTTACCGCCGCCCTCCACAAAGGCATCCATCACTGCGTGCGAGGTGGCTTCGTCGGCGCTCCAGCCAAACTGCATAGTGCCCAGCGCGATAGGAAAGACTTGCAGACCGCTGTTTCCGAGTTTGCGATAGTTCATAGGAGCTGATTCTACGCCTATTTTAGCTCTCAGCACCAAATTTTATTGGCTCGAGGGTTGTTTCCTGAAGCAGTTTCTTGACAAAGCCCTTACACGCTCTATCGCGGTTTCCGCTATTTTTGCCGCCATGAGTGGCGGCAAAAAGGAGCTGGGTAGGGTCTTTCTAACGGAGTAGACTGTCCTATTCTTTCTGAAAACCGCTCTAGGCTGCGGGAATGGCTATTTCCCGACTCAAGATGCCCGCGTTGTAGTCGTACTCGAACAACTCGGCGTAGCGGCCCCAGTCTATGGCCGTAGCCAGCACTGCATTGGCATCCTCGGTAGACATGTAGTCTTCCAGTTCGCGCAGGAAGCGGTCTTCTGGAGCACGTCCGCCGGGGCGGGTCTCGAGCACCCGTACGATATGGGCTACCAAGGGCACTTGCTCGCTGAGGAGCACGGCAAATAGCCTTTTTCTGGCCTCGGTATCGCCTTCGGCGAAGAGGCGGCCCTGGGCGGTGAGCTGTATATCGCCCTCCTTGACTACGGCCAGCTTGAGCAGTTCGGTGGCATCAGCCAGGGGAAAAAGGTCGTCAATCTCGAGCTGCATCTCCGCTGCCAGGCGCGGCAAATCTTCGCGCCCATAGTCAGGGCCACTGGCTACACGGTCAATGAGTCCCTCGAGGGCTTCAATGGTTGCAGCGGGCAGCCGGTAGCCGATGCTGCGTGGTTCAGCAGGGACGGCAGGGCTAGTCAGGGGGGTGGCGACAGGGGTGGTCATGATGCGGTAAATCTGCTCTACTAGCTCCTTGAAGGCCGGGTGGTCACGGTCGTTGAGGCGGGGACAGGGCACGGCAATTTCGGCACGCACCCGTCCAGGGTTGGCCGACAAAATCAAAATTCTGTCCGCCATCAGGGCCGCCTCTTCGATGTTGTGGGTGACGATCAGGATAGCCTTGGTGGGAATTTTTTGCTCCATCCACAGCTCGAGCAGCTCCGAGCGCAGGGTTTCCGAAGTCAGCACGTCCAAAGCGCTAAAGGGCTCGTCCATGAACAAGATATCCGGGTTGGTGACCAGTGCGCGGGCAAAGCCCACCCGCTGGCGCATCCCGCCGGAAAGCTCCTTGGGAAAAGCCGACTCGAAGCCATCCAGACCAATCAGGTCAATGGCTTGCAGGGCTCGAGGGCGGCGTTCGGCAGCGGGCACTCCCATGGCCTCCAGGCCCAATTCCACGTTTTGCTGCACGGTGAGCCAAGGGAATAGGGCGAAACTCTGAAACACCAAAGCCATACCCGGCATCGGCCCCCTCACCCTTTGGTCGCGGTAACGCACCTCTCCTGCGCTGGGCTCTACCAGGCCCAATAAGGTGCGTAGCAAAGTGCTCTTGCCCGAACCTGAGCGCCCCAGCAGCGCCACAATCTCGCCTTCGTGTAGCTCGAGGTTGATGTTATCGAGCACCGTGAAGGGCTTGCCCTCGGGGGAGATGAAGGTCTTGGAGATATCTTTCGCGCTCAGAATGGTTTTGGCTTGAGTTTTTTTCATGCGCTGCCTCCTTTCTATCCCAGACGGTATTTTTCTTCGGCCAGCCGGTAGAGCGGTCGCCAGATCAGCCGGTTATAGGCCAGCACCCATAATCCCATCACCAATACTCCCAGCCCGACGTGAGGATTGAACTCCCCGGTACTCCAGTGGGCGATATAGGCTCCCAGGCCGGTAGCGGTAAGGGTGGTGCTGCCCCAACTCACCACCTCGGCCACGATGCTGGTGTTCCAGCTATTACCGGTAGCGGTAATGCCTCCGGTGACAAAGGCCGGAAAAATGCCCGGCAACACCAGCCGCCGCCACCAGTTCCAGCCTTTGAGGTGGGTGACTTGAGCGACTTCTTTGAGGTCGGAGGGGAGGGAGGTGGCCCCGGCGATGATATTGAAAGTGACGTACCACTGGGTTCCCAGCACCATCAAAGGGGCTGTCCAAAACTCGGGGTTGAGCTTGAAATGAACAATGAACACTACAAAAACTGGAAACAGCAGGTTGGCTGGAAAAGCCGCCGCAAACTGAGCCAAAGGCTGCACCCACTGGGCTACTCTGGGCCGCAGGCCAATCCACACCCCCACCGGAATCCAAAACAGCATCACCAAAAACACCAGCACCGTGACCCGCAATGCGGTAAAGAGCCCCAGCTTGAAGACATGAGGGATTTCGCCCAGGGCCACCTTGCCCGGCGGAACTACCCTGCGCTGGCAGGCGGTGGCAAGGTTGAATGGGCCTACCGTGGCCTCGAGGAGCTTTTCCAGTTGGGGGCCAGCCAGCGGGCATACCTGCGAAAGCCATACCGCTCGAGTAGGCCCGACCTTTACCCCCAGCGCACCAAACTGCTGGGCCACCTGGGGAGAGAAATCTCGGTTGAGGTTAGGATTAGCCCCCAAGATTTGCCCGCCCTGCACTCCCAGCCCCGGCCCAAACAAGAACAAGCCCAGAGCCAGGAGCAGTACCGCCGAGCCCACCGCCAGGAGCAGATTGAAGCCCTGATTCAGGGCCAGCTCGGTGCGGGAATCGGAGCGGGGTTTTTGGGGTTTGCCGGGGCGACTACCGGTAGCGGTCTTGAGCCACAACCACTCCCATAGCGGAACTGGCAGGCGAGCCAGGCGACCCGCGAAGCGGGCGCGTTGCAGGGCGGTGAGCACCCAAGACTGCGGCACGTCCTTTCCCTCGGAAAGCTCGAGCTTGAACTTCTCGCTCCAGGCCACCAAAGGCCGAAAAAAAAGCTGATCGTAAAAGAGCACCAGCAGCAAAACCGTGATTCCAGCATAGACCATGGCCCGCACGTCGGCCTGCTGAATAGCCAGACCCACATAAGAGCCCACCCCCGGCAAAAACTGGCTTTGGTCGCGGCCCGTCACCGAAATTACTTCCGAGGCCACCACGAAGAACCAGCCCCCCGAGACCGACATCATGGTGTTCCAGACCAGCCCCGGCATGGCATAGGGTACATCCAGCTTCCAGAAGCGCTGCCAGGGCGAGAGCCGCAGGGCGATGGCAGCCTCCTGGAGTTCTTTGGGCTGGGTGGTGAGGGAGGCGTAGAAGCTAAAGGTCATGTTCCAGACCTGCGAGGTGAAGATGGCGAAGATACTGACCGCCTCGAGGCCCAGCAGATTGCCCCGAAATAGCCCCAGAAAGATGGTGGTGGTAGCGGTCAGGAAGCCCAGAATGGGCAGCGATTGCAGGAAGTCGAGTATGGGAATCATCACCCGCTCGGCCCTGGGCACGCGGGCGGCAACGGTGGCATAGACAAAAGTAAAGGTGAGCGAGCACAACAGCGCCACCGCCATTCGCAGCAGGGTTCGCAGGCCGTAATAAGGCAGATTGGCCGGGTTCAGGTTGACGGTGAGGTTGGGCGTACCAGGGCCAAAGGGCACGGCTGCCCCCTTGAAGCCGATATCCAGCAGCACCAACAGCACCACGATGCCCGGAATCACCAAAAAATCCCAACGCGAAAAAGGGCGGCGCGGACGCACCGACTCGGGCGTGGGAAACATCCGGTTCATGCCTCACCTACCCGAATGGGCTCACAGGGCCCTATAGAAAAAACTGCAACCCACCAATTGTTCACAACAGTATTCTTACCCACGACGGCAAAAATACGGCAAACTGGCATAGTTTTAGCACAAAACATGACAGCCTCCTCGAAATGGCCCCGGAGGCTGCCGCTTACGGTTGGGTTAGAACCCTAGCAAAGCCCCTGGGGCGCGTCTAGATCGATAACTGCTCGAGTTGTCCACCTTGAGCACTTTCTCCTTTCGCACCCAGAACTTCCGTTGTGGGGTTGCCACAGGCGATACACGCCACGGTTTAGAAACCCCAAAAGAGTGTGGGGGCTGGCAATGAAGCATACGTGAAATCTGCCATCGCAGTGCCCTATCGCAGCCCTCCTGACCCCCCACCTCAGGGCTAACATCAACGCGGGCTGCGATAAGCTATAAACCGTGAGTGCCCTCTACCGCCAGGCCCGACCCACCACCTTCGAAGAGATGGTGGGTCAGGAGCACGTCAAAGAAGTGCTGTTGAACGCACTCCATGCAGGGCGATTGGCCCAAGCCTATCTGTTCTCGGGGCCGAGGGGGGTGGGCAAGACTTCCAGCGCCCGGCTCATCGCCCAGGCGGTGAACTGCACCAGCGAATCCAAGCCCTGCGGAGTCTGCGAGGGCTGCCGTCTGGTGCGCGAAGGTCGCCACCCCGACGTTTTAGAGATTGATGCCGCCTCCAACAACTCTGTCGAGGACGTGCGCGACCTCAGAGAGCGCATTCTGCTGGCTCCGATCATGTCGCCCCAGGACAAAAAAGTGGTGATCCTCGACGAGGCCCACATGATGTCAAAGAGTGCTTTTAACGCCCTCTTAAAAACCCTCGAGGAACCCCCCCAACACGTTATCTTTATCTTTGCCACCACCGAACCCGAGCGGATGCCCCCCACCATCCTCTCGCGTACCCAGCACTTCCGCTTCCGGCGGCTCTCGGAGAGCGAAATCGTGCAGAAGCTCTCGAGAATTCTGCTGGGCTTGGAGCGCCAGGCCGAACCTCAAGCTCTGGGGCTGGTAGCTCGCATGGCTGACGGTGCGATGCGCGACGCGGAAAGTCTGCTGGATAGGCTTTTGACCCTCGAGGGCATTATCACCCTGGCCCAGACCGAAGCCGCTCTGGGTCTGCCCCCTCAGGAAGCCCTGTTTGCCCTGGCTGAGGCTCTAGACCGAGGCCAAATCAAGGAGGCGCTCGAGCAGTCCCAGCAACTCTATACCCAGGGTTTTGCGGCCCGCACCCTGGCTCAGGGATTGCTGGAGGCCCTGCGGGCGGGAATGTATGGACGCATGGGCCTGGGGGTGGGACCACACCTCAACGCCTCCGAAGACCGGCTGGTAGTCGCCATGACTGCCCTGGACGAGGCCCTCGAGCGGTTGCTCAAGCGCTCGGATGCGCTCTCGCTGGAACTCGCGGTGCTGGCTGCTTATCAGGGTTTGCATTCAACCCCGACCTCTCCACCGGCTATTCCCGACTTCGAGCCTAAGCCCCGCCGACCCCTTGAACGTCCAACGGCCAGTGTCGAGCGCCAAGAGCCGGTAGAACCCTCCCCCACTCCCGAACCGCAAAACTCGACCCTCACCGACTTTAACCAAGCCTGGCGAGACGTGCTGGGCAGGCTCAAGCCAACCCAGAAAGCCTTTTTCCGTGAAGCCTTGCCCTATCCACCCGAGGGAAACCGGTTTGTTTTGGTCTTCACCGAAGATAAAGGTTTTCACTACCAGAACGCTCTCAAACACCTTTCCGCCGTACAGCAGGTGGTACACGAAACCCTGGGCGAGTTCGAGGTTGAACTCAGGCTGGGGGGAAAAAAAAAGTAGTTGAGAGCGAATCTCCCAGAGTTTCTCCCCAACTCAGCACCGCCAGAGAGGGCGCAGTCGCTAACCGGCCCCAGGCGGCACCCCCACCAACCCCAGAACCCCCTGTAGAAGAGCCCCTTTTAGAGACTCCGACACAAATCCTTTCGGCCTCGCCGGAATCTACCGAAGCGCCCCAGACCCCCTGGTTCCCCCAGGAATCGCCCTTTCAGGATGAGGCCGAGGCTTCAGCCGGGCCAGAGGCTAAGGTGGCTAGCGCTAACCTTCTGCAAGACCCCCGGTTTCAGCAACTTGTCAAGCTGTTTGGGGGGCGGTTGCGCAAGTTCCACAAGGAAACCTCGAGGGCCCCCGAGCCTGAAACCCCGCTCGAGGCCGAGCCTGGCGAGGAATAGTGACGATTGGTCGCGATGCCCTCATTGCAAAACTCCTCGAGCAAACAACCCCGTTGCAGGGCAATATTGCGTCTGGAGCGCTATCTGCAAGGATATATGAAGAAATTGTAAAAAAGAATATCGTAGAGTAAATATCTATGACCACTCACGACCTCAGCGCCGAGACTCAGGCCGCCATCCTCAAACGCTTGCGCCGAATTGAAGGACAGGTACGGGGCTTGCAAAAAATGGTGGAGGAAGGTCGGCCTTGTGACGACATGCTAACCCAGATGAACGCCACCAAAAAGGCTCTCGAGTCGGCCTCGATCTTAGCGTTGCAAGAGTTTTTAGCGGTGTGTACGGCAGATTTAATCAAGGGTAAAAAGGACAAGCCTGCCCAGATCGCCGAAATTCTCCGCAAGTTCAGTAGTTGATAAGCCCCAACCCAAAACCGGAAACCCCAGGGTTCCCGGTTGATTGATTTCACTTTGCTTCTTTCAGTCAGGCTGGCTTTTTAGGGGGTTCCCCAAATCTGACACTCGCGCCTTCAGAAACGGGCCTTTACAAAGCCATCGAACTGCGGATATAGCACTAGTCAGATTCGGGGATACTTAGTAGGGATCGGCCTCGAGCAGCTTCTTCTCGTCAGCCCCGCTAACCAGCACGAACTCAATATGTACGTGGGGCATCTCTACGCCGGGGTGAGGGCCGGAACCGATGATATTGACGTGGTCGTACTTGGTCACGCCAATACCTTTGAGCGCATCCGTACCCATATCTACGTAGCTCTTCTTGCCGGGGCCGAGGTTGTCTAGCGGCACCATGAAGACCACCTTGATTAGCTTGCCCGACTTATCGTAGGCCAGGAAAGGGCCTTCGGGAAGCTTCTTGGCATCTACATAAAGGGTGCCCAGGCCGGGAATAAAGTTGGGCAAAGCACCCTTCAGGGCATCGCTGACATTTACGTAAGGCGCAGCAGGCGGAGCCTTCATCACGTTCATCATCTGAGCCATTGCCAGGCCCAAAACCACCACTACCAGACCGATTCCGAATATGCGCTTCATCCCTTACCTCCTGAGTGTAGGGCTCTTTGGCCCTAACATCTCGCTGTACGGGAGGGGGTAGGGGTTTGGATTTGACCCCATGAAGCTATCGGGGCTCTCAGAGGGATACCGTAAATATACTCAGGCCATTCCCAGCTTCTTTCCGAAAACCGCTCTAGGAGGTAGCAAGGGTATATTAGACCTCCGGCGAAAGTCATAGCGGCTGAGCGAGCTGAAGGTCAGCGTTGTGCAAACCAGCGATAAGGTTGAGGCCCAGGCCGAATCTACGGCGGCGATGGTGTACGGCTGTTGGGATGCAGCTTCTGTACACCTTGATCGCCGCTGTCGCCCAGCAACTCGGTTTTGGGATGGAGTCGCCGGACGCACTGGCTGCGTTTACACACTCTAAAATCGTGCTCTCGGCCCCGGCCTATAAATCCAGGGAGGGGGTTCGTCCGGCTTTCTTCTTGCCATGCTCCCCTGCGACCAGAACCTCACGCAGCTGTTGGGCTTCACCTCCAAGGTTCGCTTGTATGCCCCCCTCGGTAACGCCAAAACCTGCTCGGTGTACGCTCTCACCCCTCCAGTCTGACAGACCCCCTACTTTCGCCCGAGGTCTATTTACTGGGCCAACCGCACAGAAGCGCGACGAAGCCCTCAGCACAGCACGTCCCTGAGGGCATTCCTCGAGCCAAAGTTTTGCCTTCACAGACAGTATGTCTACCAATATAGCCCTGGCCCCAACTCGTTTAGGGCCTGATGGCGCTCCTTGTAGTCGGGCATAATTTGCTCTACCAAGCGCCAAAACCGTGGGCTGTGGTTGAGCACCTTGAGGTGGGCCATCTCGTGAACCACCACGTAGTCGAGCAGTTCCAAGGGGGCCATGATCAAGCGCCAGTTGAAGCGTAGCTCACCTTTGGCATTACAGCTTCCCCAGCGCTTTTTTTGGTTGCGCACCAGCACCGGCGGAACCTTCCAGCCGAGTTCCTGACAGTAGAGTTCGACCCGGCGCTGGATGACCTCCTGGGCTCTGGCCTTGTACCACGATTCCAAAGCCGAACGGGGATCGCTCGAGCGCACCTCGAGCACGTTTCCCTTGAGGGCCACCGGGTTTTTGTGTGGGCTCAGGGCCACCTCGAGCCGCACCCGGCGGCCCAGATAGGGATAAGACTCTCCATTAACAAAGCGTTTGCGCGGTTCACGGCGGCTTTTAAGCTCGACAACCTTCTGGGCAATCCAGGGGGCCTTGGTGCTCACCAATTCAACAACGCGCTCCAGCGGCATTCGTTTGGGAGCAGCTACACGCACCCCTTGCAGGTCAACGGTAATTCCCACTGTGCGGCGGCGGGAACTGCGACGGATGTAAAAGTGGATGGGTCTGTTTTGGACAAATAGGGTAGCTTTCTCGAGGTCTGGCATCCGGCCTTAATCCTATCCAGGACAAGCCAAATAGATGGTGAGATTGGCTCTTGTAATTTTCGTTCAAAGACTATTTATAAAATAATGTCTGTTTTCAGCATAATGAGAAAGCGTTTCATTAAGGGAGTTGACAGAAGGACACTCAGGCAAAGCAGTGGGTTGGGTATCAATGCTCACGGGGCCAGCCGCGCCACCTTCCAGGAACCGTCAGTCTGCACCGTGTAGGCCAGCCGGTCGTGGAGTCGGGCTTTGCGGCCCTGCCAAAACTCGAAGTAGTCTGGAACCAGGCAAAACCCCCCCCAATGGGCCGGACGCGGCACAGCATCAGGATATTCGCACCTCAACTCGGTGATTTGCTCCTCCAGGGTGGCCCTCGAGGGAATCTCTGTGCTTTGCGGGCTGGCGGCTGAAGCCACCTGGCTTTCGTAGGGGCGGCTGGCAAAATAGGCATCGGACTGTTCTGGCGCGACTTTTTGCACCCGACCCTCGACCCGCACTTGGCGCTCGAGCTGTGGCCACCAAAAATTCAGACAAGCCCAGGGATGCTGCTCTAACTCCTGTCCTTTGCGGCTGCGGTAGTTGGTATAAAACACCAACCCTTGCGGCGAAAGCCCTCGCAGCAGCACCACCCGGCTGCTGGGGCGGCCCTTTTCCCCCACGGTGCAAAGGGTCATGCCGTGCGGCTCGGGGAGATTGGCCGCAATTGCCGCTCCTAGCCAGTTCTCAAACTGTACCCAGGGATCGGAGTCCAGGTCTTTCTCCTCGAGCACATTCTGGGTGTAGTCGGTGCGCAGGTGACTGATATCCATGCTCTTATTATGGCCTGATTTTCAGCGGTTTTCTCAGGTGTTAGCTGATTATCGCGGTTTCCGCTATTTTTGCCGCTACTCATGGCGGCCAAAAATGAACTGAGTACGGTCTTTCTAGCGGAGTAGACTGCCGTTTTCTTTCTGAAAACCGCTCCAGGCTAGGTCGGTGGCGAGCCGACCTGGATGTTCAGATTGGTTTTCCTGCCCACCTGGGATCGGCTGGTGTGCGACCCCAATACCGGGTCAGGGTCAAGCGGGCAATAGCGCCGAAGGTCAGATAACCCAGGATGGTCTGGGGAATCGGCTAAGCTAGAGGCGTAGAAGTTGGGTGCACTTATACCACCCATTCGATTTCCAGCCCAGCTTCCACCAAGCACCCCCGAAGCCTCCCCGGTGGTGCTTGTGTTTTAACGTAGCTGCTGTGAGATTGTACATCTCGAGGGTAGTCCAGCAGTAAACTTGGGAACGTGATTTTTTCGCTCGAGAAAGCCCCCACCCTGGGCGAAGTGGGCCAACTGCAACGCCTGAAAGCCGCCGGAGTTGCCGTCGCAGACACCACTGTTTTGCTGGGTTTGGAAACTGAGTTCTATCAACTGGGCAACCTTGCCGAGCAGCTCAACCGGACGTTTGCGGGGGTGTTTGGAGCACGCTTGGACGAGGAGAAGCTCGAGGCTGCCAGCACTCAGGCGGAAAAACTGCTGCGGGAGTCTTATATGTTGCCCGAGCGCTCCGATGCGGTAAAAGCCGCCCTCCCGAGCAGGCAATTGTTGGTGCGCTACGCCGCTGAGCCTCCTTTTAGCCTCGAGGTGGGCAAGCAAGAGGCGCTATGGGCCTTGAAGCGGCTGTGGGCCAGCCGTTGGCAGGTGGACGCAGTGCTAGACCGCGCCCCCGAACTAGCTCCACCGGAAGTTCCCAGCCTGATTCAGGCAGTTGGAAACGGTTTAGACCTCGATGACGCTTTGTCCGAACGGGCATCACAGATTCTTGGGGAAGCGGTGCGGGTTTGGGTGAGCAGCGGGCAAGTGGTGCGAGTCGGCGGATGAGTTCGTGTCCTGCACACATTTTTCTAACCGGCGATTTTCCCGTCCTGGATAGAGGTCGCAAATCTAGGCTCGAGCCTTTAGCCTTAAGCCAGTATGTATGACTCCCACATGCACACCCCGCTGTGCAAACACGCCATCGGCACGCCCGCACAGTACCTCCAAGCCGCCCAAAAATCCGGTCTGAAGGGCATTATCATGACCGACCACAGCCCCATGCCTGCCTGGTTCGACGCGGACTTTCGCATGGGTTTGGAAGAGCTGCCTTTTTATCACACCATGTTGGAGAAAGTTCGGGCTGAGTCGGGAGATTTTTATTTCGGGATCGGCCTCGAGGCCGATTTTCATCCCGGTACTGAGCCCTACCTGCGAAAGCTGATTTCCGCCTATCCCTACGACTACATCATCGGCTCGGTGCACTACCTTGGTGCGTGGCCCTTCGACAATCCCAACTTCGCCACGGAGTTCGACCAGCGCGACCTGCGCGGGGTTTACCGTGAATATTTCAAACTGGTGGCTCAGGCCGCCCAGAGTGGGCTTTTTCACAGCATCGGGCATCTGGATTTGCCCAAAAAATTTGGTCACATCCCAGCAGAGGGCTACTTAGACCTAGCCCAGGAGGCTTTGCAAGCCATGGCCGGTGAAGGGCTCGCGCTGGACGTGAACACCGCAGGTTGGCGCAAGCCCGTGGGTGAAATTTACCCGTCCCCAGCGCTATTGGCTCGAGCCCACCAGCTCGGTATTCCTACCGTCCTGGGCTCCGATGCCCACCAACCCGGAGAAGTCGGGTATCGCTTCCCTGATGCTGCGGACGTGCTCAAAGCAGCGGGCTACCGAGAAGCCTGGGTCTTTCGGGCTGGAAAGCCCCAAACCTACAGTCTGTAGACCCACAGCGGGTTAGCTCGAGTGAACCAGATAGCTATTGGCTATCCGCTATCAGCGATAGGCTATCCCCATGAACCGCAAAGAACTCGCTGGACTGCTCGAGTACGCCGCCGACCTGATGGAAGTGCTGGGAGAGGGCGATTTCCGCGTCGCAGCCTACCGCAAAGCCGCCCGGAATATAGAGAAGCTCGAGAAGAACCTCGACGAACTCGCAGCGAACGGCTTCAAGGGGGTTTTCGGGGTCGGGCCAGCCTTGGCTCCTATCCTTAGCGAAATCGTACAGACCGGTGAATTTCCCTACCTGGGCGAACTCGAGGCCCAGGTTCCGCCGGGGGTGCTCGAGCTGTTCGGTGTACAGGGGCTCGGCCCCAAGCGCATCCGGGCCCTGTGGGATGGCGGCATGAACAGCTTAGAAGAACTCATCCACTACGCTCAGGAGGGTAAGATTCGTACCCTGCCCGGCTTCGGGGCCAAGAGCGAGGCCGGGATTTTGGAGGCCGCCCGCTTCGCCCTTGCTAACCTGCGCCGGGTGCTGCTGCCGGTGGGCCTGGCGGCAGGGCGGCGGCTGCTGGAAGACCTGGGCAAGGCCGGTCTTCAGGCCGAACTCGCCGGGAGCCTACGGCGTGGGCTGGACACCGTGGGCAACGTGGATTTGGTAGTGGTGGGCAGCCCCGAACAGGTCAGGGCGGCGATTGGCGAGCACGCCGAAAAAGTGGAGGGTTCGCAAGTTTTAGGCCGGGCCGAAGGCTTGCCCCTACGGATTTTCTGTGCCAGGCCGGAGAATTTTGGCTCAGTGCTGTTTCAGGCCACCGGCTCCAAAGAGTGGCTTTCCTCCTTTCTCCTTTCTCCTTCCTCCCAACCCACCGAGGAAGCCATTTTCGCCGCAGCCGGTCAACCTTACGTTCCCCCGTACTGGCGCGAACCCCAGCACATTGGCTTGCCCCTTCCGCAGGAGCACTTGCGCCTCGAGCAGTTGCGGGGCCTGATCCATTTGCACACCACGTATTCCGATGCCACCGGGTCGCTGCGGGAGATGGCCGAAGCCGCGATTGCTGCCGAATACGAGTACATGGTGCTTTCCGACCATTCCCAGACCGCTTCTTATGCGGGCGGATTGAAGCTCGAAGACCTCGAGCGCCAGTGGGCCGAAGTGGATGGGCTCAACGCCGAGCTGAAGCCCTTTCGCATCCTCAAGGGCATCGAATCGGACATCCTGCCCGATGGCTCGCTGGACTACCCCGAGGAGGTGCTCTCGAGGTTCGACCTGATTATCGGCAGCCTGCACTCCGGCTTCAACCTCTCCAAAGACGACCAGACCGCTCGCTTTCTGCGGGTGCTGGAAAACCCCTATCTGAGCATTCTGGGGCATCCCACCGGACGGCTGCTCTTGCGGCGCAAAGGGGTAGAGGCCGACTGGGAGGCGATTCTGGCCCAGGCCCAGCGATATGGAAAAATCGTGGAGTTCAACTGCAATCCCTACCGTCTCGACCTGGACTGGCGCTGGGTATTGGGCTGGCGCGACCACCTCAACTTCTCCCTTGGCCCCGATGCCCACAGTCTAGGGGGCCTCGAGGATATCCAGTATGGCCTGCTCTTTGCCCACAAATGCGGGCTGCGGCCCAGCCAGGTAGTCAATACCTGGACAGCGGAGCGGCTGCTGGAAGCCCGGCTTAGCCACTAAGCTCGACCAGAAGGAGCAGGAGGGCTCCACGACAAGTTGGTGAGGCTGATTATTTGACAAACTCGGGAGCTACTTAGTTTCCTCGGCTCCTACCAGCAACTCGGCCTCGCGCCGCAAAAAAGCCCGCAGCACATCGGTCACGGTGATAATTCCCACCAGCTTGCCTTCGTGCAAAACCGGCAAGCCGCCCACTTTAGCCTCGAGCATGGTCTTGGCGGCGGCTTGAAGCGGTAGGGTATCGGAAACGCTTAAGGGATGCGGGGTCATGATTTCGCGCACCTCGAGCCGGGCAATCAGATAGTTGATTTCCCAGACCGAAAGGGTGCTGGCATCGGAGGGCATGGCCTCTTTGAGGTCACGGTCGGTGACGATGCCCAGCAGTTGCCCTCCTTCGACCACAAGCAGGCGGCGGAACCCGCCCTGTTTCATGAGTTGGGCCGCTTCAGGAACCGTGGTGTGGGGCGTTACCGTGACAGGATTGGGGGTCATGTATTCCTTGACTGTCATCTTGACCACCTCAGGCTCAGGGTACTGCCCTCCCAGCGAGTAGAGTAGGGGCAGATGTCTCTAAGTGAGGCTAAAACAGAACCTGCTTGAAGTAGCCAACCTTTGAGCCATCGGAGGGGATTTATGGCCTATACGGTAATGCTCTGGTTGGTCAACCCTGGCCCTCAGACCGATGAACAAGAGGCCAAGGAGATGCTGGACAAACGCCGCGCCCAACTGCCCGGTGCGAAAACCGGTGTGACCGAACCCCCCGCCTCTACCCGGCTGGTCTACGGGGTATACGACGGCAAAAACCAGGCCGAAGAAGCCCTCATTAGCCTGGAGGGGCTGCTCGAGGTCAACCGACCCGTGCGGGTAGAGATGGGCAGCGGCAACGTGTTCTTGGTCCCTGCCAGCCGGGTGCATTACGCGGTGATGAGCGAGGTGATGCGCCCCATGGACAGCGGAAAAGGCTCGAGCGATACACCGCTTCAGAAATAATTTCAGGGGTCAAGTTGGCTTGGACAGGCTCATACCAAGTTCGGTTAGGTCGTCACCGAACGGTGAGTATCTAACCCGACTGGAAGTTATCCGCGTAGTGGAGGAGGATACCAAGAGTCTACTCGGCCTCACAAAGAAAGAGCTTTGAATACTAGCTTGGTGAAGCCGATGTCAGCTCTTCGGATGGTGGGCGCTAGCTATAGTCGTGCTTCGAGAGAAACTCGGTTCACAAAAGCCCGAATCTGTTCGACCTCGGCTTCTAAGCTCAGTTGTTCGGTATCCAAAAAGAGGGCCCTGGAAGAGCCCAGCAGCGCTCGTCTGGCTCCAGTAGGGTCGTAGTTCTTGCGCTCCTCGGCCACAATCTTGAGCTTGACGCTCAACTCCTGAGCAGAAACATTCCACGACAGGGCCTGTTCCAGCTCGTCCGCACTCAAAACCCCCTGTGCCAGTTGGTAAATCGCGTCCAGGTCAACCCTGTCCAGCCGCACCCGGTCAAAATTATCACCCCGATCCAGCAGGCGTGAGAGCCGGGTCAGGTCGGTAGCCTCGAGCACCACGAAGTAGGTTTTAAGCAGATGTTCCAAGGCATACCGCGCCTCGTCCTCACCGCGCAGCCCGTCGAATACCAGAGGCCAGACCGGTTGGGTTTTTCCAGCAGCAAGAGCCTCAGCCACCCCACCCGGATGCTCTTGCCGAAAGTGGCGGGTCAGGGCAAAACGTTCGATCCGGTCGAGCTTGTCCCCCGCTTGATAGCCAAACAAGGGCAATACGTAGCGGTCTACCAGCTCCCGGCGGTCGGGCAAAGCAGGGTAAGAAAGTGCGTCCAACAGGCTACTTTTGCCTACCCCAGTCAGGCCCACCAGGACAAGCAGGGGGAGGTGCTCGAGGGGTTGGGTTCCTGAGGGAGCAAGTTCGCCTGGAAGATAAAGGCGGTGCGACATGGCGACATTCTCAGGCATTAACGCCCCTTCGTCCAAATGCCCCCGGTTTCAGACTCTCGTGGAAGATGTTTGGCCTGCCTACCGCGTGCGCCGCAATGGTGGAAAACACGATTGGATCAAGAATGCGCAGCAGATCTGCATCCCTTGGTTTGGCTCAGCATGACCCCGGAGTGCTTTGGGGGCTCAGCGCCGGTCATTGCTTTTGCTGGACTGGTATTTATATGTTATAAACAAAATCTTGGGCCAAAATCTGCTAGAATCTCGGTATGGGTTCCGAACCAAAAACCCACCAAACCATTATCGGGCGCGGCGCAGTTTCCAACCCCAGCAACCGCTTCGAGCGTGTCCAGGTTGCTTTCGACCCCTTCGACGACTACTTCGAGCCGCAGGATTTGAAAACTGATACCCAGTATTTCCGTGACAGCACCCGCTCCTTCATCACCCACAACACCTCGCCCGACATCGGCTACAGCGCTTCGGTGAACCCCTATCGTGGTTGTGAGCACGGCTGTGTTTATTGTTATGCCCGTCCCACCCACGAATATCTGGGCTTTTCGGCCGGTATAGACTTTGAGAGTCGCATTATGGTCAAGTTGGATGCCCCCCAGCTTTTGCGCAAGGAGCTTGCGGCCCAAAAGTGGCAGCCCCAAGTGGTGGGTTTTAGCGGTGTGACCGACATCTATCAGCCCATAGAGCGCACCCTCGAGCTGACCCGGCGCTGCTTAGAGGTTTTCCTCGAGTTCCGCAACCCCGTAGGAATGGTCACCAAGAACTATTTGATTACTAGGGATTTGGACTTGCTCAAAGAGCTTGCTCAGTTTAATTGCGTCTCTATCGCTATCTCTATCACCACCCTGGACGAAAATCTGCGCCGGGTGATGGAACCGCGCACTTCTTCGGCCTCGCGGCGCCTGAAAGCGGTGGAAGTGCTGGCAAATGCTGGAATTCCGGTGGGCGTATTGAATGCCCCCATCATTCCGGGCCTCACCGATACCGAGATTCCTGCGCTGGTACGGGCCGCCGCCGGTGCTGGGGCGAGTTGGGTAGGCTACAACATCGTGCATCTGCCCTATGGCCTTAAAGAGCTGTTCGTGGACTGGTTACAGCGCCACTTCCCTGAGCGAGCGAGCAAGGTGCTGGGGCGTATCAAGGACGTGCGCGGCGGCAAACTCAACGATCCACGCTTCGGCTACCGCATGACCGGGGAGGGGCTCTACGCCGAGCAGATTCGTCAATTGCACAAATCGGCCTGCAAACAAGCCGGGCTGCCCAAAGCTAAACACTCGCTCTCCACCCAACATTTCCGAGTTCCGGGAAAAGCTGTGCAGATAGGGCTATTCGAGTAAGCCAGGGCGACCTTATCAGCTATAAAAATAGTTCCCCCTCCTCGAGTCGAACTCCCTCAAGGGGCGGGCCAGAGTCATATCGGCCTGGATGGCAGAAACCGCTCTAACTGTTGGCGGTGTGCAAACCCACTTCACGCAGCCAGCCCTTGAGCTTGACTACCGAGAAGCGGCTCATGGAGGCAGCATGGTCGCCATAGACCAGCGTGGGCACGCTGCGGCGGCCCCCATTGGCCTCGAGCACCCGCTTTTCCCCCTCGGGATGCTGGTCAATGTCTATTTCGTGGTAGGGAATTTGCAGGGCCTCGAGGGCTTGTTTGGTGGCGCGGCAGTCAGAGCACCAGGTGGTCGAGTACATCGTAATCACGAGAAAACATTCTATACGCCCATCTTGGAATGACTGTGACCAGAGCGGCTCTTAGGTGTCTCCTATCGCGGTTTCCGCTATAGGCTCCACGCAGCCCCACCCCAAACCATGCTGGAGCAGCTATCTCCCTGCCAATATCCAGCGCACATCGCGCACCACCCTTGCGGTCTGGGCGGTCTTGTCCTTGGTATAAATTAGCTCGAGTCTCCCTTGCGGATTGATCAGGAACACATCGGCGTTGTGGGCTATTTCGTACTGCTGAGGTGAGGTGGCTTTGAGGGTGTAATAGCCTACCCAGTAGGCTTGAGCTGTTTTGGCTATGACACTCGCAGATCCGGTTAACCCGATAAAACTGGGATTAAACGCAGCAACATAGCGCGAAACCACTGCCGTAGTATCCCGTTTGGGGTCGGTAGTAATCATCAAGACCTGCACCCTAGTTTGCTCTTGGGAAGTGAGGGCCTGGTAGATTTTGCTTAGCTCGAGCATCGTCAGCGGGCACACGTCGGGGCAGTGGGTGTAGCCGAAGAAGACTAGCACTACCTTGCCTCTGAAATCGGAGAGCCGTATCGACTGGCTCTGTGGGCCAATCAGGTTGAAATCGTAGGCGGGTTTGGGGGTAATCAGGCGGGTTCCATAGCTCTGATAGCCCGGCTGTATACCCAACCAGAGCCCCACCAATCCCAGAGCAAGCAGGAGGCTCGAGCCAATCCATAGGGCCGCACGATTCATCGCTGCACCTCGGCCAGCACCGCGAAGGTGTCCTTGTCATCGAGCCACAAGATAACCGGCACCAGGTCGCCCGGCTTGAGGCGGCGGGTGAGCTTTTGCAGCACGATTGTGTAGCCTCCTGGCCTGAGTTCCAGCTTGCCTCTGGCGGGTACCTCGAGGGCCTTTATCTCTTGGGTTCCTTTGCGCAATTCCACTGCTGCGGCCACTGGGGATTCAGCTTTCACTATCTTGACCAGCTTGGGGGCTTTGTTGGCCAGGCTCAGGTACACCAAGGCCTGCCCCGCCTCGAGCCAGACCTGGGGGTGCTCTGCACTGAAAACCCCATCGCCGTGAGCTAGGGCCAGACCCACTACCACCCATATCCACCCGAACTTTGGCAATAGCATTATTGCCCTTTCACTGCGAGCAGTTGCTCGAGATAATCCTGAAGTTGTTTCTCATTGACTTCTCCCACCTGCCGGGCCAGCACCTTGCCTGCCTTGCTAATGAAGAAGGTTTCAGGTAGCCCGTACACCCCGTAGTCAATGCCGATGCGCCCCTCAGGATCAGTACCGCTGGGAAAGGTCAGGTCGAACTCACGAATAAAGGCCAGCGCAGCCTCTTCACCATCTCGAAAATTCAGACCCAGGAACAGCACTCGGCCTTTATAACGCTCCCCATAGCGGCTCAGCAGTGGAGCCTCGCGGCGGCAAGGCGGACACCAACTGGCCCAGAAGTTAAGTACGATGGGCTGTTTGCCCACCAGTTTGGATAAGGTCAGGTAGTTACCCCACTGTGCTCGGTAGGGCCGGAGGGTTGGCGCAGTAAAGTCGGGGGCGGGTTTTTGTCCCAGAGCCAGTTGGGAAGGTAGCACGGTAGCATCTCGCCGCATCCCCCACCAAAAAACGCCTCCTATCAGCAAAATCAACAAGACACCGATTAAGCCACGCATCTTCATTCCTCTAAGTGAACCAGTAGACCACTGTGTCGTAAAGTCCAGCCAGCACCAGCGCGACCCCGGCTAGGAGATTCAGCCAGCGCCCGCCCTGCCGCATCTGCCGCAGTGCTGCTCCCTTGGATGTTCCCCGCTCGAGCAACCCCAGGACAATCATCACCGGCACTGCTGTACCTAAAGCGAAAAGCGCAGGGAACAACAGCCCCAACTTAGAGGTGACCGCTGTGGGTATCATCCAGCCAAAAAATAGCAGGAACAGAGTGGGACAAAACGCCAGCCCGAAGGCTACCCCCAGTGCAAATGCTCCCAACTTGCCGCCCCTGGTCGCAGCCCAGGCTCCCAGCCGCCCGATGCCCAGGCTAGGGCCAGGCAGTCGGATCAACCCTAGCAGGGAAAATCCCAGAACCAGCATCAGCGGCCCCAGTACCCGGCGTACCCCTGTGAAGAAAGCTCCGGGAGCGGTGAAATGGCCTCCGAATACCCACATTGCTATCCCCGCCAGCGCCAGATAAACCAGCGCTTTGCCCAGGAGAAACCAGCCCAGCCGTGTCCAGATCGTGCCCCGCGCCGCACCCTGAGCGAACCATGCCAGGGCCGCAGCATTGGTCGAGAGCTGACAGGGGGCCAGGGCTCCCAGCAAACCTAACAAAAAGGCTCCCAACAAGGGAAACCCCAGCCCTAGTCGCAGGGTGTTGAGCGGTTCGGCCAGCCAAGAATAAGGCTGACTAGCCCAGAAGTAGAGACTCTGAGCCACTCCTGCCAAAGTGCCGCCGAAAGCTAACAAACCCAGGGCCAGACCCACTAACACCAACCAGCCCACCCAAACCCTCATCGCACCGGATTCTCCGGCCCCCGGCCCCGGAAGGCATCTATAAAAGCGGCAGCCCCAGCGGGATCGAAGCGTTCCTGGCGCAGTGACTTATTCCAAGCGGTGAGCAGTATATTCTGACCCAGACCTTTGTAGGGCACTACCACCACTCCGTCCCACTGACCCCGGAAGCGCCCGGCCCAATCCTTTAAGGTGTTCAGCGCGGTCTCGTCGGGCTGGTCGTAATAAATCACAACGTTGCCGTGCTCGAGGGAATGCACCAGGGTCTCGGCAGGGCGCTCCTCGGTGTAGAATCCCGCATTTACCCAGGTCGGCCAGTGCGGGCCAGAGGTGGCTGGGCGACTGGCATAACCCACCGCCCGCCCCTGCTCGACATGGGTGCGTCCGGCATCCACCCCGGTTTGTACCTTGCTGAGCGCAGGTTGGCCTTGGGTTACCAGTACCTGAAAGGTGTCCACGCTCTGACGGCTTTGCCACCAGGCCCAGCCCGCCCCCGCCAGGATAACTACGGCTAGAGCTGCGATTAGAGTGGCTACCCAGGGAAAGGGTTTAGGTTTGGAACTGTATTTCAGGGGTTGCTTTGCCATATATTTTCTCCGTCACTTACGCCAGATTCGGCCTGTGCTATCTATCCACACCAACTGTGTGGGGTTCTTGGGGTTTATTGCCAGAGTGATTATCGGCCCCGGCGCGAGTTTCTTCCAGCCAGAGGCGGTGCGTACCCACAAACCCTGCTTCCCTCCAAGGTATAAACTTCCATCCGAAGCCACCCGCAGCACAAAAAGATCGGGTTCAGGGCCAGAGATGGGCTGTAGGCTCTGGCCCCGCTCTTGCAGCAGACCTAGCCCTGGTGCGGCTAGATACAGCGTTCCATCCAGCCCCACGGTCATTATTGGAGTGCCTTGAGGAAGCTTGCTCCAGGTCTGGCCCCCGTCCTGGCTACGGTACAGCCCACCGCCCGCCTCGTAGGCGTAGTGCAGCCGAGGGTTCTTGAGATCAAGGGCATACCCGTGCAGGTCGAGGCCAGACAGGCCCTGAGGTTGCAGGTTTCGGAAGGTTTTGAGGTTGGTGCTTTCGGCGTACACGTCGTGCCCGGCCACGATCAAGCGCTTACCGTCCCAGGCCAGGTTCATGGCATCCCAATTGGGACGGGCAATCAGATTTTGCCAGCTTTTACCCCCGTCAGCAGAAACCTGTATGCCGTCGTGATGCCCTAGCAAAATCTGTCCGTTGGGGAGCCACAGCAGGGCGTGGGCATCACGGGTAGAGAGTTGACCCACCGGGGTCTGGGCCAGCGCCAGGTTCAAGAGCAGTACCAAACCGAGGGCTGGTCTCATTGCCATCGCCCTCGAGCCCGGCCCATTCGCCGAGGAAAAGTGGGTTCTGCGAGACCGGGCTCGGGCCTTTGACGCAGGCTACGTTTACGGTGGAGTACGGGCATAGGAACTCTCCTTCTAGTTTGCAGAAAGAATAGGGCCAGCCACTGGGTTAGAAAGACCGTATCAAGCTCCTTCTTTGCGGCCACGAGTCGCGGCCAAAATAGCGGAAGCCGCGATAAAGCCGGAAGACCACAATTAGAGCGCTCGATGAGGTTAAGGCTTTGGGCGGTGGTTCGGGAACGGCTTCCGCGTGCGAGTAAACGCTGGGATCGCCTGCCGAGCCCAGCCAGTGTTCCATCAAGACCGTGGGCCTAATCTGCCCACTATCCCAGCTATAGTAGCTGCAGTACCTGCCACCGGTCAGGCATTGGGGACTATTCATGGCGCAGCAGGGAGCAGGGTTGCCCGAGGCCAGTTCGGTGACAGTGGGGTGAGCCTGGGCGACCCCAAAAATCTGGGCCGCCGCGAAAGGGGCAAAGGACAAGAACAACAATAATCCCACCCCGAACCACCGGGTGCAGATCATCCCCAATCGCCTTTGCATCACCACTCCTGATGATGAGAATAACACGGCCCCATGAAGGCCCAATGTTTACAGAATGTCTTCGAGGCGAAAATCTAGGGGTTATTTTCCGGTGGATTGCGCAGCGATCTGCTCGAGCTGCCTCAAGTGGTTCAGATCGTGTCCGGCCAGTAGGCGAAGGGCAATTTCAAAGGTCTCTGGCCCCCGCTCAGGGTGGGTGTAGCTGCGCTGCCACTCGGCCCCGTCCAAAGCCTCGAGCCAGGCCAGGTTCCAGGCCCGTACTGCCAGAAAGGTGGACATCGCCAGGGTGAGCGAGAGCTTGGAGTAGGGTTTGGCCCATACATCCTGATCCCAGGGCTGAATTACCTCGACCCCAGCCACAATTTGCCGCAACCGGAAGGCCATACTGGTTTCGGCATCAGCCAGATGGCACATAAGCTTCAGGGCCGTCCATTTGCCGGGCGCATAGCTTTGCCCAGCTCGCCTCGAGAGGGCTGGGGCCAGGGTTTCTAGGCGTTGGGGGGTCTCGGACAGGATAGCCAGGGGGTCGCGGTCTTCTAGCAGGCTCAGGATACGGTGGGCATAGGGGTTCACTCGAGCATTTTACAATCAACCTGCTTTTTGACCCCAGCCCACACCTGCCCTAATCTGAATGGTTCCATACTTGGGCCATGAAACTCTCTCCCGGCGACCCGGCTCCGCTCATCAGCCTCGAGGATTCCAACGGCAAAACCATCCACTTGGCCGAACTGGTCGCCCAGGGGCGGTATATCGTGCTGTGGTTTTATCCCAAGGCCAAGTCGTCTGGCTGCACCGTTCAGGGTAAGCACTATGCCCAGCTATACGACACCTTTCACGCTCTGGGCGCAGAAGTCTACGGCGTGAGCGCCGACCCGGCCTCGGCACAGTGCGCCTTTATAGACCAACTGGCCTATAAAGG
>JADMIM010000236.1 GCA_015478585.1 Thermaceae bacterium | reverse complement strand
TCTGCACAGTGGACGCCCTGCCGGACGCACAGCCAGTCATCCGCTGGAGCGCACAGCACCCAGTGCCGCTGCCCGCTTGATGCTCTCCTCCACCACACATCGTACCCGGCCTGCCTTGGCCTAAAACAGGTGGCCTGCCTTGGCCTAAAACAGGCACTCTGTATGACCATGCACTCCTGGCCTTTTGCCATGACATCCGCTCGGTTCTTCTATATATACATACTTTCGTCACCACCACAGTTTTTTGGCAGGTCATCTGGGCGCTAAGAAAGAGCCCTTGGGTTGTTTCAGGCACGTATGACCGCTTTCACTCCTACAGTTCACCACGGGTCAGCCCGGCTTGTCGCCTTGGATGTTTTCCTCAGGTTGTATATTTTTTTAGAGCCCTGGGGTCACAGATTGCCGCGACGGAGCTCCTTGCGCTTTCACCATTTGCCAGCGCGGACTGGGGCCTCAAGCATGCGGTACCACCGGTCGAAGGACACGTCGAGCTCAGCTCTGCACGGTCCCTGGGGTGCACCCTCCACCCCCGGGACACTGGCCTCGCCCCCCAGTGTTGGTGGCCTCGCCCCCCACCAACCGTGCTCGGGCTGCTCACACCATGGGTATCCCTCGGCCGGGCGGCTCAGTCGTGGGCCCCGCTACCAGTGGAGATCAAGACCGGAGCGCCGGAGCGCCGTCGCCAGTACGCAGAAGCCCATATCACCATGCCCAGGGCTCTAGGATGTCAGTTCTTGTTGTTCCACCTTCGCATGCTTCACCTTGAGCCTCACCAGGCCTTCCGATTGTTCCACCATAGTTTTCAGCCTTTTCCTCGACCATGGCCGTTGCATCATCGTCATCCGTGGCCTTAAGAAATTTCGGTTGGAGGCCCTCGGCAGTGGTCTCATGTGCACCACCTTGAGCGGGTGTCTAGGATTTTGAACAGTCATGCCTCCTGCCTGTCCCCACCTGTGCAGTCGGTGGGTGTGTTGCTCTCGATTTTTATCGTGTCCTTCATAGGCAGTCAGCCGGATCGGCGTGCTGATGCATCATTATGTTCCACAATTCCAGCAGTT
>JADMIM010000235.1 GCA_015478585.1 Thermaceae bacterium | reverse complement strand
CACTCCGGTATCAAACGCACGTCAGCCGGCGTTCCTGCTCCTCCCCCGCCACGTCCCCGTGCGCTACCCTCTTTGCGCAACATTTCCAGCTCATTTCCAATAAGCTCGGTGAGGTCGCGTAATCCCTTGAGTATGGCGGGCGAGAAAAGAGGGGTGTGGAGCAGCTCCGCGCACCCGTTCTTGAGAGCCAGGAGGTGCCCCGCCAGGTTGCCGCTATCTACGGTCGAAATGTAGTTGGGTGGCAGAGGCTTACCCGTAAGCGTATCGTACCAGTTGTAGAAGTGGCCGTTATACAGTTCGAGCTTCTCCATGCTCAGCAGAGTGCGGTCAATTCTCGCAACCAGGTCCGAGAGGGTAATGTATCCCAGGTCATGCGCCGAGAGGGTGGAGAGGAGGAGGAGGCTCAGGTTGGTGGGCGAAGTGCGGTGTGCCAAAGCGCCTTTAGGGTCCTCCTGAAAGTTATCGGGCGCAAGCCACCGGTCTCTCCGCCCCACGAACTCCTTAAAGTAGCGCCAGCTTTTGCGTGCGGTGCGGCGTAGATATAGCCGGTCCTCCTCGGTAACAGTGTACATTTCCGGCACATACGGCTTGCTCAGGAGGTACGCGACAGCAGGCGAGAGCGCCCAGGCGATAAGGAATGGCGCGGCCAGCAAAGCCGCCTCCGGCTTCCAAACAGCTAGGGCAAGGGCGACGGCGATAGAGAAGGCCGTTGCCTGCCACATCCGCTTCAGGTAGTCGAGCGGGGCGTTTCCAAGCGTGCGCTGAGCATCACTTGCTGTTACCCACTCGAGGAGATGGCGGTGAGTGACGAGCATTCGCCAGAGCGTCAGCCCCACCGCATCCACCATCAAGTAGGCTCTGTGCGCGAGAAACGTAAGGGTTACGAGGGCGTGCAGCAGATTGACGCCCGCGTCAGCGAGCACAGCAGAAAAGTGGCGGGTCCAGGGTGTAGCTGTCTGCTTGCGCGGGAGCGCGGTCAGAAGGTGCGAATAGAGCGGGAAGGCGAATACCGATAGAATGGCTAACGTCCAGAAAAGGGGTGAGATGCCTGAATTGGGCGTAGCC